>NZ_JBFAPT010000018.1:0-237150 GCF_040676845.1 Nonomuraea sp. NPDC049504
GGACATGATCGTGTTCTCCCCCGAGATGGTCAATGATCTTTGCAGACTTCCGTCTACGTTTGGTGATCATTTCCACACCTGGAGTGATACCCCCCACCGCAGGTTCGAGGGTTTCCGATGTCGTGCGACATCACAGAGTGCCCCCGGCAGGATTCGAACCTGCGGCACCCGCTTTAGGAGAGCTCGAGTCGAACGGCGTCCGGTTTCCCTATAAAGGGCCATATGTTCTTTTTGCTGGGCCTGTATTGGCCCTTCAGCAAGGACCCCCCAATCTCCATGGCTGGGCGGGTGTTTGCACTGGTTAGAGCGGTACTCCGGACGGGAGTCTTGCAAGGCGGTCCCGCTCTTCAGATGCGGGCGCTCATCGCTGATTACGGTAGCTGGGAGCCTCGGGCTTCAGCCCGGCTGTTGCGGTGTAGAAGGGTACAGTCGGCGTTCACGGCTCCCTGGACGAGTTCGAGATCAACCCAGGTGGTTAGTTAGCAGTTCTCGCCGTTGGCCGGCGTGAGGAGTACGGCGAACCTGCGGACAAGGCAGGATGGTATCTGGCGAAGGCGGTGGACCCACTGCCTTATTCCTTGAGGTCGAGGGCGCCGTATCCAACCCTGCGGGCGTGCTCGTGCAGGGCGTCGACAGTGACCTCGGTGTCTGGTTCGAGCTGGCGACAGACGCGATCGAGGAACGACGTCAATTCTGAGGTCGTGCGGCGGGTTGCCGTGACGTAGGCCAGCGCCCGGGTGAGGACGGTTTTAGTCCGCGTAGGGGCGTCGTCGCACCATAGTTGGAGGACGTGGCTGCGTGGAGCGACGTACGAGCCGAGCATCATCAGGGAGAAGGTGCCCTTATCCCTTGCTCCGACTGTGCGCTCGGAGTAGCGAGAGGGCGGGAGGACGAGCCGGAAGCTGTAGTGGTCGACCCAGCTGAGTGCCTGCGGAGGGATCTTTCGTTCGCGCATCCACTCGGCGAAATGGTCACGGGGCTGCTCGGAATCGGTGCTCTCCATCGCATGAGTGGCTTTCGGCCATGAGTTGAGGATCTTCTCCAGATGGTGGTCCCGCAGTTCGGCGACACCGGAGTAGACAAGTGTCCTGAGCCGCTGGCCGTCGTGCGCCCTGACGGCGTAGTAAGGCAGGAATGCCCGGCCCACCTCCAGCACCTCGAGGTTGAGCAACTCATCCGGCAAGTCATACTCGCCTCGGTCGGGACGCCGGGCCAGCTCCGCGACGACGCCCGGACGGAAGCTGCATGCTTCAGGAAGGAGGTGGAAGGCCCGCTGGGCGTATGCGGCGTCCTGGTCCAAGATTCGGACGCCGTGGGCGTAGTGAGCGGTAGGCAGCGGTCCGCCTCGTACGCCGTCGAAGTACAGGCATAGCCGCTCCTGCTTCTCGGTGTAGCGGCGGTCGTCGCGGACTGAACGCAGTCCTCGTTCGGTGAGGGAGAGGGCGTCGGCGCTGCCTTGCAGGTGGCCGATTCCGCCAAGGAAGCGCAGCACTCGGTCGATCATATGCTCGGAGACGCCGAGGAACTCTGCGATGTCTTGGAGTCGGGTGAAACCGCCTTCGGCGATGGCAAGGCCGACGTACCGGTCGAGGAGGTCGAATGGGCCGCGTTCCTCAATGGCCGCGGAGAGCTCCGCGGCGTGCAGAGGGAGTGCGAGCGCGTGAATGCGTACAGGCCGGATGCCGCGTAGGTCGGCAGCGTGTTCCAGGGCTCGGGCCGGAGCGTAGAGGATCGTGTCGGTCGACGTGCTGCTCATGAGTGCTCCCCGAGGTGTCGCGTGATCTCGCGGTACCCGCGCAGGTCCCCGGCGGTTCGCACGTGGTCGTGCAGGGCTCGCGCCAGGTCGCGGAAGCCGGGGTCGCTGGCGTTGAGGAGCGTGGTCGAATCGCCGACGAGGATCAGCCGCTGCTTGGCACGGGAGAAGGCCACGTTGGAGCGGCGTACCTCGCGAAGGAAGCCGATGTTGCGGTACGGGTTACTGACCGTGAACCCGAAGAGGATGGTGTCGTGCTGGCCACCCTGGAACGAGTCGACGGTCGCCACCCGGCGGGCGACGACGCTCTCGTCACCGATGCGCCGGGCGAGCAGGGAGGTGACCAGGCCGATCTGAGCCGCGTAAGGCAGAATGACCGCCCAGTCGCCGGACTGTGCGTGGTAGTGGACCGCCAGGAGCGCCAGCAGCCTGGCTTCGCACATGTTGAGCCGGCTGTCCTTGGGCCAGGGTTCGTCCGCGCGAGGCTTCCGTTCGCGCCGCTCCCGCTCTGGCAACTCCGTGGTATCGATGAACGCAACGGGAGCGGCGAACAGGTCGTCGCGGTGGACCCGCCTCACGTCAGTTTCCAGGAGACCGCTGTAGAAGTGGCGGGAGATGAAGCGAGACAGGCTTTCGGGCATCCGGCGCTGAAAGCGCAGCAGTTCCTTGTTCTCCTGAGGCGCCGAGGGGAACAGCAACTCGAAGGCGCTGTCGGTGATGAGCCGGGCCAGCTCGGAATCGCCGGGGTGCTCCGCCGCGGCCCAGGCGACGAGCCGTTGATCCGGTAGCGGCGGAAGCTGGACGTGGTCGCCGACGAGGACCGCCCTGCGTGCCCGGACCAGTGGAACGAGCAGGTCGGCTGTGCTGATCTGGCCGGCCTCGTCGACGATGGCCACGTCGAAGTCGACGTCGTCGAGATGCTCGCTCGTCGCGGTGCCGATACAGGTCGCGCCGATCACATCGGCGTATCTGACGAGCTCGGCGTACAGCTGTTCCGTCCGCCGTTCGAGTTCTCCTCGCCATGAGGTCAGGAGGCCGAGCCGACTGCGCATCAGCGCGAGTACTGAACCCGCGGCGGAGAAGAACGCGGCCAGCCTCGCCGGGTCGGCACTGATTTCGGGCGTTTCGCCGTCGAGCAGTCCGCGCAGGGACCTGGCGACCTTCGCCGCCCGCTCGGCGCAGGCTCGTTGTCCGGCCAGGTCGCGTTCGTGAGCCCGGCGGGCGGCCACGAGGTCGGGATGCGTGCTGCGGACATGGTCCAGCTCGGCCGCCAGCCGTGCCCGATCCTGCGCCGTCACGGCCAGCGTCCGGCGGATGCCCTCGGACTCGGCAGCCGTCGTGGATCGCTCCTGTTGCAGCCGGGTGAGCCGCCGCCGGAAGAACCGGCCGACCAGCGGGAAATCGGCGGCCCGCCGAGCCCTGCTCAGCATGCGGTCGAGCCGGTCGAGAGCATGGCAGTGCCCGACGAGTAGCTCCTCGTGGCGGCGCCGCTCGTCGTCCAGGGCACTCGCTTGCCGTCGGAGATCGGCGGTCACGAACTCTTCGCGTTCGGCCAGGGCGGCGGTGCTGTGCCGGACCTGCGCACCGGCATCGTCCAGACGCCGCAGGTCCTCGGCGAGCTGCCGATGCAGGGCGTCCGCGGGGCCATCCGAAGCTGCGGCGCCATAGCGGGCGAGGACAGGTTCGGTCCGCTCGGCGATGCGCCGCTGGAGTTCGACCGCCCGCGCCTCCAGCATCAGGTGCTCGCACCCCGGCGTGACGCCGTCCTCTCGGCCGATGCGCAGGACCAGCAAGTCTTCCGGCAGGTCCTGGAGCACGTTGTCGACCGCTCGATTGGTGTAGGAGGAGATGAGAACCTTGCGCTGCTCCTCGGCACAGGCCAGAACCACCTGGCGGATGGTGTGCGTCTTGCCGGTGCCGGGCGGTCCCTGGATAAGGGCGAGGTCCGGAACGGCCAGCGCTTTATGGAAGGCGCTGAGCTGGCTGGTGTCCAGATGTTCGCGGGGACGACGCCCGAGCGCGGGGGTGAAGGTCTGGAAGCCGTGGTCGACCAAGGCGGTCAGTAACAGCGGATTGCGGGCGCGGCCTTCCCGCAGGATCTCGATGGCCGCTCGCTTCTTATCAAAGGCGATCAGGTTGGGCGACTCGGCGAAGGCGCCGCTCTCGGGAATCCGGCCGAAGTCCACGGGCCGCTCAAACCGCACCATCGCCACACCCTCGTCGATCCGCTCGATCCGGCCACGCAGATCGGGCTCGCCGTCGATGTGCACGCGAGTGCCTTCCGCCAGCCGGTTGGCGTCGATGAGCTGGAAGGCGTGCACCGACCGCGCGGAGCGGCGGGTCGCGGCCACCGAGGAGACGCGGTGATAGGGGACGAGCCGGCTGGCGTCTCCCGCCGAAGCCTCGATCCGCCGTCCCTGGTCCACCAGAGTGGCGAGCCGGTCGAGATAGGCGGTGTGAGAGGCCCGCGCCTTGGGCTCCTGATCGGGCGGCGCGATGACACCTGTGGCCCAGGCGGTCTGGATGGCTGGCCAGCCGGAGGAGTGACGCAGCTGGTAAGGGTGCTCGTAGACCCGCCATTGCCCGGCGCGCAACAGCAGGCCGCCCCGCACGATCCGGTCGTGGTCGCTGAAACGCATCGGATGGATCCAGACGACCCGGTAGCCGCGCAGGTCCTGGGTGGGGAACATCATGAGCGCGTACCGGCCGTCGACATAAATCTTGAGAGAGTCGTCGCGGCCCTCCCGGCCGCGTTCCAGACGAGCAGGGATCAGGTTCTGCGGCCCGGCTGCCCGCAGGTCGTGGCAGATGCCTTCTAGCCCTGGCAGGAGCGGATGACGCTCGCGCTGCGCGATGAGCTTGCTGGGAAAATTCTTGGACCAGATCAGACCGACCTCGGCACCGAGGTCGACGACCCTGTTCTCCACGGTCTGCTCCTTCGCCTCAGATGCGCAGTCCAGCGCCGAGCTCCACGATGTCGCCGCGTTCGGCCGGGTCGGGTGAGAGCGCGCGGTCGAGGGCGTGGGCAAAGCGCTCCGGGACGGCAGGGTTCAGGACCGCGGCCGAGACGAGCGGTACTGGCGGACGCCCGGTCACCGTCAGGTGGATCAGCTCGGCCAGCTGGCGGACGTCCTCGGCGGGCTCGATGGGATGCAGGAACGCCTGGCCGGCGTCGCGCAAGAAGAGCGCTCCATCCCGGTCGGTCATGATCGAGTCATCCGCGAGGGCACCATGGGCGAGGCCTCTGGCATGCAAGGAGGCCAGCCCCTTGCAGAGCCCGGCGGCTCCGGCAGCCAGGACACGTACGGCCTCGGCTTCGCGGCCTCGGCCGCCGTAGAAGTGGGCCATGGTGGTGAACGAGGGAAGCGCGGTGACCAGCGTCGCCCTCTCGGCAGTCATGGACGCCGCGACGGGCGTCGGCAGGCCGGGGAGTGCTTCGGTGAGCAGGCCAGCCTCGGCGGCCAAGGCGAGGCGGCGTTCCAGGGCCTCGGAACCGGGCCATTTGGTGGCGATCGTGCGGATCCAGACGTGACGGCCGTCCGGCGCGAACGCGAACGCCCGCGACACGATTGCTGTGCCGTCCGCGAACCTCTCCTCCTCGGGATCCCTCGCAACTCGGTAGGCGACGCCTCCGACCTTCACCATCTTTCCGAGGCCCGTGGGCTCCACGTTAAGCGGCTCGTCCGGCTCCGGTCGAGCCCGCTCGACCACCACCCACCCCTCATGCTCCGCCTTGATGGCGCGCAGATGCTCGTCCGGCCACAGGCCCGGCTCTTTGTCGATGGTTCGATGGCAGCTCGGGCACAGCAACATGAGGTTGCCGAGGCCATCAACTTCCGCCGGTCTGGCCGCCTCCCGGCGAGGCCCGTCCAGGGAGTGCGGCGCGATGTGGCCCATTTCGCCGATGTGGTGGGTGCCGCCCTCGATGTCCAGGGGTCTGCGGCAGATGGTGCATTGCCTGTCGGTCGCGTCGAAGAGCGCGCGCCGGATCTCATTGGGGATGTGCTTGCGCTGAGCTTGCGCCACCCCAGGATGGTAACGATTGCTGCTCCCAGACGGTGGCTCTCCCGCAGAAGTTCGTCGCCTTGCTGCATCAGTTGCTTGCGATCGGCGAGCAGTCGTGATCTAAGGCATGGCCTGGAACGGCGTAAGCAACCTGACGGACATGACGCCGGTGACCGTTGGAACCGCAGTACCTGTGCCGCGAAGTCAGTCGAGTGTCAGTTGTGTGTGTGCTGCGGGTCGGCGTTGCGCTTTTATGTAGGGCAGAAGCGCGGGTGGAAGTTCCGGGCGTGTTCCAGTGAGAAGCTCTTCCACTGTAATCAATTGAAGTTTAGGGTAGGATCGGCCGTGGCGTTCAGCACGGAAGAGCCCGGACCTGTTGACCTCGTGGAGCATTCCTCGTGTAGGCCGCTCCAAGGTAATAAGCACCCCGCCCGCGGCGCCTTGATGGCCGACGGCGCCAGCGAGATCACGGACCATATGAGGGCCGAGCTGCCGACCGCCCTTGACTGATATTAAAACGCGGTCGGTTCCCCCTTGGCCGTCGATGGGAAATCTAATTACACCGTCGAATCCTTTGTCGCCGACCTGTCTCTCGTTAGGCTGTCCGTCTATGAGCGAGACGGCCCAGCGTTCGAACTCGAACGGGGATCGGTGGAATAGTGATCGCGCTGCTTCTATATCGTGTGGTATGCCTAGGACTGTAAAGGAATCCATTACTGTATCGCCGTATACTCCACGCAAGCGCTTCTCGATCAGGTCTATTGCGAGGTACGTTATGTCGATTCCCATCCAGCGGCGGCCCAGTTTCTGGGCGGCGTCGATGGCAGTGCCGCAGCCACAGAATGGATCCAGCACTACTTCGCCAGGATTGCTGCTGGCGCAGACGATGCGTTCCAGGAGCTTAAGTGGCTTCTGCGTCGGGTAACCCAGACGTTCCTTGTCTGCAGAGGTGAGTCGAATGTCAGTCCAGACATCTTGCAGTGGAACTCCCGGTTGTTCGTCCAGATATCGCTTGAATACCGGCATTCCGGTTCGGCGGAACTCTATCCGGCCTTCGGCCAACATTTGGTCGAGCTTCTCACGGGAGTATGCCCAATGCCGCCCGCGGTATGGTCGGACGCCCAGCCATTCGAAGTCGACGTCGCCGCCAGGTTTTGCTGCGGTCAAATCACCTCGCCGGTATCGCCTTCCGGTTCCAGCTTCAATGTGCGTGTAGTTCTTTTCGATCGACTTCGGATCGAAGGGAGTGTATTGAGCGTTCCAGACGAACGTCCTGCCCGCAGTATAAAAAAGGATCACATCGTGTGATCTGCCATAGCGAAGGGAGTCGTTCTTCGCGCCAGCGCGCAGCCAGGAAATCTCGTTGCGGAAGTTCTCGCCACCGAAGATCGCATCGAGTAGAATTTTTAGATAGTGTGATGCAGTCGGATCGCAGTGGAGATAGAGCGAACCGGTTGGCTTCATCACGCGATACAGTTCGATCAGCCGAGCGGCCATCATTATCAGATAGGCCAGCACATCGTTAGTGCCCAGCACCCTGCGCATCGCTTCCAGCGCGTCGGCAAGCCGTGCAGGAGCGTCGCCGTTCAACAGTTGCTGATATTGAGCCTCGCTCTCTTGGCTCCATGTCCATGTGTCGTCAAATGCCTCTATCTGGGCTTGCGACTCTTGGCCTGTCCGATGACGGAAAAGAACGTTATAGGAGCGGTTGGAGTTGAATGGCGGATCGAGATAGACGAGGTCAACGGATCGGTCGTCGATGTGTCGGCGGAGTATGTCAATGTTGTCGCCATAGAAGAGGCGATTTCTCCATGCATCCGGCATTGGCACCCGCTTCATGCAACCGAGCCGCTTTGATAGATGGATCTCCTTTTTTATAGATCGGAACTTGGAACGAGGCAATATGAAACTGTGTTCGATATGAGATGGAGCCCCGACCGTGGGAAGCTCGCCGAGCTTCCAACGGCTGATCTCCGGCTGGACTGCAAGGGACGGGCAGTCAGCGAACCAATACCCGTCCCTGACGAAATGCACGTGCACGAATCCCATCAGACCTTGGACACCAAGCGTGGCGAGTCCGGTTCATGCTCCTTGAGGACGGCCTCAAGTTCGACGAGAAAGTTGGCTCGAAGCCGGAGACCCCTCACGAGAGGTGGTTGTTAGAGCTGCCGCAGTGCCAGCCGGCCGAATCTACTGGCAGGCCGTACGACTCAGCCTGACATTGGCTTCCAGATGGATGACGCGGTTGACGTGCCCTTCGACCGAGCCAGAAGTGAAGGGGGAGCCGGATCGGCCAGGGTGGTCTATGTGCGTAAGAAGATCTCGTCGATGTGCCACTCAAGGGTCTCGGGGTGGGGTCGGTCGCGTGGTCGGCTCGGGACGTGAATTTCCTGTCCGGCCCGGCGGTAGAACTCCTCGCCGTTGCCGAACTCCTCACGAAGTCTCGGGCTGACCAGCAGGCGATGCTTAGCTCGCGTTCCGCAGATGTGTAGCGAGAAAGGCACATAGATCTGTGGCCTGAGCTGGGGAAACGCTTGCGAGCGTGCTGATGCGGCGTGTCACTAGGCGCCGGTGTTGTGCCTGGTCAGGCGTCTGCGGCGGGTACGGCTTCGACGATTTTCTTCGGGGTTGGGATGTCGAGTTTGGCCAGGATGTCGCGCTGGGGCTTGGTCAGCTCTGCGCGCTGGCGGAAAGTGCCGGTCGGGCCGGTGAAGGTGGCGACCGTCAGGAGGTCGAACTCGGTGCGGATGCGCCTCCAGGTGGTGCCGGTGGTGGTCTCGATGATGCGGATCAGCAGCAGCGCCAGCCAGCACAAGATGACGTGCGCGCGGATGCGTTCCTCCAGCCGGTGATAGACCGGGCGCAGGTCGATGATCTGCTTCATGTCGCGCCAGCCTCGCTCGACCTCCAGCAGTTGCTTGTAGCCGACGGCGATGTCCTCGGCCGGCAGCTTGGGGTCCGAGCAGCGCAGCAGGTACTTGCCGTCCAGGTTCGCCTCGGCCTTGACCTTGGCGGCGTCGATGCGCAGCAACCCCTTGGGGGTAGTGCGCAGATACCGGTTCAGGCCGGGCTTGGTGGAGATGACGCCGCGCAGTTCGGCGCGTTTGGTGGCGCTGAGCGCGTCGGTGCCGGCGATCAGCTCCTGGAGTTGTGTGAGGAGGCGTTCCCGGATGGCCGCATCGCGTGCGGCGCCCTCAGGGTTGAAGCAGATCACGAACCGGTCGGCCTCACCGATGCGGACCTCTTTGACCTTCAGATTCTCAGCCACGTCCTGATAGCGGCCCTGCCGGGACAGCGCGGCCTTGGCCTCGGCCGAGCCCGAGCGCAGCCGTTCACCGATGATGTAGTGATGATCGCCCTGGCGCAGGTAGCGGCGGTTGTCGGCGGAGGCGAAGCCGCGATCCCCGACCCACACGATCTTGGATAGGGTCCAGTCCCGCATGTCGTCCTTGACCTGGCGGATCAGGGCGGTGTCGGTGGTGCTGCCGGGCCAGGACCAGACGCGGACCGGGATGCCGTCGCGGGTGACGGCCATGCCGATGACGATCTGCGGCAGGTCGTCGCGGTGATCCTTGGACTTGCCGTGGGTGCGGAAGCCCTTCATCACCGATCCGTCGCCATCACCCTCATCGGTGTTGTCGGCGTCGGGCAGCGGGACACCGCGCTGGTCACGGGCGATCGGTTCGTCGCCTTCGTCGATCTCGAAGTAGGTGGAGGTGGTGTCGAAGAACAGCAGGTCGACTTCCAGGTTGAGCAGGGTGGCGACCTGGTCGAACACCTTGCGCTCCACGGAGTCTTGGACCTGGTGCAGCCAGTCCATCGCCCGGTAGCAGGCGTCGTCGCTGCAGGCGGGCAGGCCGTCGATGTGGGCGGCGCGGCCGGCCCAGTGGGAGGCGGCCAGCTTGGAGGAGGCGTCCAGGGCGCGGTTGGCGACCAGCGCGAACAGCACCCGTTCGGTGAACGGGCTGCGCCGGGTGGAGGCCAGCATGCGCGTCATGATCGTGTCGATCTTCAGCTGCCGCCACAGCTGGTCGAGCAGGTAGACGCCGCCGTAGGCGGCCGAGCCGATGAAGGTCAGGTCCGCGCCCGAGGTGAGCGCGGCGGCGCGGCTCGGGTCCAGCAGCCGGCACAACGAGCCGACCAGGCGTTCGACGGCGGCGCGGTCGATCAGATCTTCGCGGCCGAAGTTGTGCAGGACCTTCATCTTGGCGGCTTTGGCGACCGGATCCCACTCGTTATGGGCGAGTTGGAGGTATCGCACCGTGGTGCCGTCTTTGTTCTTCCGGCTCGCTGTCCTGACGAACATGTCACCAGACCGTAGCAGCGCGTGTGCACGTCGTGACGGGGTTATCAGTGAAGTCGTGTCACTAGGGCTTTCCGCCGTTTCCACCAGGCCATACTCCGTTGACTTGCGGGTTCAGACCCGAACATGCCTTGGATCACGGATTAGCTGCGGAACGCGGGCTTAGGGTCGACCGCCAAGTAGCCTCGGTCGAACAGCGTGTGGACGTCCGAGCGTAGAAGTAGTCCGTTGTCCAGACGATGTTCGCCGCCCACCGCGACCGGGCGGATGTGGGCCGCCTGCAGGACCGGTCGGATTCTGTCACCGCTGATCGCGCACCGGCGTTCGTAGGCGTGCAGGACCACGGCCAAAGGCCTGCTGGCCGAGCCTGCGGGGGGCCAGCCGTGGATCCCCATAGACCGGTCTGTCACGGTGCCACGGCTCGGACAGGTCGATGTTGACGCCAATGCCGATTCTGTGCAGCAGATCATGGAAGTAGTCGGCGGCTGGGTGGCTTGCGAGGTCGTAGCTTTTGCCCTGCACGATGTTGGACGCGAAGTCCGGGGGCGGCCCGACGATTCGATCGTCTGGCAAGAAGAAGACGTCGCGGATGATGACGCAGCCGATGACCGGGTCCTCCCCGGGGTCAATCGGCTGGCTGAATCGCCCCGGGTTCGGTGGAGACTTGATCTCTTGAGAGGATCGAGTCCATGCCAGGTAAGTCTCCCTATCCCGCCGAGCTGCGCCGCCGAGCGGTGCGGATGGTCGCCGAGGTGCGGCCGGACTACCCGACCGAGTGGGCGACGATCAACGCGGTCGCGACCAAGCTCGGCATCGGCACCGCGGAGACACTGCGCACCTGGGGCCGCCAGGCCCAGATCGACGAAGGCAGCCGGCCCGGCCGCACCAGCGACGAGTCGGCCGAGCTGAAGCGACTGCGCCGGGAGAACGCCGAACTGCGGCGCGCCAACGAGATCCTGAAGGCCGCGTCGGCTTTCTTCGCGGCCGAGCTCGACCGGCCACACACGCACTCGTGACCTTCATCGACCAGCACGCCAGCGTGTTCGGTGTCGAGCCGATCTGCCGTGTCCTGACCGAACACGGCTGCCCCATCTCCACCAGCACCTACTACGCCGCCAAGAGGCGCCCACCCTCGCCGCGGGCAGTACGCGACGCCGAGCTGGACGCCCACATCCAGCGCATCCACGCCGCCAACTACGGCGTCTACGGAGCCCGCAAGGTATGGCGGCAACTGCTGCGCGAAGGACATCAGGTGGCCCGCTGCACCGTCGAACGACGCATGCGCGCACTCGGCCTGCAAGGCGCCCGGCGGGGCAAGAGGATCCGCACCACCACGCCCGATCCAGGACACGAGCGCGCCGCCGACCGGCTGCAGCGCGACTTCACCGCACAGAGGCCGAACTCCGCCTGGGTGGCCGACTTCACCTACGTTTCCGCCTGGTGCGGGGTGGTCTACGTCGCGTTCGTGGTCGACGTCTATTCCCGGGCGATCGTCGGCTGGGCCGCCTCGCTGACCAAGCACACCACCCTCGTGCTGGACGCCCTGGACATGGCGTTGTGGCGGCGCGAGCGCACCGGTCATCCGGCCGGGGCGGGGTTGATTCATCATTCGGACGCGGGCAGTCAATACACGTCTTTCCGGTTCACCACCCATCTGCTGGCGGCCGGCATCGACGCCTCCATCGGCACGGTCGGCGACGCGCTCGACAACGCCCTGATGGAATCGCAGATCGGCCTGTTCAAGACCGAGCTGATCAAGCCCCGAGGCCCATGGCGCAGCCTGGCCGAGGTGGAACTGGCCACCGCCGAGTGGGTGTCCTGGTTCAACGCCACCCGCCTGCACTCAGCTATCGGACACCGTCCGCCCGACGAGTTCGAGGCCATCTACTACGCTCACCACCACCCCAACGAAGCCCTAGCAATCAACCGCTGAGGTCTCCATCAAAGCCGGGGCGGTTCAGGCTGCGGTATCGCCCCACCTGGTGACGCAACTCACCGAGGCTTGATGAGCCGTTGCCTTGTCCGAAGAACTCCCAGGCCTCTGAGACGCGAAGGGGGGGCGAAGCCGCTGAAGAAGCCACCGCCGACTACGCGGTTGTGTGGGTGATGGGTTTTGAAGAAGAACGGTTCGCCGTGGTCAAGTGCGCGGAATTCGCGACCGCTGGAGGGGCGCCAGAAGTTGACCTCGGTGAGCATGGGACGTGCGGAAAGGAACCGGTACCAACTTCCGTCGGTGACCCCCACGTACGCCTTCACGAGGGTAATTGTGCATGTTTTTGATCAGGCCTGCCAGCGGACGGTTGATTGATCTTCGCGGGGAGGCTTCTTTCGGCAATGGTTCACAATCAAACCATTGTGCCACGTCACCCGCAAGTGGGAATGCTGGCAGATGTTCGTGCTCATGTGGCTCGCGTTGCTGTTGATCGGGACGGGCCGCGCTCTGTCCGGCGTCCGACTGCGGAGAGGACCTGTCACAGAACTCGCGATAGATGCCGCCTTTGTCTCCTTATATGCCGGGGTGCCGAGCCTGCGTGCCTTTCACGGTTGATGAGGGCGATGGCCAGATTGAGGGCGGCGACGGCCAGTGGGATGAGGTCAACCAGAAGCTCCATTGGGTTCCTCCGCGATGTGTGTTGGCTGCTCTCATGGTCAGCGCAGGACGAGGGTCCGGCATCGAATGCGGAGCATGCCGGAGGCGCTACCGTGCAGAGTGAACCGGTCGTGCAGGCTGGACGGCTGTTGGGGGCCGCACCGACGATGGGAGTGGAACCGGTCCGGTGCCGTCCGAATCAGTGGGCGAAGAACTCTGCGGATGGATGGGATTCAGGACGGGAGGAGCGTCGCTGGTGCACGTTGAGATGCCAGACCCCAGCCAGGTGCATACCGTCCCCGAGCTGATATCCGCGTTACGCGCCTTACGGGCAGGCCGCTCATACGCCGATCTCGACAAAGCAGCCAACCCTGGAAAGCGGCCGAAGGAAGGGTTACCGAGTTCGACGTTGTCGGATCTGCTCAACAAGGGCAGGGCCAGCCGGGAAACGCTGGAGGCGTTCCTGCGTGCCTGTGCGGTTCCTCGCGAGCAGTGGAATGCGTGGCAAGCAGCCCGGGAACGCGCGCTCACCGCCGATGCCCCTGGCACTGCCGGCCTGATCCGAGTGGCACAGGCCGACCCTCGTCGGCTGGGTGTGCATGCTGCGATCGACGCTCCGGGCGCGACCGGCGACCTCCCCGCCTACATTCTTCGCGACACCGATACCGCCCCGCGCGGAGTCCGGGACCTTCTGGCCAAGGCTGCCGGCCGAGGCGGCATGGTGCTGCTGGTTGGTGAGTCGTCGGTGGGTAAGTCCCGAAGCGCATTCGAAGCGATCCGCGCGGTGTTACCGCACTGGTGGCTGCTGCATCCCGCTGATGCCGGGCAGGTCCGTCAGGTCGCCGAGCAGACGATCGGTCGCTTGGTCATATGGGCGGACGAGCTCCAACGGTACGTGGGCGGCTCGGCCGGCTTGAGCGCCGCCACCGTCCGCGTCCTGCTGCAGTCAGGCGTAGTACTGGTCGCGACCATCTGGCCCGAGCGTTACACCGCCTACACGGCGATGCCGGGCCCAGGGCAGCCGGATCTGTACGCCGCTGAACGGCAGCTGCTGGAGCTGGCCGACGTGGTTCACCTGCCGGGCTCCTTCAGCGCCGCGGAGCGCGAGCGCGCCGAAGCCGTGGCGACCTCCGGGGACCAGCGGATCGCTTTGGCGCTGCGATCCGGGGACTACGGGCTCACTCAGATCATCGCCGCGGCTCCACAACTGGTGAATCGATGGCGCGGCGCGGATCCCTACGCCGCCGCGGTGCTGAACGCTGCCATCGACGCCACGCGCCTCGGCGTCGTGTCCCCGCTCAGCTCGGACCTGCTGCGTGCCGCGGCACCCGGATATTGCGACGTGCGCCAGCGCGCCGCAGCCTCACCCGATTGGTTCGAGACCGCCCTCGCGTATGCCACCGGAACGTTGAACGGCGCCGCGGCCGCCCTCGCCCCGGTCGCCGGCTCCACCACCATGGGACAGATCAGCGGTTACCAAGTCGCCGACTACCTCCAGCAGCACGCCGGACAGCAACGCCATCTGGCAGAGGTACCAAGCACCTGCTGGCAGGCGCTGGTCGACCATCTCACCGATCC
This sequence comes from Nonomuraea sp. NPDC049504, assembly GCF_040676845.1. Taxonomy (NCBI): domain Bacteria; kingdom Bacillati; phylum Actinomycetota; class Actinomycetes; order Streptosporangiales; family Streptosporangiaceae; genus Nonomuraea; species Nonomuraea sp. NPDC049504. The sequence goes on from NZ_JBFAPT010000018.1 coordinate 14,230, forward strand.
CGGTGACCAGACCCGCGCCGGCCACGCCGCACAACATCGCCTCCTGCACAGGCAGGCTCGAGCTCTGTACCAGCACGCCATTCGCTCTGGTCATGAGCAGGCGACCGGGCTTCTGTCCACACTTCTGGTCGGACAAGGCCGAACGGATGACGCGTTGGCGCTGTGGCGGGCCCAGGCCGATGCAGGGGAGGACTCCGCAAGAACGACGCTGGCCGGCCTTCTCGACGAACAGAACCGAGCAAGGGAGCTCGCACGCAGGCTGGCCGATGCGGACCCCGGCGACAGAGCGTCCACTGTCCGGATGGCTGGTCTGCTGGTCGCGCAGGGGCGCCCGCAGGACGCGCCCGCACTGTGGCGGGCGCGGGCCGATGCCGACCGCTTCGCCACCGTCCGGGCACCGGAGCGGCTCGACGGCGAAGTGACCGCCGATGATCTGGCCGAAATGCTGATGACGGCGCTGGACATCAAAAGCCCCCAGACACGCCGACACAGCGAACGCATTTCCCGGCTGGCCGTCATGATCGGCGAAGGTATGGGAACGCGCCCTGACTCATTGGAGGCCGTACGTCTGGCTGGGCTGTTTCACGACATCGGCAAGCTCGCCATCCCCGGCACTGTCCTCAACAAAGACGGAGCTCTCACCCAGGAGGAGTACGCGCTGATCCAATCGCACACGAGCTGCGGCGTGAGCATCGTCGAGGGACTGATGGAACTCTTCGACGACCTCCTTGAACCATCCGCTCGAACCCTCCTCACCGACGCCGCCCTGGAGGGGATTCTTCACCACCACGAACGGTTCGACGGCCGCGGCTATCCCAGGGGTTTGGAGGGCGGGGAGATCCCGGAGAGCGCCCGCGTCATCACCGTGGCCGACGTGTTCGACGCCGTCGCCACTGGACGTGCTTACCGCCCGGCAAGGAGCATCGAAGAGGCTCTCGAAATCATGAGCCAGGAATCGGGAGCGTCCTTCGATCCTGAGATGGTGGAGGTGTTCCTGAGCATCGCTGACAGCCGATACGACCAGCTCGAATCGCTCTTCAGCGCCAGGCCTGCCCGCAACGACCGTAAGAAGCCGATGTGAGCGGTTGTCCCGTGCACGCCAGTGATCATTCCTTTAGCCGTACAAGGCGGCCTGGCGAGTGACCAATCGCGGGTCGGCGTCCGGCCTGGCGTGGGTAGGGCCACGAGGTAGGAACGGGATGCTCGGGTGCCGGCGACGAACACGTCTCGCCCGTCACCCGGCGCCGGCCGCTTGCGCTGCAGGTTGACCTCGCACCGCAAGTCGGAGTTACGCACGTATCTGCCATGACCAGCAGCCTTTTAGCCCGGTGCACGGGCGGTATAGCCGGACCGGTATGTCTTCAGGACACTCCTAAGCTTCAGCGCTCCAGGGTGCCATCCGCTATGTGCCTGTGGCCTGGGCGATGCCACTGGCGATCAAGAGCGATATCACTCGCCTTGCGTGTCATATCCATCCATGGTGAAGCAGGGGCTTCACAGAAATGACTAGGCGGAGTCGTAGGCGCCTTCGGGAACGAGAGAGGCGAATATCGAAAGAATATTCGAGTCGCGATTTTGTCGGTCGTCGTTTCTAATGTGGTGGGCAACGCAGAAGCAGGGAGGGGAAATGGCGTACGGAGTGGCGTCCCCAGAGGCAACGGGGGGCGCAGGGACGATCTTTGAGTACCGGGTTGCGGCCTTGGCATTCAGCAGGCTGCTGCGCGGAGCGCACGTTCCTGTGGGGATCGATCTGCCTGTCGAGAGCGTTGCCTTGCAGCAGCGAGTTGCAGGGAGCCTGCTCGATGACGTCGTCATGCGAGCAGGGCCAGCGCACCAAAGTACGACGATCGAATTTCAGGTCAAGAAGCAGCTGGCCGTCACGGGAAGCAGTGAGGCGCTGATCTCGTTGCTCGGCCAGGCTGCGGAGACTTGGAAAACTCGCGAGCACGCTCTTGAAACAGGGCGCCTCCTCCTCGGCGCTGCGGCGCCCGGGCCGAGGGACGACCTCGCTGACCTGCATGATCTGGCGGCTCGAGCACGCGCTCACAGCACCCACGTCTCGTTTCGGCGCCTCCTCGTGGAGAAGGTGACGAGCGAGCGACTACGTACACGGCATGCTCAGATCGTCAAGGCAATGTCCGCTGCGACGGGTATCACCGAACCCGACGGACTCGAGCACTTGACCCACCGGGTGCTGTCACGTCTACACGTGTGGCGCGTCGAACCGTTCGAGGACGGTCGGGACTGGCTCGACGGGCTCGACAATCTCGCCGAACTTGCTCGGAACACTGGCCAGTCGGCCACGGTCTTGCTGGTTATGCTTGCCGAGCTAGCCGAAGCGATCGGCCCTCATGCGGGTGACTTCGATGCCCAACAGGTTAGGGCGCGGTTCCAGCGCAAGCATGGCATTGCACTCCCTGCGCCGCCGGCACAGGCTTCGCCCTTCAAGGGTGGAATTCGGTTCGAGGGTGATGTCACGTTCCAAGGTCCGTCGTATCTCGCCTCCCAGCAGGTTTTCAACGGCATGACCATCAACACCCATTACCCCCCGGCTTCGCCGAAGGAGTGACCATGAGCATTCCCGAGACTACGTTCCAAGGTCCGGCCTGGTTCGGACAGAACATGACCTTCATCATGGGTGACGAGTCAGTCGAGCCCGTTCCTGTCAGCGGTGAGGAGCTACGACCCACCTTCGACGGCCTCTTCGTCCACCCTGAGAGCGACGACTGGAAGAGGAGCGAGGTGATCCTCTCCGACCCTGGTGTCCTCGTCATTGTTGGCGAGCCTGGCACAGGACGGGGAACCGCGGCCCTGCGTAGACTCCGCGAGCAGTGCGGTACCAATCGGGTCGTCCGGTTGCAGACCAACTGGGAGCAGCCGCGAAAGCAGCTTCTCCCCGCCGCAGCACAGGGACACGGCTATGTCCTCGACATGTCGGAGTACGACAAGTGTCCGTCCGCCGACTTCGGTGCAGAGCTGCTCTCTTGGGCTGAGGACGCAGGCGCGAGGCTCGTCGTACTCACCTGCGAGGCCAAAGTAAAGGAGCAGTGGCTGGACGGGCTCGGCGTGCGAATCGTGCGTCTGGCCACTCCATCAGGAAAAGAGCTGGCTGAGAGTATTTTGCGGCGCACCGGTGCAGGCCACCTCTCTCCTCGGCTGGCGGACAAAGCACTCGTGGAGATCTGGGAGTCGTCCCCACGCGCCAGAGAAGTGCTCCGCCTGACGGATATCCTTCACACCGCGGATCCGGACACCTCAGGCAAGGAGATCGCCGAGGAGTTCCGCGGTTGGCGGGATTGGTTCAAGACCGTCTGCCCCTCTGACCTAGGGGCCCGCACTCTTCTCTGGTCTGCGGCCATGTGTGATGGCGGCCGACGCGATTCTGTACTCGCCATGTCCGAGGCATTCCGCCAGGAGATCGGCCAGACTCGTTCGCTCGTCGACATCTTCTCCGACGTCTTCGCCTCCGAGCGTCTCGAATCAGCGAAGCTCGTCGAGGTGGACGGCGGTGTGAGGGTAGATCCCCAGTCTCACGGCCTCGCCGCTGCGGTCCGACTCCACCTGTGGAATCAGTTTCCGAATCAGCGGAAGACACTGCGAACCTGGGCGCTTGACACTATCCAGAAGCTCGATGCTGACGATGCCAAGCGGGTGGTCGGCTCGCTCATGGAGCTCGCGGCTCGCCTGAACGACCGCCTCCTCGTGCAGGAGCTCTTCGAACAGCTATCCGGCAAGCGACCGGAGCTCCTCGTCGACGAACTGATAAAGGCTTCGCTTGATCCTGTGATCGGTGCATACGTACGCGACCGCCTGTACACCTGGCTCGCTGCCAAGCCGTCGCAGGAGAAGGTCGACGTCGTTGCCGCAGTGTGTGGCGGCCAGTTCGGGATGACCGCCCCGAACTTGGCGCTCACCCGGCTAGGAAGGGCTGCGCTCAAGTCCCCAAACCCTGTCAGCCCCGCCCTCGTGAAGGCTTTCACCGCTCTTGGGACCTCCAAGCACCGGGCCCTGGTGCTAACGACGATCCGCAAGTGGCTCGGCAAGGTCGAGCTCGAGCGCGCGGGCATCGTAGCGTTCCTCTGCCTCGCTAACTCGGGCCAAGGACTCGTCGTGCTGTGTGGTGAGGGCGGCCGAGATCTCGAGTACCCGGAGCGCCTCGCGACTCTGGCAGACGCGTTCCGGAAGGCTCACAACCGCGCTGAGACGCGGACGGCCGCCATCGATGCTGCGCTGTTCTGGAGAAAGGCCGTAAAACAGGCCCTGATACCGAAGGAGCCTGTCGACGAGCTGTTCAGCACCGTTATCAAGCATGACATGAACCTCGATCTCCTCGAGGCGCTCACCAAGAACGACCCGGACGAGACCGACAGGTTCGGCGACACGATGCTGAAGCGCCTGATCTGGGGACCTAGGCACTCCGCTGAGGCGCCGCCTGCGAATGACCGGTCCAGCAAGGCGGAATCCCTGGTCAGCAGGGAAGAGGGCTTCGTTGCTGACCAGGGATGAGGCAAGGCTGAGGCGAGTACGGTCAGTGAAGGTGACGATGGCCCTGCCATCCACTGTGCCGGGCATCGCCTTTGAGGGACGGGGGCGGGTCTGGTACCGGCCTTTTCCGCGGAGAGATCACGACCCAGAGCGTCCGCCGCACCCGAATGCAGACGCAGCGCGCGCCGCTGCACTTGCTGGCACGAAGGCAGCGTCTCGGAACGTTACTGAGAAGTTGTTTCCCGAAGAAGCGTTCGAGGCTGAGCAGCAGCTGACCATGGAGCTTGCAGGATGGAAACTAACACCTGCCTATGGGGATGTGGAGTTCCGGGCTCGCATGTATGTTTCCATGTCTGAGTCGGATCTCGTCCGCTCTGAGCGGTTCTCGGAGGCGCGCAGGGCAGGCCGTCTCGAAGCGGTCCTCGCCGACGATGCCGTCATCTCCTTGAGTGACGACCACCTGTCGAATATCACGCGGGCCAGCCTTTGGTGGCTAAGGCAGCACCTCAGCCAGCCGAACCCCGATCTCTCCTGGGAGACCTTCGATCGGCGCGTCCGGCCCCTTGTCGCCGAAGTCCACAGTTCCAAGGACGACGTCGAGCGGCTAGCGCACATTCTCCTGGCGGCCACGGGAAGGATTAGCGAAGAACCCGTACTCCAACAACGGTTCCTCTGGCTCTTGAAGAAGTCCTTCGACCTGGTCGATTGGAGCGACCTTGCGGAGATGACAGAGGAACTCGAACGACGGACCGGCTGAGGCGGCCGTCGTTCCGAAACCGGGGTGCTCGTGTCTCATACCAACTCGACGCGAACAAGGCTCGATCGGCCCCGACGGGTGGCGCTGCTGGGCAGCTCGCGAGGTCGATGCGGATCCTGGTCCTGCATCGACAGCTCGCGGTGTCGCGCCGGCAGGTGGCAAGGCGTCGGCCATTGTGGACGATCAGGCGATGATCAGCGCGCTGGAACGGCTGTCTCCGGCTCATCGTCGGCGGTGTTTGTGACACTGGGCGTAAATGCGGTCTACTGACTGGACGTCGGCTGCCTTCGTGAGTATCTATCCGCTCGGCGTGGTTCGTCGGTCCAGTCGTCTTTGAAATACCGGCCGTCGAGAACGTCAAGGAACAAGCCTGCTTGTTCCTCCTCAAAGTGCAGCCTGCCCTCTCCATTGAGCAGGGAACTGATGTCAATCGAGTGGCGGTCCAGAACTGCGCCTAGGCGGTCGAGGTTCAGTCTTATCTCGGGAAGACGCTCCTGCAGGTGATAAATCCTTGCGGCGAATGACACTCGCCGCTTGGAAGCTGCGAGCAACGCTGCCCTGGCATCGCCAGTGATACCGATGCTCTCTTCATCAAGAACCTTGGCGATAGTTTCGACGTACTTCGGAACGTCCTGCAGAACGATGTGGACGTCCGTGAAGAGAGTCCTGAGGTGTAGCCCATTAAAAGCAGCTAGGTGATCCGAGGTGAGGATCATGTCCACACGATCATCTATAACCATGGCAGGATCTTCGATCTTCTTCAAGGTGTCCCCGTAGCCGAACCAGCTCAGGCCAGGTTTGAATACAACGCGTGGGTTAGTCTTTCGGATGAAGTGAACCCACGTATCGTTCGCCTGCTGCCAAGCCACAGAGTAGAAGATCGGCGTAGGGAACCGCGGGAGCTCGTAGGGGGCCAGCGTGTCTAGGACGCCAACATCTCGGAGCGTGCGGATCAGTGCAGCAGTCCGATCTTCGTTGTGGTCTTCAGCAGGCAGATTGCTCTTCCTGTGGTTCGACAGCTTCTCGGGCTGCTCAGGGATCTCGTCAAGGTCAAGAAGGAAGAACTCTTCTCGTTCCAGTTCTGCGTTTGGCTCGTAAGGACGCGAGTTGCTTGCTCGTACACGCTCCAAGGCGTTCAGGGACAACTCCCAAAGAGGGTCGTGGAGGGCCTCGTTGATTATGATCTTCCTGGCCTCCATGCCGCGCTGTCCTGTGCGTCGACCGAGTACCAGGTAGGGAGTTCCGTCGAGAGTGATTTCATCGAATGCTCTGGGACGCTCGGGGGTCATTCCTCAATGGTGCCATATGTTGCGACAGTTACGTGCACTCCTAGGGCCACTGCGACATGTACCCTTTCTCCGACTCTGACTGATTTGCGTGATACGAGCAGTGTTCCTCGTCCATTGAGGGCAACGCGCGAGACGCGCCAGCCAAGAATGTAGAGCGTCGGATTAACTACTCCAAGGTTCGACTTGAGAAAGATCACAAAGGCGGTGGCGAAGTATAGGAAGTAGGCGATCCCGTCGCCCCAGCCGTTCGGTAGCTCCCCGAGGAAGGGTAGAAGGTAGGTCGCAAGGTAGCCCGAGACTGCACTGCCTTGATCTTCTACACTTGTAATCGTCATGTACGCGCTGGAGCGCTTCTGGGCTGTGCGAACCAGACGCCACCCATCGACCACCCCCACAATGGCCAGGATGGACAACGAGATCGTCCACCACCAGTGCGGTGCGCTTCGGGCCGCGAAGATTCCGATGAGTGGGACGTAGGAGACGATGAATAGGCGCGCCTTCGTTCCCCAGAGCCCTTGCCCGTCCGGTCCTTCAATCACCATACACTCACATTAGAACATGCGTACGACAATTTTGACGGCCTTTGGGGCGATATTGAGAGCCATTCGCGCCATAAGTACCAATCTGGGTTCTTTGTGCCATGTGGTGTTTGTGAAGGCGCTAGCGCTGGCTCTCCGTGGCACCGGATGGGGCGGGCGTGCGCGGAGGCGTCGCCGTCGGCGCTCGCCAGCTGAGGTTTGGGGGCGCGTCCTCTCAACGAGGTAGTTGGCCCGAAGTGTCTGGTAGCAACAGGCATGTGTCGCCTCTCATGGTGACTTGCACGTTGCTTGCTAGGTGGCATGTCTGATCGAGCGCGAGTTCAGCGTGCCTGTGGTCGTACGCACGTGCTTGGCGCGACCATCGACTGTATTTGTCTGGTGTCCGGGCGGTCGTAGCGGGTTGCCGGCCGCCGGGAAGGCCGTTCGCCATGTTTGACCTGGGGAATCGCTTGCAAGATCATCCCGTGTATATCCCGTGATCATGGTCTTACGGCTGCGCGCGGACACCGATGGCTGCGTACCAAGGTCTAGAAAGCAAAGACCTGCGGCTGTGAAACCGCAGGTCAGTGGCCTGAAATGCCGATCTAGGTGAGTGCCCCCGGCAGGATTCGAACCTGCGGCACCCGCTTTAGGAGAGCTCCAGCAACTACGAGTCCAGTTTGTCCACAGATGTGGGGATATGTGAGGGAGTCTGACGTTCATCGGACCGTCTGGGGTGGGTCTCCTGCGGGTGGCGGCACGATGGGCGTTCCAGCAGGTCAAGGCCATATTGGTAGCGGGAAGTCATAAGGTGCTCCCGCTCTTCAGACGCGGGTGCCTTTCACGGGAGTACGTGCCGACCTGGAGAGCTTTGTTCGGGAACGCCTTTGACGGCGACAGTTTCTGCGGGTCGGCCAATGGTGGCGAGGCGCATCACGAGGCTTCAACCCGCGGCGGCCGTGGAATGCTCTGCGTGTGATCGTCTCCGGCCAGGAGGTTCGTCGTGTTCCGCAAGATCGTACGAGCCCTCCCCCAAACTGCCGCAGAAGAACGGCAGGCAGCTGAGGACGATGCGTGCGCTTACGGAACACAGCTGCTCAGAGAGGCCCGCGAGGAACTCAACCGGGCGGATACCAAAGCTCAGGTCCTTCTCGGCATCGTGGGCATCGGCCTCGGCGCCGTCACTGGCGGCCTCCTCTCGGGCAACTGGTCACCTTTCGCGTTATCGAACGCCATCGAGTGGTTGTGGTGGGTTGGGGCGGCGGCAGCCCTGGCGTCCGTGGTGGTGCTCGCCGGCGCGGTCTATCCGCGGTTGGATCGGCGAAAAATTCACGGTGCCGCCATGTACTACGCCGACATCCTTCACCTCGACTCCCCGGCGACCGTCACTCGCGCTCTCATACGGTCCTCGGAACTGGACCTGGAGCGGGTCGCTGATCAGCTGTACCGGGTCAGCCACATCGTCGGGCAGAAGTACCGCCTTATCCGCTGGGGGTTCTGGTTGCTCCTCGGTGGAATGATGGCCACGGTGAGCGCGGCGCTCATCAACGTCGTGCTCACCGGATCTTCACCGTGACCGCGCGGTCGCTGAATGGCCCTGCTCCGGCGAGCACACTACGCTCGTACTCGGCGCATAGTGACTCTTCTGCGACTTCATCCGCGGATGGCATGACACTCAGCCTAGTGCGGCGGCCACCGTTCGTACGCTGATCTTGTGTATTCGACGATGCAAGCTTGGCTGGTTTGGTCAGGTTACTCCTATTCGAGACTATCTACGGAATTCGTGTCATTGTTACGCCGACCAGGACCACGTAACGCTGCGTCCGTTATGGATGCCCTGGTGACATGTCGAGCAGAGCACTAAAGCTTTGCGTCGACGTTGTGCCATCAGTTCCACCCATGGCGGCCGACCAGCCCGGCCTGGCCGACTGAGGTCAGGGAGTTTGCGCAGGTGATGGATTTGTAGTCCGTTCCACATGCCATAGATCTCACATGTCCCGCCCAGGAGCCGACGGACCATCTCGTTGTGCCGGGAGGTCAGGACCAGTCGCCGGTCGGTATGGACGGCGGTGCGCTTCAGATGAGGGATCCCGCCGAATCGAGCGACCAGCGGGGACTTGGTCGCACTACGCTTTCATGCCACTCGGCGGCGGTCACCGGTAAGGAGGCCAGCCAGTCAGCTACGGCGTCCGGTGCGGTGAACAGCAGTCTCGGGTCGAAGGTGGCCAAGATGTCGTCACATGCCGCGAAGGTCATCGAAACGTGCAGGTTGACGGTTCAGCTCAGGCCCAGCGCTCTCCGCCGGACGCGGTCGGCCGCAGCAGCAGCGCCGTGTCACTGCTGGCACAGCACATAGGCCTGCTCAGAACCGACCTGTCACCGTTTACGGCGAGCAACGCTGCACGCCCGAACCCTCCCTCGCTGTCCTCGCTGTCCTCGCTGTCCTCGGGTCCCCTGATGACGTTCTCGACAGTCTCCTCGTCGTCATCCCAGAGCGTCGCCTGAACCTTGCTCCGGTCGGCGGCACGATTTCCCCGCAGGGGCCCGATGCCGCGAAGCACCTCACCGGCGGCGACGCCCTTGATCCAGCTATCTCCTATTGGGCCGGGGAAGTCGCTCATACCTCTTGTCCATTCGCCGCGGGTCTCCGGGCACAGCCTGAGGTCTCTGTCCGTAGACCAAGCTGGAGTTACGCACGTACTTCGCACGATCAGCCGTTGTCGTTGTCCGGTAGCCGGGCGGCCGGAGCGGATCGCCGGACGCTCGGATGGCCCAAGATTCCGGTTTGACCTGGGGAAACACGTTAAAGATCATCCCGCGCATTTCCCCTGATCATGGTCTTACGGTTGCATGCGGGCACCGTCTGCTGCCTACCAAGGTCACAAAACAAAAGACCTGCGGCTGTGAAACCGCAGGTCAGTGGCCTGAAATGCCGATCTAGGAGAGTGCCCCCGGCAGGACTCGAACCTGCGGCACCCGCTTTAGGAGAGCTCGAGTCATTACTAGTCCAATATATCTATAAATGGACGATATGCGGTTGCTGCTCGACGTCTGTTGGACTCCTCGGCGAGGACCTTCCGACGCTTACCCCCGACGGATGTTTGGCCTGGTCGAAGCCCCTGAATGTGGCAGGAGGCACGCAAGGCGTTCCCGCTCCTCAGATGCGGGTGTTCATGCGGAATTAGTGCTGCTGCAGTCGGCTCAGTTTGCGGTGGCCTTGGCGTAATGGAACCCCGTGGGCGGGCGCAGGTGGTTTAGGCGCAGGCGGTTTAGACCCCAACCGAAGCGGAAATCGATCGCCCGGTCGTGGTAGAGCGTGGTGGGGGAGTAGTGATCCTCGGACTTATCGATGGACGAAGAGCAGGTCCGCCTGGTGCTCCTGTACGCATTTGACCCCTCCCTCATATGAGCGGGCCTGTCGACTCCGAAGGCGGCTGGCTCTTTGTTCTTGCCGTAGCGGACGTGGACGTGCAAGGGCATCGATCCTCGGACATAAGGGGATGCGCTGTCGGGACATGTCTTGCGCTGACCACTGCTCTGATGTGTTCTGATCTCGAGCACAGAATCCCATGTCGCAACGTCGTCCTGGATCCTCAACAGTATCGGCGGTGAAGCGATCCGGTGGATTCCGAGGGCCTACCAGGGGAGATCCATGCGAAACCCGAGCGGAAGCTTGTTGCTCTTACCCACCCGGGCGTTACGCCGTGCCGTACTGACGGCGAGCGCTCTGCTCCTCACCCTCGCCGCCACGATTTTCGGCCTCGCCGTTCCGGCACACGCGGCTACGGAACTGCGTGTCTTGCAGTGGAACATTGCCGGAAACTCCTTCTCGCTGCTGCAAGACCCCAATGAGCCCGACAACGAGGGCACGATGCAGGTCGTCAGGCGCCTGCTCGAGGTCGCGGCCGACAAGCAGCCGCGCCTGATCAGCATGAACGAGTCCTGCTGGCTTCAGGCCAAGTACGCGCGCCAGCAGCTTGCCAATAACTTCGGCGACGCCCAGGTGCAGTTCACCGACACCACGGGGTTCGACCCGCTCTGCGGCGCGGACAGCGGAAGCATCGGCGAATCCGGGCCCGCCCTCATCGCCGTGAACGCCGACGGTGTGTGGGACCGCCGCAACATCTACTTCAGCAACGATGACGGCTCGATCTCGCAGGAGGAGACGGGCAGAGCCGCCGCCTGCATGGTCGTATCGTTCGCCTCGACGCTCGGCCAGGTGGTTCAGGCCTGCTCCGTCCACCTGGAACCACAGCCGGAAGAACTCGCGCGAGCGCAGGCCCAGGCACTGGTCCAGGAATTCGCCGACAGCCCCTATCCGGTCGTGCTGGGCGGAGACTTCAACACCACTCCGGAGTTGCTGCAAGGCGTGTACGCGCCCGAACAAGGCGGCCAGGGCGAATACCTGGATGTCGACCATCCCGCGAACCGGCCGACGGACTCCCATAACACGAAGATCGACTATATCTTCGGGGACCGAGACCATTTCTCGCCCACGCTGAGCGGCGAGGTGATCGAGCCGGGAGACTGCCCGACCTTCCCGTTCTTCCACCATCCTTGCTCGGACCACCGGATGGTGTTCGGCACGCTCACCTTCCGGGACGACGTGCCGGTGCAGCCCGCGCCCGGCGAGCCGCCCGCCAACGAGGATCCGGTGCCGGTGGACACCCCGCCGTTCGTCACCGCCGGGGCCGACATCTCGGGTGACGAGGGGGCGGCCATCGCCCTGCGGGGCGCGGCGGACGACGACCACGGCGCTCCCTCAGTGAGCTGGAGTTATCAGGCATCCTCGGGAGTGGACGCGGGGGCGACCTGCCAGATCTCCGACGTTCACCAGGCTCGGACCACTATGACCTGCACTGACGACGGCACCTACACGGTGAGACTCTCGGCCGATGACGGCGTCAACGACCCGGTCTCCGCCACCGCCACGGTCACCGTGGAGAACGCCCCGCCGGTGCTGACGCTCGACGACCCCGCGCCCTGGGCGGTGTATCGGGCGGGAACGCAGGTGGACCTGGCGGCCTCCTTCACCGACTCCGGCGCGAACGACACCCACACGTGCAAGGTGACGTGGGACGACGGTGCACAGGAAAGCTACGCGCCTATCTCCGGCTCGTGCGACCGCCCGCACACGTTCGAGCATCCCGGCATGTACACGATTGACGTGACAGTGACGGATGACGACGGCGCGAGTGACAACGCCGAGGTGATGGTGGTGGTGTACGACCCGGACGCCGGGTTCGTCACCGCGGGCTCCACCATCCAGTCCCCCGCCGGCGCGCTGAGCGAGGACCCGGCCCACACTGGGAAGGGATCCTTCCAGTTCAACCCGAAGTACAAGCCACATGACGATGGCCCGGTGCCGGGAGGCGGCAAGGTGAGCTTCGGGCTTGCCGATAGCGACCTGGACCTCGACGCCACTGGCCTGGAGTGGCTGGTGGTGACCCCGGACGGTAAGGCAGCCGTGAAGGGCACCGCCAAGGTCGGGGGTGACAGCGGGTACGGGTTCGTCCTGTACGGCTACGACGATCCGGACAAACTGCGCATGGTCGTCTGGCGGTCGTCCGACGGCCCCGTGCCGGGGAACAACCTGGTATACGACAGCAACCGGGGCACCTCCTACGACCTGGACCAGGCGGAACCGCAGGCGATCACCTCGGGCAGCGTCCAGGTCCACCACTGATCCATAGGGCGCGCACGGGCAAGCCCGTGCGCGCCCCGCAGTTGGCTGTCATCCAGGAGTCTATGGCGAGCGGCCAGGCGGCCCCCGGCGACAGGCTCCCCTCGGCGCGCAACGTTGCCGCCTCCCTCGGCATCAACCTGCACACCGTGCTGCGCGGCTGCCAACAACTGCGACGAGGGCCTGGTCGAGCTGCGCCGGGGCCGCGCGGCGGTCATCACCGGTACAGCCGACGCGTTCCGGCCGCGGCTCGTGGCAGCGGCCGAGGAGTACGTGCGGACCGCCCTGTAGGTCGGTGCCTCCGACGAGGACCTGCCAGAACCCGCAGTCGTCGACGCGACTGGCCGCCGGGCAGCCGCACTCCGCGCACGCGAGGTTCGAACCGTGCCGGCCGTCCCAGCCACGACAGCACCCGCCCAACCGCTCTGGGATGAAGACGGTTCCCCGGACGTCACCCGGCGCGATCCCGATCCTGTCCGGGGGTCCGGTGATGCAGTACATCTGCAGCCGGACGCGACGCTCTTCCGGCTCGGGCCGCAGGGTGGCCGGCCGTTTCCAGGGTCCACCACGTACGTTCCTGGCTCCAGAAGACCCATGCCCGGGCGGTCATAGCGGGTTGCCGGAGGCCGGAATAGCTCAGAATCAGGGTCTGGCCTGGGGAAACGACATCAAGATCATCCTGTGTTCGTCCCCTGATCATGATCTTACGGCTGCGTGCGGGCACCACTGGCGCCTATCAAGGTCGGCAAGCAAAGACCTGCGGCTGTGAAACCGCAGGTCAGAAACCATATATGACGATCTAGGTGAGGGCCCCCGGCAGGGTTCGAACCTGCGGCACCCGCTTCAGGAGAGCCGTTCTGGGTTGTCGAAGTGGGTGCGGGCGGACTCGATGTGGTTGAGGAAGCGCTGCGTCCAGTCGCACATGGCGTCCACCGTCGCCTGCAGGCCGCGTCCCGCCTCCGTCAGGGTGTACTCGACGCGTGGCGGCACCGTCGGGTACACGCGCCGTTCGACCAGGCCGTTGCGTTCCAGCATGCGCAGGTTCTGGGTGAGCATCTTGTGGCTGATGCCCTGGACCTGCGTGCGCAGCTCGCTGAAGCGCAGGGTGCGGTCGCCGAGTGCCTCGATGATCAGCAGGGCCCATTTGTTGGCGACGTCCGAGAAGATCTCGCGCGCCAGGGAGTCGGCCCGGCGCAGATCAGCCGCTGCCGGGCCGTCGAACTGCTTGCTCACCATTTGGTGCCCCAGTCACGGAAAAGTGCGTTCTTCCACGTCAGGGGACACTCTCCTACAGTTCCTCAGTAACCACAAGAGAGCTGAATCGAGGAGAAAGTCATGGCCGTCACATTGCTGAACCCGGACGGGCTGATCGAGTCGCCCGCCTACCGGCAGGTCGCGGTCGCGTCCGGGTCGCGGCTCGTCTTCATCGCCGGTCAGGTGGCCTGGGACGCCGAAGGGAAGACCGTGGGCGCCGGGGATCTCGCGGCGCAGGTCGAGCAGTGCTACCGCAACGTCGCCACCGCTCTGGCGGGGGCCGGGGCCACGTTCGAGGACGTGACGAAGCTGACCGTGTACGTCGCGGGCTGGAGTCCCGAGCAGATGCCGCTGTTCATGGAGGGGGTGTCGCGGGCCATGGCGGGGCTGGGGGTGACGGCGGCGCCGCCGGCCACGTTGCTGGGGGTGGCGGCCCTGCACGTACCGGAGCATCTGGTGGAGGTGGAGGCGATCGCCGTCCTCGACTGATCGAAGGCCCGCCCCCTCGTCGGACGGATCACCACCACCGCCGCCGGTGAATGCTATTCCTGACGCCCGGAAAGCTTGTCCCGCTTCCGGCTGTCCCTTTGTGGCGGCGTTGCCCGGCCCGCGGATCCCTTCAAGCCGGCTTGACCTGGGAGGGCGACAGATCCAGAGGCCGGATCGGCACTTCGCTTACGCTGATTAATTGGGATACGGAGGGAGGGGTCGCATGCTTCCTGAAGTGCACGGATGGTTGCGACGCCGCACTTCGTCCGCCGGGGACTGGCCGGTCCGGGACCTGGTGGCCGCCAAGGGGGAGACCACGGTCAGCGTGGTGCTCCCGGCCCGCGACGAGCGGGAGACCGTGGGAGAGATCGTCGGAGTGATCCGGCGGGAGCTGGCTCCGCTCGTGGACGAGCTCGTGGTCATCGACTCGCGTTCGACCGACGACACCGCCCGGGTGGCCGCCCGGGCCGGAGCCAGGGTGCACGCTCAGGACGAGATCCTGCCGCAGCTCAAGCCGATGGACGGCAAGGGGGAAGCGCTGTGGAAGTCGCTGGCGGTCACGTCGGGGGACGTGCTCGTCTTCGCCGACGCCGATATCCGGAATTTCCGTGCATCATTCATCCTCGGAGTCTTGGGGCCGCTCCTCGCGGACCCGAGCGTCATGTACACGAAAGGGTGCTATGACCGCCCGCTGCACGGCACCCCCAACGGCGGCGGCCGCGTCACGGAGCTGGTCGCCCGCCCCCTCATCAACCTGCACTGGCCGGAACTCGCCGGTTTCGTCCAGCCCCTGGCCGGGGAGTACGCGGGCCGCCGCTCCGCGCTCGAACGCGTCCCCTTCCTCACCGGGTACGCCGTGGAGCTGGGCCTGCTCATCGACCTGCTGGAGCTGGCCGGGCTCGACGGGTTCGCGCAGGTGGACCTGGGCTCGCGCGAGCACGCGCCGCAGTGCACCGAGGCGCTGGGGCGGATGTCGTCCCAGATCATGCTCGCCGCCTGGTCACGGCTGGAACGCCAGGGCCGCATCACCGCGGCCGCCGCGCCGTCCTTGCGGCTCTCCCAGTTCAGGAGGGGGCCGGAGGGGCACGAGGTGCTCGTCCGCGACATCGGCATCGGCGAACGCCCACCCATGATCACCGTGTCCGCCTGATGGCCGCGTGACCCTACTCGCCGGTAAGGTGTTACCTCCGGTAACGGCGACGCGGTTCGAGAGGTGCGGCACATGGCGGGTTTCTGCCCGGAGCTCAGCGACGACGTCAAGGAGGTCCGCGACTGGGTGCACGCCTTCGCCCGGGACGTGATCCGCCCCGCCGGCGCCGAATGGGACGAACGCGAAGAAACCCCATGGCCGGTGATCCAGGAGGCCGCCAAGGTCGGTCTGTACTCGCTCGACTTCTTCGCCACCCAGTGGTTCGAGGAGAGCGGGCTGGCGCTGCCCGTGGCGTTCGAGGAGCTGTTCTGGGGCGACGCCGGCATCGGCCTGTCGATCACCGGCACCGGCCTGGCCGCCGCCGCCCTCGCCTCCAACGGCACCCCCGAGCAGGTGGGGGAGTGGCTGCCGCAGATGTTCGGCACCGAGAACGACGTCAAGCTCGGCGCGTTCTGCGCCTCCGAGCCGGACGCCGGCTCAGACGTCGGCGCCATCCGTACGCGCGCCGTCCGCGACGGCGGCGACTGGGTGCTGAACGGCGTCAAGACCTGGGCCACCAACGGCGGCATCGCGAACGTCCACGTCGTCGTGGCCTCCGTGGACCCCTCGCTCGGCACCCGCGGCCAGGCGTCCTTCATCATCCCGCCCGGCACGCCCGGATTGTCCATGGGACAGAAGTTCCGCAAGCACGGCATCCGCGCCTCGCACACGGCCGAGGTCGTCCTGGAGGACGTACGGGTGCCCGCCTCGTGCCTGGTCGGGGGCGAGGAGAAGCTGGAGGCGCGGCTGGCGCGCGTACGGAAGGGGGAGCGGGCCGGCGAGCAGGCCGCGATGCGCACCTTCGAGACCACCCGCCCCGTGGTCGCCGCCATGGCGGTCGGCATCGCCCGCGCCGCCTTCGAGTACGCCAGGGACTACGCCCGCGAACGCACCCAGTTCGGCCGCAGGATCGGCGAGAACCAGGCCATCGCCTTCCTCCTCGCCGACATGGCCACCCGCGTCGACGTGGCGCGCCTGCTCACCTGGCGCGCCGCCTGGATGGCCCGTAACGCCCGCCCCTTCGAACAGGCCGAAGGCTCGATGTCGAAACTGGTGGCGGGAGAGACGGCGGTCTGGGTGACGGAACAGGCCATCCAGATCCTGGGCGGCGCGGGTTACACCCGGGAACACCCGGTGGAACGCTTCCACCGCGACGCCAAGATCTACACCATCTTCGAGGGCACGTCGGAGATCCAGCGCCTCATCATCGGCCGCGCGGTAACCGGCTTGCCCGTCCGCTGACAAGTTCGCACGTCAGAGTGGCTACGACCAGGACACTCTGCTCGGCGATCAGACGGACCGCGGTCTGCCACACTGCTGGAGCCGGCGATCGGCGCCGTCGGGGGTCACGGACGGCCGGTCGACTTCATCACGCGTTGACCGGCATGACGGTGAACGCCTCACCGGCGGTGCGGTTGATCGCAAGGGACCACCTGGCCCCGCGGGCTCCAGCCGGCCGGCCGTCGCGTCAGTGCTTGAGAGATAGGCATCCCAGGTGCTTCTGCAGGTGCGGCGCATGAACCTGGTGGGCTTTTCCTTCTGCTCCAGCTCGGGACCCCTTCACACGCGAAGCGGAGCCGAGAAGACAGCGGCGTGCGCGGGGCCTCGATCAGGTATCAGGGCCCGGACGGAGGGCAGCGCGCCGAACTGATCTTCGAGCCGGAAACCTACCGTTTCCTCGGCTCCGTGCCGAAGACCCCGGCCGGCACGCCCGATGCGGTGACCTGCTGAGGGCCGGACGCCGCGTCGCACACTCCCCAGGCACAACGGGAGGAGGTCAGGCAGGGCCACGGCGCCGGTGATAGGCCCAGGCCAGGGCGAGCGTGATCGGGCCCCACAACGCCATCGGGGTGAGGCACACCATGCTCAGCACCTCCCACCAGCCGTTCTCGTACGCGATGCGGTCGGAGACGCCGGCCCACGTGAGCGCCATCCAGACGGTGAGAGCGGCCAGGAGCAGCCCGCCTCCCGTGGCGGGGACGACCGCCGCCATGGGCGGCACGCGTCGCCCGCCGATGGCCGGGATCCAGCCGGGGACCACCTCTCCCCAGCGCCGCACCAGGCCGATGCAGAGCAGCGCCGCCGCCTCGGTGAGCACGCTGAGCCCGAAGACGTACGGGATGGTGATCCACAACGGCGACGGGGGCGTGTCGTTGAGCTGGCCCATGTCGAAGTGAAAGGCGAACGGCAACCTCCACAGGCATGAGGGGAGCAGCAGCCAGGGCAGCGCGTACGCGGCCCGGAGCGCCCAGCGCGGGACGGGTCGTTCGGTGTCGCTGGTGGCCGGGGCCGTATGGAGGTGCTTGATCGCCATGGCCGTACCCTCTCCGGTCCTCGAGGAGGACGGATCACCTGTAGAGGTGACGCGCCCTCCCCCGAACGAGCCAGACGAGTCCCGCGCCGCCGGCCGCAGCCAGCCATCGGGCGGCGGGCGGGCCGGCGTCCTCCGGCTCCGGGGCATGGACGGGCAAGTGTGGCGTTATTTCCTGAAGCCCCGGATGACCACGCCTGCCACGCTCACGATCAGTCCGGCGGCGAGGACGCCGAATCCCTCCATCGCCGTGGGAGGTGGCCAGCCTTTCGCCGCCGGCTCGGTGATCGACATCTCCCCGTTCCACAGGGGGAACGCCGGGGAGAAGAACATGTCGAGGCCGGCGAACGCGGGGGACATGCCGCCGCGCGACGATCCGCCCCCGGCGGCCACCATCATCATGGAGATCCCGACGCTTCCGAATATCCATACTGGTGCGCGCTTCTCGGCTGAAGCCGCGGATCGCCGGGCGTCCGCGGCCGGCCGTACCGGACGAAAGGGTCACCAGCGGCGGTAGACCTCCTCGGCCCAGCCGTACAGACCGTCGATCTCCACCGTCTCCCCGTCGTCGGCCACCACCGTCCCCTTGTAGTGGCCGAAGGCCTGGGCTTCGCGGCTGCGCATGTACAGGGCGCGGCGGACGTCGGACTCGCGGACGTGTTCCGGGGTGAACGACAGGTCCACACGGTCGCCGGTCACGTGCCAGGGCGCGTGCCAGTCCGTCGTGTCGTAGCGCCACACCAGCTCTTCGCTGATCTTGTGCAGGCGGCCGTCCAGGAACAGGCCGTTCTCGACGCTGCCGGTGCCGTCCGTCCACTTGCCGCCGATCTGCAGGGCCACGTCGCGGCCGCCGGGGCGGCTGGCGGCCGCGCCCCAGTTCCAGATGATGGGGGAGGGCCAGCGGCCGCGGCCGAGGTCGAGGGTGGCCAGGGCTGAGCCGGCCGAGAAGGTACGGGTGCGCCCCTCCACGCGTACGGTGCCCTCGGCCGGCCGCCCCACGTCCTTGACCGTGTACTGGAAGCGGCGCGACGACCACGGCACCACGAGCGAGAGGCTCTCGCGGCCCGGCACCCGGTGCACGAGCAGGTCGGCCTCCAGGGAGGCGGAGCGGAGCCGCAGGCGGGTGCCGGCGGCCGTCTCGTCCACGTTGATGCGGACGGCCCCGGCCCCGATGCGGACGCTGCCCTCCCCGCTGCGCTGCGAGAACGACACCCCGTGCGCGGGCACGAGCAGCCCCCGGGCACCTACCTGCCGGCCGGTGCGCCGGTCGAGGAAGAAGGCCGACTCGCCGGCCAGGTAGTCGAGGCTGCTGGCGCTGAACGCGAACACCATCTCGGGGCTGGTCACGCACCAGTAGTCCCAGCGCATGGTGCGGCCCCAGCCGCGGATGTTGGCCCGGTGCAGCGGTGTGCGGCTCCAGCCGACGGCGTCGGGGTTGAGCCGTCCGTCGGGCCGGCACAGGTCCACCCGGGCGGTGATCTCCCGCTCGCGTACGGCGCGCGGACTCGTCGTCTGCATGGTGCTCCCCGTCATCGCCCCAGCCCCACGCTGAGGTACTTGTAGTCCAGGTAGTCGGAGACGCCGAGGCTGCCGCCCTCCCGGCCGTACCCGCTGTTCTTGATGCCGCCGAACGGCGCCTGCGGCGGCGCGACCGGCCCGCCGTTGACCGTGACCATGCCGAACTCCAGTGCCTCCGCGACCCGCAGCGTCCTGGTCAGGTCGGCGGTCCACACGTAGGCGGTCAGCCCGTACGGGGTGGCGTTGGCGCGGGCGACGACGTCGTCCTCGCCGGTGAACTCGAGGACGGGCGCGATGGGCCCGAACGTCTCCTCGCGGCAGATCAGCATGTCGTCGCGCACCCCGGTGAGCACGGTCGGCGGGTAGAAGGTGCCGGGACGGTCGAGCCGCCGCCCGCCGGTCACCGCCTGGGCACCGGCGGCCAGCGCGTCCTCGACGTGCCGCTCGACCTTGGCCAGCGCGCGGGCGTCGATCAGCGGCCCCATGTCCAGGCCGGGCGTGATGGCCTCGGCCCGCTTCACCAGGGCGGCGGTGAAGCGGGCGGCGACGTCGCGGTGCACGTAGATGCGGTTGGGCGAGGTGCACGCCTGACCCGCGTTGAGGAACTTGCTGCGCGCGACGGCCGCGGCGGCGGCCTCGGGGTCGGCGTCGGGGAAGACCAGCACGGGGGCGTGCCCGCCCAGCTCGACGCTCAGCCGCTTGACGTCCTGCGCGCTCTGCCTGATCAGGTAGCGGCCGACCTCGGTCGAGCCGGTGAAGGAGACCTTGCGGACGCGCGGGTCGGCCATCACGGTCTCGGCGAAGTCGGCCGGGCGCGAGGTCGGCACCACGTTGAACACCCCGGCGGGCAGCCCGGCCGCGGTGAACGCCTCGCCGACGGCGATCGCCGACAGGGGGGTCAGCTCGGCCGGCTTGAGCACGACCGTGCAGCCGGCGGCGAGCGCGGGCCCCAGCTTGCGGGTGATCATCGAGACGGGGAAGTTCCACGGCGTGATGCCGGCCACCACGCCCACGGGCTCGGGCAGCAGCCAGATCCGGTTGTCGGGACCGGCGCCCGGCACGGTCTGCCCGTAGACACGGCGGGTCTCCTCTGCCGCCCACACCAGGTGATCGGCGCCGGAACGCACCTCGGCGACGGACTCGGCGAGCGGCTTGCCCTGCTCCGACGTCATCGTCGCGCCGATCGACTCCGCCCGCGCGGCCAGCTCGGCGGCGGCGCGGCGCATCAGCTCGGCCCGCTCGTCGGCGGCGAGCGCCCGCCAGCCGGGGAACGCCGCCGCGGCGGCGTCCACCGCCCGACGGGTCAGCTCCGCGCCGCCGTCGGTGACGTGCGCGATCGGCTCGCCGGTCGCGGGGTCGGCGACGGTGAACGTCCCACCGCCCGGGTCGGTGTGCCAGGTGCCGCCGATCAGTGCCTCAGCCTCGTGCATCGTTCTCCTGCATCTTGTCGACCAGCGCTTGCATGGCCGCCATCTCGTGATCGTGCTGCAGCTCGCTGGCCCGGTCGAGGTCGCCGGCCACCAGCGCGTCCCTTATGGCGACGTGCTCGCGGTGCGACTCGGGCAGCCGCCAGGGCACCAGCCGGAAGCCGCGCTGCGCGGTCTCCGTACGCGCCCACAGGCCCTGCAGCATGCGGTGGGTGAGCCTGCTGTGCTCGGTGTCGCACAGCAGCGAGTGGAAACGCCGGTTGAGCGCCGCGAACGTGGCCACGTCGCCCTCGCGCACGGCCACCTCGCTGCGGGCGAGCACGTCGTCCACGGCGGCGAGCCGCTCACCGGCCAGCGGCTCGCCGCTCAGCCTCAGCGCCAGCGCCGTCAGCGCGGCCCGCACGCTGTAGAGCTCGCGGACGTTGTCCACCGTGAACGCGGCCACCACGGCGCCCACGTGTGGCCGCTCGACCAGCCACTCCTCGGAGCAGAGCTGCTTGATGGCCTCGCGTACCGGTGTCTCGCTGATCCCGACGGCCTCGGCCACCACCCGGGTGATGATCTTCGTTCCGGGAGGCGCCTCACCCGTCATGATCAGGTGCTTGATGTGCTCCACTGCCAGGTCGGCCTTGGTGCGGAAAGGGGAACGCGGTTCGGCCATGATGTCAGCCCTTCAGACCTGCAGGACGGTCAGCGACTCGATCGCCTCGCGGTCCAGCTCGACGCCCAGCCCGGGACCGTCGGGCACCTTCACCTCGCCGGTGGGGTCCGGCAGCAACGGCTCGGTCAGCATCGAGTGGAACACCCGCGGCACGATCACGGGAGGATCGTAGGGGTATTCGAGCCAGTCGCAGTTCGGCAGCGAGGCGCACAGCTGAAGATTGCCCGCCACGCCCAGCCCGGTGGCCCACGCGTGCGGGATCACCCGGCGCTGCCGGGCCGCGGCCATCGCGCCGAAGTCGCGCAGCGCGCCGATCTCCTCGCTCTCGTTGGCGTCGGGCTGGAAGATGTCGAAGCAGCCGTCCTCCAGCATCCGTACGAGCTGGCCGATGCCCCGGTTGTGCTCGCAGCCCGCGATCGGGATGGGCGAGGCGGCGGTCAGCTCGCACAGCGCCCGGTAGTCGTGCCGCGGCAGCGGCTCCTCCAGCCACGCCACGCCGAGCTCGGCCAGCTCCTTGGCGGTGGCGAGCGCCCGGTCGTAGTCCCAGATGAGCCTGCTGCCGTCGGGGGCGTAGCGCCAGCGGGAGGCGGCCTGGTTGGCGTCCACCATGATGGCCATGTCCGGCCCGACCGCCTCGCGTACGGCGGCGACCTGGGCCACGTCCTCGGCGATCGTGGCGGAGTGCACGCGCAGCTTGATGCCGCGGAAGCCCTCCTCGGCCACCCGTACGGCGTCCTCGGCCCGCTGGGCGGGGTCGCGCACCTCGCCGAAGCTCGCGTACGCGCGGACCGAGCCCGCGTGCCCGCCCCACAGCTTGTACAGCGGCTGCCCGCACGCCTTGCCGACGGCGTCCCACACGGCGACGCCCACCACCCACGGGCGGGGGAAGACGTACTCGGCGACGTAGCGCAGCCGGTTGGCGACGTGGGTGGTGGCGAAGGCGTCGAGGCCGACGAGCTGCGGCCGGATCCAGCCCTTGAGCGCCTCCAGCAGCATCGGCCCGGTGCCGTGCCCCATGTCGCCGCCCGCCACGCCGACCACGCCCGCGTCGGTCTCGACCTCGACGATCACCGCCGACATCGCGCGGTGCGCCCCCTCAGGCGCCCAGGACGGGATGAACGGCCGCGGATAGGGCATCTCGATGACGCGCCCGCGCACGTCAGTGATCTTCATTCGCCTCACCCCTTGGTCGCGCCGTCGGCGAGACCCTTGATCAGATACTTCTGCACGGCCAGCGCGAAGATCACCACGGGCAGCACGGTGAGCACGCCGACCGCCGCCAGCGGCCCCCACAGGCCGCCCTTCTCGGTGTCCGCGGCGATGCCCGCGATCGCGACCGGGATGGTGACGGCCTTGTCGTTGGTCAGGATCAGCGCGAACAGCAGCTCTTCCCAGGCCAGGATGATGCAGAAGATCAACGTCGAGATCAGCCCAGTCAGGCTGGTCGGCACGATGATCCGGAAGAACGCCCCGAACCTGGTGCAGCCGTCGAGCATCGCCGCCTCCTCCAGCTCGGGCGGCAGGCTGCGGAAGAACGCCCGCATCAGCCACACCACGTACGGCACCAGGAAGGTGACGTAGGCCAGGATCACGGTGATGTACTGGTCGGTCAGCCCCAGCTTGCGCGCCACCAGGAACAACGGCACCACCAGCGCGATCGGCGGCACCGCCCGGGAGGCCAGGATCAGCCCGCCGACCACGCCCGCGCCGCGCATCTTCATCCGCGACAGCGCGTAGCCGGCCATGGAGCCGGCCACCATCGAGATGATCGAGGCGCCGGCCGCCACGATCACCGTGTTGATCATGCGCGGCAGGATGCGGGCCTGCTCGAAGTAGCTGGTGTAGTTGTCGAACGTCAGCTCGCTCAGCCAGCGCGGCGGGACCGTGAAGATGTCCTTGGGCAGCTTGAACGAGACGTTCACCATGTAGAGCACGGGCAGCAGGAACAGCAGCGTCACCAGGCAGGCTCCGGCGATCGCCGCGTAGCGGCCCGCCCGCGACCTCACCATCGGTTCTCCAGGCGGTTGCTCACGCGGAACAGGACGAAGGTCAGGAGCATGGTGATCACCAGCACGATCGTGGCCATCGAGGAGGCCGAGCCGAACTCGAGGCTGCGGAAGCCCTTCTCGTAGATGTAGAGGTTGAGCACGTTCGTGGCGTTGCCCGGCCCGCCCTTGGTCGCGGCCAGCGCGATGTCGAACATCTTCACCGCGCCCAGCCAGCGCACGATGAACGCCGCCGCCATCACCGGCACCAGCAGCGGCAGCGTGACGCGGCGCAGCGTCTGCCGGCGGCCCGCGCCGTCCACCCGCGCGGCCTCGTACACCTCGCCGGGCAGCGCCATGATGCCGGCCGCGGCGATCAGCACGACGAACGGCGTCCAGCGCCACGTGTCGATGACGATCACGCTCACCATGGCGAGCACCGGGTCGCCGATCCACTCGACCGGGCCGACGCCGACGAGGCCGAGCAGGTAGTTGACCACGCCCCACAGCGGGTCGAGCAGCATCCGCCACACGCCGCCCGCCACGACCGGCGCGACCACCATCGGGATCAGGAACAGCGCGCGCAGCACGCCGCGGCCCCGCCACTCCACGTTGAGCAGGAACGCGATCGCGAACCCGAGCACCATCTGCAGCGGCAGCGCGACCACCAGGTAGATCCCGGTGACCTTGAACGACTCCAGGAAACCGGGGTCGTTCAGCACGGCCGTGTAGTTGCGCAGGCCCACCCAGCCCGACGGCTGGAACGTGGCCAGGTCGAAGTCCGACATGCTCACCCAGACCGTGTAGATGATCGGGTAGAGCAGCATGCCGGCCAGCAGCACCAGGGCCGGGGTCAGGAAGAGCCAGGCGGTGCCGGGCTCTCCCAGCCTCAGACGCCTCACTGCGGGTAGCCCTTGGACTTCAGCAGCTCGGTGATCTCCTTGGCGGCCTGCTCGATCGCCTGCTGCGCGGTGGCCTGGCCGGACATGGCGCGGCTGGTCTGCAGCGCCAGCACCTGCTGCACGGCGTCCGACTCGGGCAGGCGGGGCCGCCACATCTCGTTCTCGCTGACGACCTTGTAGCCGTCCTTGAGCGCCTTGTAGACCGGCTTCGCCCAGGCGTCGGGCGGGGTGCCGTCCAGCGTCGAGGTACGCGCGGGGAAGGTGCCGAACGCCTTGGCGGTGAACTTCTCACCCTCCTTGGAGGTGACCCACTGCAGCCACGTCCAGGCGGCGGCCGGGTGCTCCGACCGCTTCGAGATGCCCGCCGACCAGATGCCGCGATGCGCGCCGGGACCCGCCGTGCCGGCCGGCATCGTGGTGATGCCGACCTCGTCAGGGGTCAGCGTCGTGGTGTCCTTGTCGACCGCGGTGCCCTTGTAGACGCTGCCCCACATGAACATGGTGGCCGTCTTGCCCTGGCGGAACGCCTCCAGCGGCTCGTTGAACTGGTACGTGCTCGCCCCGGGCGGCGCGTACTTCAGCATGTCCACCTGCGTCTGCAGCGCCTTGACGCCGTTGGCGTCGTTGAAGGCCACCTTCGTGTTCTCGTCCAGCAGCCGGCCGCCGTTGGAGTTGAGCACGGTCTGCCAGATGGTCGGCGTCAGCGGGTCCTTGGTGAAGTACGTGCCCACCGCCCACGAGTCGGTCTTGCCGTCGCCGTCGGTGTCCTGCACCAGCTTCTTGGCGTCGGCGAAGTACTGCTCCCAGGTCGTCTCCTGGGTCGGCTCCTTCACCCCCGCCTTCTTGTAGAGGCTCTTGTTGTAGAACATGAGCAGCAGGTTCGACCGGACCGGCACCGCGTACTGCTTGCCGTCCCACTGCCCGGCCGCCAGCGGCGTCGCGTCGAAGTCGGCCCAGTCGTAGCCGGGGTCGTTCCACTTGGCCAGCTCGGGGCCCTTGAGGTCGTACAGCGCGCCGGTCTTGGCGAGCTGCGGCAGCCAGTTGTCGTCGGCGAGCACCGCGTCGTACGTGGCGGTCGTCCCGGTCAGCTCCAGCATCGTCTTGGCGAGCTGGTCGTTGTACGGCACGCCGTCCACGGTGACCTTGATGTTCGGATACTTCTTGGTGAACTCGGGGACGAGCTGGTCCTGCCACTGCTTGGCGAACGCGTCGTTGGCGATGACCCGGATCGAGACCGGGCTGCCCGCGGTGCCGAGACCGCCGCCGTCGGCCGGGACCTCCTCGGCCGCCGAGCCGCAGGCGGCCAGCGCCAGTCCCATCGCGGACACCGCCGCGGCCAGCCGGAAGTTTCTGGGCATGGGGAACTGCTCCTTCAGGGGGATTGAGGGGAGTTACAGAGCGGGGTCGATCGCCAGCTTCACGACGTCGGCGCCGTCGAGGGTGTAGCCGCCGTCCAGCGCCTCCAGGGCGCGCCTGACCCCCGACAGCGGCACGCGGTGGCTGACCAGCCGCTCGTACGGCAGGCCGCCCCGCTCCAGCACGGTCAGTGCGGCGTGGTAGCGGCGCTGCATGTCGGGGCCCGCGCCATAGACGCCGGCGATCGTGATGTCCCGCTTCAGCAGGTCGGTGTACGGGTTGAAGGCGACGGCGCCGCGGTCGGTGAAGTTGCCCAGCTCGGCCAGCACGCCGCCGTCGGCCACCAGCCCGACCGCCTCCATGAACGCCTGCGGCGACCCGGCCGTGCCGATCACCGCGTCCGCGCCCCGGGGGTCTTCGAGCGCGTCGAGCACGGCGGTCCTGCGTCCGGCGGGGTCGTCGTGCCGCAGGTCCACGGTCGCGTCCGCGCCGAGCGCCGACGCCAGCTCCAGCCGGGCGTCAGGGCCGCCCACGGCGACGATCCGCGCCGCTCCGGCGGCCCTGGCCGCCACCACCGCCATCAGCCCGATCGCGCCGACGCCCTGGACGACCACCGTGGAGCCGACGCGGACGCCCGCCCGCTCCAGGCCGTGCAGCGCCACCGACAGCGGCTCCTGCAGCACGGCCGTGGCCGGGGGCAGGTCGGTGCGGTAGAAGACGGTGCCGGCGTTGGAGGCGTACAGGTGGGTGGCGAAGCCGCCGGTCAGGTAGGGCGGCCGGTCGGCGGGGGAGGCGAA
The DNA here is from genome assembly GCF_040676845.1 of Nonomuraea sp. NPDC049504. Taxonomy (NCBI): domain Bacteria; kingdom Bacillati; phylum Actinomycetota; class Actinomycetes; order Streptosporangiales; family Streptosporangiaceae; genus Nonomuraea; species Nonomuraea sp. NPDC049504. The sequence continues at coordinate 40,851 of NZ_JBFAPT010000018.1, forward strand.
GCCGTAGGAGGGGCGCCGGTCAGGGCAACTCCCCGGCCGTCTGCGGACCGTGCACTCGTAGCACCGGCCGCAGCTCAGAGCGGGGAAGACGCCGACCCGGTCGCCCACGCGCACCGGCCGGCCCGCGTGGTCGGCGGTGACGCCCTCGCCGAGCGCCGCCAGCCGGCCCACGATCTCGTGGCCGAGCAACGCAGGGAAGCGTACGCTCGCCAGCCGGCCGCGGTAGATGTGGGCGTCGGTGCCGCACATCCCGCACAGCTCGACCTCCAGCAGGAACTCGCCGGGGCCCGGCCGGGGCAGGTCGTACCCGCGGATCTCGACCTCGCCGGCGACGCTCGTGACGATCGCCGCACGCGCCGTCTCGGTCATCCCCGCCTCCGCATTCTGGATTCTATAGAATGCAGTGGACGCTAGTTTGTCCGGTTTTGGCGGGTCAAGTCCCGTTACCGGAATGTTTCCTGCCCAGGTCGCCCGGTCAGTAGAGCCAGCGGTAGCGCCGGATCACCTCGTCAGGGTCGAGATCGGCGGCCCGCGCCGCGTCCGACAGGCGCACCACCCGGAAGGCGTCCGTCAGCTCCTCGCCCAGCGCCGCGCGGATGCGCCCGTTGCCCAGCAGGGCGCCCAGCTGCTGCTCCACCGTGGAGGGCAGGCGGCGGATGCCGTGCTCGGCGCGGCGGGCCTCGCTCCACTCGCCCGGGTTCTCCTGCACGGGGGCGGGCGGCGTCAGCGCATCCTCGATGCCGCCGAGGCCGGCGGCGATCACCGCGGCCAGCGCCAGGTAGGGGTTGGCGGCGGCGTCGGACGGCTTGAGCTCGACGTTCGCGTGGCCAGGGCCCAGCAGCGGGGTCGTGGGGACCAGGCGGAGCGCCGCCTCGCGGTTCTCCACGCCCCAGAACGCGTACGCGCCGCACCAGTAGCCGGGGCGCAGCCGCTGCAGCGACGACAGGCTGGGCGCGGTGACCGCCACCACGGCGTGCAGGTCGCGCAGCAGGCCCGCGAGGTAGGCCGCCCCCTCGGCGGTCGTCCCGGCCGGGCCGTCGCCACCCGACAGCAGGTTGACCCCGGCCCGCGAGACCGAGGTGTGCAGGTGCCAGCCGTTGCCGACCTGCCCTGGCGTGACCAGGGGAGCGAAGCTCGCCCGCAGCCCGTGCGCCCTGGCCGCCGCGTGGATGGTCTGGCGGGCCAGCAGCTGACGGTCGGCCGCCGTCACCGGGTCGGCGGGCGCCAGAGAGAGCTCGAACTGGCCCGGGCCGTATTCGCCGTGGAACTGGCCGATGGGCACGCCGTTGCCCTGCAGGTCGCGCAGCAGTTGCTCGGCGAAGCCGTCGACGGCCAGCAGCTTGGCCGGGCCGTAGGAGGGGCCGTCGTAGACCGGGCGGCCCTCGCCGTCGTCGGCCCTGCTGAGGTGGAACTCGATCTCGTAACCGGCCAGGAACTCAAGGCCCAGCGCCGCCGCCCGCTCGACCTGCCGCTCCAGCGCGCCACGCTGGTCGTACGGCCACGGCGACCCGTCGGCCGCCACCTGCCGCCCCGGCACCCAGGCGAAACCCGGCTGCCCCGCCAGCCGGACCATCCGGCCGGCCACCGGCACCAGCCGGATGTCGCCGGAAGGGGTGCCCAAGGGCGCGTGGCCGAAGCAGATGCCGTCGTGGGAGTCGAACACCGCGAACAGCGGCGTCACCCCCACCCCGCGCTCGGCCACGGCGTCGAACGCGGCGGCGGGGACCGTTCGGGAGCGCGGGATGCCGTTGTTGTCGGCCCACACGATCGTGACCCCGGCGACGCCGAGTGGGCCGAGACCGCCCGCTTCGTCCTGTGCCGCACCGGCGATGGCTTGGTCCAGCATCGGACGCCCCCTCGTGACCCTGAGTTATTGCCCGATCACTCTACTGTCTGCGGGGGTCACCTGGTCACCCCCGACGGCCCCTGGTGCGACACTGGCCGTATGTCGGAGAGCGAGCATCGTCCGGTGCTGCCGCACATGCGGCTCGACGAGCTGCTGGCGGAGCTGCAGACCAGGCTGAACGCCGTGCTGGCCACCCGCGACCGGGTGCACGCGCTGCTCGACGCCGTGGTGTCCGTGGGCAGCGACCTCGACCTCGAGACCGTGCTGCGCCGCATCGTCGAGACCGCCACGAAGCTGGTCGACGCCGGTTACGGGGCGCTCGGCGTGGTGGGCGAGGACCACACGCTCATCCAGTTCATCCCGGTCGGGCTGAGCGAGGAGGAGATCGCCCGCATCGAGCACTGGCCGCACGGCCTCGGCCTGCTCGGCCTGCTCATCAAGGACGCCAGGCCGCTGCGCCTGGCCCGCATCTCCGATCACCCCGAGTCCTACGGCTTCCCGCCCGGCCACCCGCCCATGGGCAGTTTCCTCGGCGTCCCGGTGCGGGTGCGCGACGAGGTGTTCGGCAACCTCTACCTCACCGAGAAGCGCGGCGGCGGCGAGTTCGACGAGGACGACGAGGCCGTGGTGATCGCGCTGGCCAGCGCCGCCGGCGTGGCCGTCGAGAACGCCCGCCTGTACGAGGAGTCGCGCCGCCGCGAGACCTGGCTGCAGGCGTCCGCCGAGGTGACCACCAGTCTGCTGTCCGGCGCCGGCACCCGGGTGGTGCTGACCACCATGGCCGCCCGCGCCCGCGAGATGTGCGACGCCGACGTGGTGCTGGTCATGCTGCCCGACCCGGCGGGCACCACGCTGACCGTCGAGGTGGCCGAGGGCGACAGGGCCGAGGACCTGCTGGGCAACACGTACGCGATGTCCGGCACGGCGGCCGGCGAGGTGTTCACCCGGGGCGAGCCGCGCGCCGAGCGCGACCTGCGCGAGGCGTCCGACACGGCCGCCGACGCCCGGCGGGTCGGCCACGGGCCGGGGCTGTTCATCCCCCTTGGTAGCCCCCGCGTACGCGGCGTGCTGACGCTGGCCAAGCGGAGCGGGCGGCTGCCGTTCAGCGACGCCGACCAGCGCATGCTGGAGTCGTTCGCCGGGCAGGCCGCGATCGCGCTGGAGCTCGCCGAGGTGCGCCGCGACGCCGAGCGCCTCGGGCTGCTCGAAGACCGCGACCGCATCGCGAAGGACCTGCACGACGTGGTCATCCAGCGGTTGTTCGCGACCGCGATGACGCTGATGAGCACCGTCCGCCTGGTCGACAGGCCCGAGGCGGCCAAGCGGCTGCAGCACGCCATCGACGAGCTGGACGAGACCATCAGGCAGATCCGCTCGTCCATCTTCGCCCTCCAGGGGCCGCGCGAGGACGCCGCGCCGGGCCTGCGCGCCCGCATCGTCGGCCTGGTCGAGGGCGCGGGCGCCCACCTGGGCTTCACGCCCGGCCTGCGCATGGAGGGCCAGCTCGACACGCTCGTGCCGGAGCCCGTCGCCGAGCACCTGCTCGCCGTGCTGCGCGAGGCCCTGTCCAACGTCGTACGCCACTCCCACGCCAAACGGGCGGAGGTGCGGGCCGAGGTCGCGGACGGGCGGCTCACCCTCGTCGTCGCCGACGACGGCGTCGGCCTGGGCGACAGCGGGCGCCGCAGCGGCCTGCGCAACATCGAGGAACGCGCGGCCCGGCTGGGCGGGGCGGCCGAGCTGGAGACGCCGGCCGAGGGCGGCACCCGGCTGGCCTGGCACGTCCCCCTCGACGGCTGATCAGGCAGGACCGCACACCGCCTGCGCCGGCACCAGCACGAACCCGGTGACGATCTCCGGCTGGATGCGGATCACCTGGTCCATCTCGCCCGTCACCCACGGGCGTACCAGGTCCTTGAGCCTGGCCGCCTCCCCGGGGTCGGCCACCGTCGTCGCCACCCCCGTCACGATGACGCTCCAGCCGAGCCGCTCGTCACTGTCCAGCTCGTCGGCCTCGTACGCCACCACCGCCTCCGTCGCCTGGTCGCCGACGACCATGCCGGGGCTCGACCTGATGACGATGCCGCCGTCCAGCACCACGTGGTTCACCGGCCTGACCGCCGGCAGGGCGTGGCGGGTGAAGACGATGCGGCCGTACGGCACCCCCGCCAGCAGCCGCATCGCCTCCGACACGGGCAGCTCGCGCAGGCGCCGCTCGTCTTCCTGGTACGTCATCCCGCCAGCCTGCCTTTTCCGCCGCTCGCACAGGTAGGGACGAAAGTCCCTTTCCGCTGCGGGAGGAGGTCATCTCACCGCGCATCGCGGACGCGAGCACCGGCGTCCGCTCCGCTCATGAGGTCAGTGGCCGGGGCGGTGGAGGAGGAGCATGGCGGCGTCGTCCAGGAGGGGGCCGCCCGTGTGTGACACCAGGTCGGCGCGCAGGGCGTCGAGCGCCACCTGAGGGTCCTCGCGCCGCAGCAGCCCCGCCCGCTCCTCCAGCGGGTAGAACTCGCCCGCCGCGTTCCTGGCCTCGATGACGCCGTCGGTGAAGAACAGGATGCGGTCGCCCCGGTGGAACGGCACCCGGTGCGCCTTGGTCTGCGAGGCGTCGAAGACGCCGAGCCCGAGCGGCAGCCCCTGCTCGGGCGGCTCGGCGGTGGCGATGCCGCCGTCGGCGTGGATGAGCAGCGGCGGCGGATGACCGAAGTTCACCAGCGACACCTCGGTGTCGTGGATCTCGGCGATGATGGCCGTGACGAACTGCTCGCTGCCGAGATGGCGGGCCAGGCTCGCCTCCAGGCGCTCGCCGATGTCGGCGAGGTCGGTCTCGTCGTAGGCCGCCTCGCGGAAGGCGCCGAGCACCCACGCCGCCGTCTCGACCGCCGCGAGGCCCTTGCCCTGGACGTCGCCGATCAGCAGCCGGACGCCCTGCGGGGTGGTGACCACCTCGTACAGGTCGCCGCCGATGCGCGCCTCGGCCGCCGCGGACGTGTAGGACAGCCCCACCCGCAGATCCCCGGCCCGCCGCGGCACCGGCCGCAGCAGCACCCGCTGTGCCGCCTCCGCCACCTGCCGGACGCTGGCCAGCTCGCGCTCACGCTGCAACCGCAGGCCGGCGGCCAGCATGCTCGCGCCCGTCACGCCCGCGATGCCGATGACGGTGAGATTGTTCTCCCAGGTGAACAGCAGGTCGTTGTAGATCGCCATGGGCACGCAGATGCCCAGCGCGACCGCGCCCACGAAGGCGGTGCGGCGCACGCCGCCGGACACCGAGGCGAACGCCGGCCCGAGGGTGAGCAGCGGCAGGAAGACCAGGGAACGGCCGGCCAGCATGTCCATCACCGCGACGCCCGCCATGACGACGAAGGGCAGCCAGCGCAGGACCCGCAGAGAGCTCATCCCACCCCCGACATCGACCATGGATCGCTGCTGACGTACCAGCATCGCGCAGGGCGCGGGCGGTTCTCAAGCGGGGCTCACCGGAGAACCACCACAGATGGCCATTTATCCCAGCAATTCATTCTGTTACGTGTTCATCACAGCACCCTGTGTGGGAATCGCGCCCGAATATCGGGGCGCGCCATTTCGGAAAAGGACGCTAGATTCTTGGGGGGAGAAAGGAGCCGCAAGGTGGCCATGGCCGACGCCGGCATTCGGCGATTACTGGTGGATTCAGGTGAGCCGCGATCGTGGGTGTCCCCGCGGACCGACCTGATCACAGCCCTGTTCGGCGTCTGGTTCGGCGTCGGGCTGATGATCGACGCGTGGGCCCACACCAACCTGTCCGAGCTGGAGACGTTCTTCACGCCGTGGCACGCGGTGTTCTACACCGGATTCGCGGTGGTGGCGGGCTGGATCATCTGGCAGGTGTGGCGCAACGTGCGCGCCGGGCGTCAGGGGCTGGCCGCCGTGCCGGCCGGATATCTCGCCGGGCTGCTCGCGATACCCGCGTTCGCCGCGTTCGGATTCGCCGACATGATGTGGCACACCATTCTCGGCATCGAGACGAACATCGACATTCTCTTCAGCCCATCACATCTCGGGCTGATCGTCACGATGTTGCTCATCATCACCACTCCGCTGCGTTCCGCCTGGAACGCCCCCGACATCGGCGCGAGCCCCACGCTCGGCCGCCTGCTGCCCGCGCTGATCGGGCTCGCGTTCGCCGCCACGCTGGTCTCGCTCTTCCTGTCGTACGCCGACGCCATGCAATGGCGCCCCACGTCCATCGTGGAGGCGTTCTCCGCCGTCGAGAACTCCGGCGCCGGCGGCCTGGCCGCCGCCATCGTGGTCAGCAACGTCATCCTGCTCGCCCCCGTGCTGCTGCTCGCCCGGCGCTGGCGGCTGCCGTTCGGCGCCATCACGATCATGTACGCCATCGTCGTCCTCATGCCAGGCGCCCAGACCGAGTTCGAGAACGTGCCCGTCCTGCTCTCCATCGTGGCCGGCGGCCTCGTCGGCGACGTGCTGATGAGCCGGCTGCGCCCGTCGGCCGAACGGCGCGGCGCCTACTGGGCCTTCGCCGGGCTCTCGGCGTTCGCCACCTGGTCGCTCTACATCGCCTCCGCCTCGGTCGCCGCCGGGGGCCTGCCGCTCGTGGCCGAGCTGTGGACCGGCGCGCCGATCGTCGCCGGGCTCGTCGGGCTGGCGCTCGGCGCGCTGTTCCTGCCCGACGCCCGCCCAGCGCGGGCATGATCCGAGCGCTGTGCCTGGCCGCCCTCCTGGTGCTGGCGATGGCCGCGCCCGCCGCCGCACACAACGTCACGGCGGGCGCGGACCTGCGGTTCGCGCAGACCATCGCGGGGGCCGAGGTCACGGTGGTGATCAAGGGGGCGTCCCGGGTGCCGGGGCCGCTGCGGATCGGGGTCATCGCGTACGAGCCGGTCGCCGGGCCGTCCATCGCCCTTGAGGTCCGCTCGGTCGAGGACGGCCGTACGGTCACCGGTACCGCCCGTGCCGCCGCCGACCCGGCGTACACCGCGCTGCGGGTCGAGCGCACCGGGCCGCACGAGCTGAAGCTGAGCGCGGGGGACGAGGTCGCCGTGCTGCCGTTCCGCGTGCTCGTCGAGCGCGGCTCCCCGGGTGACTTCCTCATCTACGGCGGGTTGTTCGTGGCCGCGCTGCTGCTGGTGGGTGGCCTGCTCACCGGGGCGCTGACCCGGCCAGGCCCGGCGATGGGGCTGGCCGCCGTCTCCGCCGCCGGGGTGACGGTGGCGGCCATGGTGATCGTGTTCGAGCCGCAGCTGCCGCCCGCCCCGCCGGACGGTGCGGCGCCCGCCGTCACGAGCGCCGTCACGAGCGCCGTCACGACCGCCGGCGGGCGGCCGTACGTGCAGGCCAGGGTCGCCACGGAGCCGGCGCGGCCCGGGACGGGGGAGGAGTTCACGCTCCGCATCGACCTCGTGGACGGCTCCACCGGGCGGCCCGTGGACGACCTCGTCGTCCATCACGAGGCGCTCGCCCACGTGATCGTCACCTCCGAGGACGGGCGGTTCTTCCGTCACGTCCACCCCTTGCGCACCGCTCCCGGCCGTCTGGAGGTCCGTCTGCGGGCCGACCGTCCCGGCCGTTACCTCGCCCACGCCGAGCTGGAACGCGAGGACTCCGGCGGCCAGCTCGCCACCACGTCCTTCGAGATCGGCCCAGGAAAGATCGGCACAGGAGAGATCGGCACAGGGGGAGTGGTGACCACCACGAGCCCGGACGCGGTGGCGGCGCCGGTGCTGCGCCCGGCGGTCCCCGTCGCGGGGCGCCCGGCCACGATCGAGCTGACCGCCCCCGCCGGCGTACGGCCGTGGCTCGGCATGACGGGTCACCTGATCGTCCGCAACCAGGACGGCTCCTTCCTCGGCCACATCCACGAGATGGGCACCCCGGGTCCCCGGCTGCGCTTCACCTTCAGCTTCCCGGAGCCCGGCCGCTACCTCGCCTGGGCCCAGTACGCCGTCTCCGACCGCATCGTCACCGCCCCCTTCACCGTCGACGTGACGGAAGCCGAGGCGAAGGGGAGCGGCCGATGAGGCGCATGCTGATCGCCGCCGTCCTGGTGGCCGTCGCGGTGGCGCTCTTCGTGGCGGGCAGGAGCGCGTCGGCCCAGCCGGTCCGCGTGACCACCACCGGCGCCCATTACGCCGCCACCGTCGTCATCGACGACCCGTCCCCGGGCCGCGGCACGGTGGAGGTCGTGGTGGAGCGCGGAGACGCCGACGCGGTGCACGTCTCGGCGGTGATGACCGACATGGGACACGCCACGCCCGAGCTGACCGCCACCGAGAGGAACCCCGGCCACTTCACCGCCGAGGGCGACCTGTTCACGATGACCGGCGGCTGGGAGCTGACCGTCCGCCTGGACGGCCCGTCCGGCACGGAAGACCTCACGGTCAGAGCCCTGATCACCGAATAACCTGGTTCGCCCCTGGGCTTTGCCTGGATGGGGGGTTGACAGATGGGCGTCCGGTCTAAAGTATTATTCCTACTTCTATAGTAGGAATGGTAGGGAGAGGGAGATCGTGCGAGCGCTCATCCTGCTCGGGCTGGTCGGCCTCGCGGCCCAGCTCGTCGACGGCAGCCTCGGCATGGCATACGGCGTCACGTCGACCACGCTGCTGCTGGCCGTCGGCACCAACGCGGCGGCCGCGTCCGCCACCGTCCACCTCGCCGAGATCGGCACCACACTGGCCTCCGGCATCTCCCACTGGCGCTTCGGGAACGTCGACTGGAAGGTCGTCGCCAAGATCGGCATCCCCGGCGCCGTCGGCGCGTTCGCCGGCGCGACGTTCCTGTCGAGCCTGTCCACCGAGATCGCCGCCCCGGTGATGTCCATCATCCTGCTGTCGCTCGGCGTCTACATCCTCATCCGCTTCACCGCGTTCGGCCTGCCGCGCGGGAACCTGGGCAAGCCGCTGCGCAGGCGGTTCCTCGCCCCGCTCGGCCTGGTGGCCGGGTTCGTCGACGCCACCGGCGGCGGTGGCTGGGGCCCCGTGGGCACGCCCGCCATCCTGGCCAGCGGCCGCCTGGCCCCCCGCAAGGTGATCGGCTCCATCGACGCCAGCGAGTTCCTCGTCGCCATCGCCGCCAGCGTCGGCTTCTTCGTCGGCATCGGCTCCGAGAACATCGACTTCTCCTGGGTGGCCGTCCTGCTGCTCGGCGGCGTCATCGCCGCGCCGATCGCGGCCTGGCTGGTCCGCCACATCCCGCCGCGCATCCTCGGCTCGGCCGTCGGCGGCGTCATCATCCTGACCAACGTCCGCACGCTGCTGCGCAGCGACTGGATCGACGCCTCCAGCGGGGTCCAGACGGTCGCCTACATCGTCATCGCGCTGCTGTGGGCGGGCGCGATCGCGTACTCGGTGCGCGAATACCGCCGCGACAAGGCCAACGAGTCCGTCGAGGCGGTGGAGAGCGGGCTGCGGGAGCGCGGCGCGGAAGAGGAGGAGACGGCCTCGGCCTGAGGCCCGCCCACACCTCGCATGAGAATCTCCGCCCGAACGCAGTACGCCCTCGGCGCCATGCTCGCCCTGGCCACGGCCGACCGTCCGGTGCACGCCGAACGCATCGCCGCCACCCAGGAGATCCCGCGCCGGTTCTGTGACAACATCCTGCACCAGCTCCGCCGGGCCGGGCTGCTCCGTAGCCAGCGCGGCCCGGACGGGGGCTACTGGCTGGCCCGGCCGCCGGGGGAGATCGCCCTCGCCGACGTCATCCGCGTCACCGAGGGCGCCGAGCCGGACGCCAGGCCCTTCCCCCGCGCCGCGGCCCCGCTGGCCGCCATCTGGGACCGCCTGCGCAGCCACGAGAACGCGCTGCTGAGCGAGATCACCCTGGCCGACGTGGTCGCCGCGGGCGACGACCACGACGCGCCCGCCGAACCTGGCTGAGCCCCGTGGCAGGGTGGGGGTGTGCGTTTCGGAGTGCGGGAGTTCGAGCTGGCCCTGATGCATCGCATGCGCGACCTCAACCCGGGGCGGGTCGAGGAGGCGCTACGGGACATGGGCGCCTCGCGGGCCGAGGTACGCGCGGCGCACGCGCACTGGACCCGGCTGGCCCACGCGCCCAGGGCGCCCAAGGGGGCCGCGGCGCTGCGGATGGCGCTGGGGCCTGCGCCCCACCGGGGGAGCAGGCCCGCCGGCAGCCTCACCTGCGACGTCCTGCGCTGGCCGCTCCCGTCGTGGCCGGGCCTGATGTACGAGGCGCTGCTCGGGCCCGGCGGCGAGCTGTGGAACCAGTGGTTCGTCCGCCCCTCGGGCCCCGCCCCGTCCGACCTCGCGCCCTGGACGTGCGTGGTGGCCGACCTCGCCGCGATGCCCGGGGCCGTACAACTGGAGGGCCCGGCGCCGCACCACTGGACGGTCGACTTCCCGTCCGGCGGGCGAACACACCGGGCCCGTTTCGTCTACGGCCTCCTGCAGCGCCTCGACGAAGGCATCACTTCCGACCCTTGACCGACAGCAACGCCCCCTCTTTCGTCCTCAAGGACAGTGGTGGGTGCGGTCGTGGGGCTGCTTGCGGCCCTTCACTGACAGCAGGGCTTTGTATGCGGGTTTTGGCGCGTAGTTCTCGTCCATCAGCGTCGCGGCGCCCTCGCCGTCGAACCAGCCGGGCACCCACGAGTGCAGGTCGGTGAAGCCCCAGACGGTCAGTTCGCGGCAGGCGCGGACGCTGAGGCAGTCGGTGAGCGCGCGCCGGTAATAGTCGGCCTGGGTGGCGAGCTTCTCCGGGGTGACCGGCAGCACCATGCGGACGTCCAGCTCGGTGACCGCGACCTCGAGCCCGAGGTCGGCGAAGCGTTGCATGACGTTCGCCCAGTCGCCGGGGTAGTCGTACTGGATGCCGAGGTGGCCCTGGAAGCCGATACCGTGGATCGGCACCCGCTCGGCCTTGAGGTCCTTGACGATGTTCAGGGTGGTCTCGATCTTGGGGGCGTTCCACTCGAGGTTGTAGTCGTTGATGAACAGCTTGGCGTGCGGGTCGGCCTTGTGGGCCCAGCGGAAGGCGTCCGCGATGTAGCCGGGGCCGAGGTGGGTCAGCCAGATGCTCTGCCGCATCGAGCCGTCCTCCTCCACGACCTCGTTGACCACGTCCCAGGCGCGGATCTTGCCCTTGTAGCGGCGTACCTGGGTGGTGATGTGGTCGCGCAGGATCTCGCGCAGCTCGGTCGCGTCGATGGAGCCGTCCTCGACGCCGCTGGTCAGCCAGGCGGGCAGCTGGTTGTGCCAGAGCAGTGTGTGGCCGCGGATCTGCTGGTGGTTGCGGCGCGCGTTCTCGACGAGCGCGTCGGCGTCGTCCCAGGTGTAGACGCCCCGCTCCGGCTCGACGGACTCCCATTTCATCGCGTTCTCGGCGGTGACGTGGTTGAACTCGCGGTTCAGGGTCTTGCGGTACATGGGCTCGTCACGCAGCGAGGCGATGTCGACCGCTGAGCCGATCTTGATGTGCAGCTGCTGGGAGAGCTGGCGCAGGTCCTTGGCAGGACGCGGATGGTGCCCGGGGCCGGGGTGCGCGCTCGCCGGACTCGCGGGTACGGCGAGCACGAGCGCCAAGGCGAGGATCAAGGGTTTCACCGAACGAACCTCCGAATGCCGGAGCAGGGGTGCCAGGGCTGTTTCCGAAAGTTTCGGAACTATGTCGATAATTTCACCGACTGCCGGAACGTTAAGCGCTGGGGAAGACCCCGTCAACACCCGGTTTCACGCGCGAACGCGCTCCCGCCCCCGCCACGGCGCCTGATACGCCCACTGCCAGGCCAGCTCCAGCGGCCCCCGGTCGAACCTGCGCAGCCACCACGACGCCAGCACCATGAACGACAGGCAGATCACCGCCCACGCCGCGGGCACCCACCAGGGCCGCAGCCCGTCCAACCGTCCGGCCAGCCCCAGGCCCCAGTCGTAGCAGAGCACGCTCGCGGCCAGGTTCTGGAACACGTAACAGGACAGCGCCGTGCGCCCCACCCCGGTCAGGCCCCGCCGTACGACGCCCGGCGCCCCCTTCATGCCCAGCGCGACGTGCGTGACCAGCGCCAGCAGGCCCAGGGCGACCAGCGGCGCGGCGACGTACCGATCCACCATGAACCAGCTCGGGCCCGCGTAGGACGTGGCCAGGTTCAGCGGCACGCCGAGGCCGAGCCCCACGGCCATCAGCCGCAACCGCAGCGCAGCCCCGCGCTCCTCGAACGCGCCCGCGCGCATCAGCCGGGCCCCGAGCAGGAACAGCACGATCCCCAGCGGCACGATGATCACCAGCTCGGCGCGGAAGACCGCGACGTTGTCCAGCCGCATCCGCACCTGGCCGAGCCAGTCGCGTGGCGGCACCCCGCCCGACACCGGCGGAGCCAGGGCCAGCGCCGCGGTGACCACCGCGACGATGGCCAGGTGCACGGCCCCCGCCGCGACCATCCACGCGGTCACCGCCCGCTCGCTCCGCCCGATCAGGTAAGCCACCACCATCGAGGTCAGCGCGTACCCCATGAGCACGTCGAACTCGAAGACCAGCACGTAGTGCAGGACGCCCTCGCAGAACAGCAGCGCCGCCCGCCACAGGTACCGCCCGGGCCAGGGCGTCCCTCTGCGGGCGGCGCTGCGGTACTGCAGCTCAAGACCCACCCCGAACAGCAGCGTGAGCAGCCCGAGGAACTTGCCGTTCGCCAGGAAGCGCAGGAAGGTCTCCACCGCGCCGGTCTCGGGCCGCAGGAACCCCAGCGGACCCTCCGGCGCGGTGAAGAGCCAGATGTTCGTGCCGAGCGTGCCCATGATGGCCACCCCGCGCAGCACGTCGAGTGCGTCGATGCGTCGCGTCACACACTCCACTGTGCTGGCCTCGCGGGGCCAGGCCGTCGTCCCGAGGGGCGAAATACCGGGTACATCGATCGATGTACCCGGTCGTCCGCTCAGGAGGAGACGCCGGCCTCCTTGGCGGCCTGGTCGATGGTGGCCAGCTCGTCGGCGGTGAAGTCGAGCCGGTCCACCGCCGCCACGTTCGCCTCGAGCTGCTCGGGGCTGGAGGCGCCGACGAGCACCGAGGTGATCCGCGGGTCGCGCAGCGCCCAGGCCAGCGCGAGCTGCGCCACCGTCTGCCCGCGCGCGTCGGCCAGCTTCGACAGCGCCCGTACGAACGCCAGCACCTCGGGCGTCACCCGGTCCGCCGTCAGGAACCGGCCCTCGGCCGCCCGCGAGTCGGCCGGGATGCCGTCGAGGTAGCGGTCGGTGAGCAGGCCCTGGGCCAGCGGCGAGTACACCACGCAGCCCACGCCCTCCTCCTCCAGCACGCCGAGCAGCGCGTCCTCGATGCCCCTGTTGAGCAGCGAGTACGACGGCTGGTGCACCAGCAGCGGGGTGCCGAGCCCGCGCAGCAGCCCGGCCGCCTCGGCGGTGCGCTCCGGCGAGAAGTTGGACACGCCGACATAGAGCACGCGGCCGGTGCGGACCATGTGGTCCAGCGTGGCCACCTGCTCCTCCAGCGGCGTCTCCTCGTCGTCGCGGTGCAGGTAGAAGATGTCCACGTGGTCGAGGCCGAGGCGGTCCAGCGAGCGGTCCAGCGTGGCCAGCAGGTGCTTGCGGGAGTTGCCCTTCCCGTACGGGCCGTCCCACATGGGGTTGCTGCCCTTGGTGGTGACCACGACCTCGTCGCGCAGCGACCGGGGGAAGATCCGGCCGAACGCGGACTCGGCGGCGCCGATGGGCGGGCCGTAGCGGTCGGCGATGTCGAAGTGGGTGATGCCGAGGTCGAGCGCCTTGTGCAGGATGGCGCGCTGGCTGTCGAGTGGCTTGCCCTCGCCGAAGTTGTGCCACAGGCCCAGCGAGACGGCGGGGAGGAGCAGACCGCTGCGGCCGCACCTTCTGTACGGCTGGCGTTCGTAGTCCACGGGTGACCTTCCGCAATAAAGGGGGTGAAACGTTTTACGCGTCCCAGTTAAGCACCTCCGCTCGCGCCGCCGCGCGGTGGATCGTGACGCTTCCGTTACCGGCGGCGGGGTATCGCGGGGCGCGATCCGCTCTCGTACGCCACAGAGGCGAGAACGGAGGCGCCATGACCATCGACCACATCCCGGAACCGGCCAGACACGGCCAGGGTGAGCCGTTCGGGCCGGCCTGGCAGGGCATCACGCTGCCCCGCGAGCTGCTGGACCGGCACGGAGCCAAGGTCCTCGACCCGTGGGCCGTCGGCCTCGACCCGGGCGAGGCCCGCCCCGACTCCACGGTCTACCGCGCGGACGTGCTGCTCGTCCCCGGGCAGCTCCTCGCCGTCCGCGAGGCGACCGACCGGATCGACGAGGCCCTGTCCACCGTGGGGCTGAAGCTGTCGGCGGAGAGCGTCGACCGCGCCCGCGACAGGGACTTCGGCGACCGGACCGTCTGGCTGCCCGCCGTCCTGGAGATCGCCGACGGTGCCCGCGACGTCAAGGCCGACGCCTGGCCCGCGCTGCGCGCCGTGCGCAGGGCCCTGGCCGACCCGTCCTACGCCGAGCCGGCGGCCGCCGCCCTCCGTTCGCAGCTGGACCAGATCTCCCTCGACCACCTGTTCGTCGGCTCGGCCACCAGCGGGATCGGCTCGCTCGACCTCGGCGGCGAGCCCGCCACCAGCGGCCACGCCGTCACCGAGCAGCCCGGCACGGGAGGCGGCCCCGGATACGGGCGCATCCCGCTGACCGTGGTCGCCGGGCCGCCCCGCCGCCGCACCCTCGAAGAGCTGGGCGGCCCCAGGATCACCGTCGTCATCCTCGACACCGGCGTCGCCACCCACCCGTGGTTCAGGCCCGTCACCGACCCCGACGCGTTCCTCACCGTCGATCCCGACGGGCAGCAGCAGATCGAGGACACCCACCCCGCCTACGCCGGCCGCGACATCGCCAGGCTGGAGGGCTACGAGGACCTCGGCCAGGTGCCCAACCCGCTCATCGGCACCCTCAACTCGCACACCGGGCACGGCCTCATGCTCGCCGGGATCATCGCGCAGACCGCGCCCGACGCCCGCGTCCTCAGCTACAAGGTCATGCACAGCGACGGCGTCGTCCCCGGCGAGGCCCTGCACGCCGCGCTCGACCGCCTCCTCGACCTCATGGACGACGGGCAGCCCGTGGACGTGCTCTGCTGCTCCTTCGGCGGCTTCTCCGAGTCCGGCGACGCCGCCATGCAGTCGCTGTTCACCAAGGTCAACCAGTTGCGGGCGCGCGGCGTCACCGTCGTCAACGCGGCCGGCAACTACGCCACCACCCGGCCCTTCTACCTCGCCGCGCTCTCCGAGACCGACGTGCCGGGGCCGCCGCTCGCGCCGATGCTCGGCGTGGCCGCCAAGAACCCCGACGGCACCGTCGCCATCTTCAGCAACGACCACCCCGCCGTACGCTGGCGGGCCCCCGGCGCGATGGTCGTCAGCACCTTCCCGCCGGCCCACAGGGGCGCCCAGAACGCGCCGCTCAGCGTCGGCGAGCGGGCCGCGCTCGACTGCGACGCCGTGGGGCCGTTCTGCGGCTGGAGCGGCACGTCGTTCGCCGCGCCCATCGTGGCCGGCGTCATCGCCGCCGAGCTGACCAAGACCCTCGGGCAGGTCGGCGTCGACCCCGTCGAGCGGGCGCGCACGGTCATCGACACGATGATCAACGACAAGGCGGCGCGGCCGGAGATCACCCCGATCTGATGGCCGGCGACCGCGCACTCGACCGCCCGGCGGGCGCCCGCTCCCAGCGGCGCGAACGGCTGGCCGCGCTGCTGCTCGAAGCCCGTACGGGCAACAGGGGCGCGCTCGACGCCATCGTCGCCGAGCTGACCCCCGTGCTCTGGCACACCGCCAGGAACCAGGGCCTCAGCCCCCAGGCCGCCGAGGACGTGATCCAGACGACCTGGCTCACCCTGCTGCGCCACCTCGACGCCATCTCCGTGCCGGGCGCGCTCATCGAATGGCTGGTCACCACCACCCGGCGCGAGGCGTGGCGGGTCAGCGCCGCCGCCCGCAAGGACGACCTGCCCGGCGACGACGCCTTCGAGGACCTGCCCGACAGCGTGCTCACCCCCGACGAGCTGCTCGTGGACGACGAACGGCGGCGCGCCCTCTGGCACGCCGTCGAGAGCCTGCCCAAGAGGTGCGCCGAGCTGCTCAGGATCATCGCCTTCGTGCCGCGCCCCCACTACGACGCGGTGGCCGCCGCGCTCAACATGCCGATGGGCAGCATCGGGCCCACGCGCGGCCGGTGCTTCGCGAAGCTGCGCCTCCTGCTCGCGAAGGATCCGGATTGGAGTCCTTGATGAACACCGCAGAGGGGAGCGGCGCTCCCTACCTGACCCCCGAGGACGAGCTGCTCGCCGGGCAGATCGCCGACGTCTACCGCATCGTCGATCCCGTGCCCGCCACCCTGGTCGAACGCCTGCAGTTCGCGCTCGCCCTGGAGTCGCCCGACTTCGCCGTGCTGCGGCCGCACGAGGAGCCCGCACTGCCCGCCGGCGTGCGGGGCGGCGAGGACAGCCGGACGATCACGTTCGACAGCGAGATCCTCACCATCATGATCAGCGTGAGCGCGCGCGACGAGCACGCCGTCCGCGTGGACGGCTGGCTCGCGCCGCCCGGCGAGCACCTGGTGGAGCTGCGCACCGGCTGCGGCGCCCACGTGGTCAGGGCCGACGACCAGGGCAGGTTCGTGCTCGACGTGGTGCCACGCGGTCTGTCGCAACTCGTGGTACGCCAGGGGCTTGATGATCCGGCGCGGGCGACGATACTGGCGGTGACACCCTCACTCATCCTCTGACCCATCCCCCTGACCCCTCACTCTGACCCCACCGCGAGGCGGCCTTGCGCGACAGCGGTTTCGCGGCGATCCGCGAGCAGGTCGAGCACCTGCACAAGCTCAGCGTCGAGGCGACCGACAACGGGCGTCCCGCCCAGGCCGGCCGCCGCCTGCGCCGCGCGCTCGCCCTGCTCGGGCACGCGGACGGCGACCGAGCCGACCGAGCCGAGCCCGCCGAGCCCGACGGGCTGCTGGCCAGGCTGCTGACCAGCCTCGCGCACGCCGAGGCCGAGCAGGGGCACACCGGGCTCGGCATGGAGCTGCTCGACGCCGCGCGGCGCCGGGCGCCGCCGCACGAGCTGGCCATCGTGCACGCCCAGCGCGGCCTGCTGCACCTGCGCCTCGGCGCCGGCGCCGAGGCGCTCGCCGAGCTGGACGTCGCCGCACCCCTGCTCGCCGCGGCCGGCGAGCGGGTCGAGCTGTCCAGGGTGCTGCTCAACCGGTCCGTCATCCACCTCATGGCCGGCCGGGTACGCCAGGCCAGGGACGACGCCCGCAGGAGTGCCCAGCTCGCGCACGCGGCCGGCCACCGGGTGCTCGCCGCCAAGGCCCTGCACAACGACGGCTACTGCGACCTGCTGCTCGGCGACGTACCTGCCGCGCTGCGCGTCTTCGCCCGCGTCGAGGGCCTCTACCAGGACGTCAACCCCGGCTTCCTGCCCGTGCTCGCCGTCGACAGAGCCCGCGCGCTGCTCGCCGTGGGCCTCACCGACGAGGCCGGACGCACCCTCGACGGCGCCATCGACGGCTTCCGCCGGCAGCGGCTCATGCAGGACTACGCCGAGGCCCAGCTGGCCCGCGCCCAGTGCGCGCTCGACGCGGGCCGCCACGCCGAGGCCAGGGACCGGGCCCGGCGGGCGGAGACCTACTTCCGCCGCCGCGGCAGCACCGCCTGGGCACTGCGCGCGGTCCTCATGCGCCTCCGCGCCGACCTGGCCCGTGGGGCGGCCCCCGGCACAGTAGCCCCCGGCACAGTAGCCCCGGGTGCGGTGGCTTCCCGTGTGGTGGCTCCTGGTGTGGTGGCGCGGCGGGCGGGGGATCTGGCGGAGCGGTTCGCCGCGCTCGGCATGCGGGACGACGCCGAGATGGCCAGGCTGGTCGCGGTTCGCGCTCTCATCGCCGGCGGGCGTCCCCCCAGCGCCTTTCCCGAGAGCGGGCGGAACGTGTCGCTGGAGGTGCGGCTGATGCGGCACCTCGCCGGCGCCGAGCTGGCCGGCGCGTCCGGGCAGCGGGGCCTGGCGCTGCGCCGCGTACGGGACGGGCTGGCGCTCATCCACTCCCACCGGGGCCGCCTGGGCAGCCTCGACCTGCTCACCGGCGTCGCCGCCCTGGGCGCCGACCTCGCCGGCCACGGCCTGCGCGCGGCCCTCGACGGCGGACCGCCGCGGCAGGTGTTCGCCTGGTCGGAGCGGTGCAGGGCGCAGGCGTTCCGGTTCCGCCCGCCGCAGGCGCCCGAGGACGGCAGGACCGCCGAGGCGCTGGCCGAGCTGCGCCAGCTCGCCCAGCAGATGCACGCCGACGAGGCCGCGGGCCGCCGCGACCCCGCGCTGCGCCGGCGCTGCCTGGAGCTGGAGCAGGTGATCAGGGAGCGCGGCTGGCAGTTGCCCGGCGTGGGCGAACGGCTGGCACCCGCGTCGGCCTCCGCGGTGGAGTCGGCGCTGGCCGAGGACGACCTGGCGCTGGTCAGCCTGCTCAACGTGGACGGCGGGCTGCTGGCCCTGGTCCTCGTACGCGGCCGGTGCCACCTGCACCGGCTGACCGCGTACGAACCGGTGGCCGAGGCCGCGCGACGGCTGGCCGGCGACCTGAACGCCCAGGCGGGACGCAACCTGCGGCCCGCGCTGAAAGCCGTGATCGAGGCGTCCGTGCAGCGGCAGCTCGCCGTCATCGGCGACGCGCTCGCGGCGCCGCTGCGCCAGGCCCTGGACGGCGCCCGCGGGATCGTGCTGATCCCCACCATGGGGCTGTCCGCGGTGCCCTGGGGGCTGCTGCCCCACCTGCGCGGCAGGCCGCTGGCGGTGGCGCCGTCCGCGCTGGTGTGGCTGGCGGCCAGGGGCTCCGCCGCGCCCGACGACGGCTCGCCCGTACTGGTCGCCGGGCCCGACCTCGAGCACGCCGAACGCGAGGTCGAGCGGCTGGGCGACGTCCACCCCAAGGCGCGCCGCCTGACGGGGGAGCAGGCCACGGTGACGGCCACGCTGGAGGCGCTCGACGGCGCGTCCATCGCCCACTTCGCCGCCCACGGCCACCACGAGCGCGAGAACGTGTTCTTCTCCCGGCTCGTGCTCGCCGACGGGCCACTCATGGCGTACGACCTGCAGCGGCTCGGCCGGGCGCCCGGCCACGTCGTGCTGTCGGCCTGCGACGTCGGCCAGGCCGTGGTCAGGGCGGGCGACGAGTTGCTCGGGTTCACCGCCGCCCTGCTCTACCTCGGCACTTCCACCGTCATCTCCAGCCTCACCCGCGTGCCCGACCAGGTGGCGGAACGCGTCATGACGGCCTACCACCAGGCCGTCGCGGAAGGGGCGCGCCCCGCCGACGCCCTGGCCACCGCCTCACTCGGCGAACCCGCCGCCACCTTCGTCTGCTTCGGCGCCGGCTGATCATCTTCGGGAAGGCGGTAACGCCGGGGACACCCGTTGCTATGAAGGAGCGGACGGTCCTTGTCGTCTCAGGCTGCGAAAGCGGGGCGGGATGCGAGAGACGGGCTCCATCAGGTCCTCGGTGATGGCCGGGTTCGGGTTGCTGGCGCTGGTGTCGCTGGTGCTGGGGTTCATGGGGCTGCGTACGCACCTCGCCGCCGCGACCCCCGCACCCACCCTCCTCGACCTCGTCTACTACGACCTCCAGCTGTTCGTCATCGACCCCCAGCCGCTCGGCACGCCGGGCCCCCTGCCGTGGCCGCTGGAGGTCGCCAGGTTCACCGCGCCCGCGGTCACGATCTACGCGCTCGCCGAGACCGTACGCCTGCTGCTCGGTGCCGAATACCGCAGGCTGCGGGCCCGCGAGGCGTCCGGGCACGCGGTCGTCTGCGGCACCGGCCCGCTGGGACAGGCGCTGACGCAGCGGCTGCGCGAGAGCGGCCGCACGGTCGTCGTCATCGGCGGCCCGCCCGGCGACCCGCAGCGGGCGCGCGGGGTGTTCCACGTCGCGGGCGACGCCAGGAATCCGCAGGTGCTGCGCGCGGCCGGCGCCCACCGGGCCCGCGTCGTCTACGCCTGCGAGGACGACGCCACCGCCAACGTCGCCGTCGCCGCCGCCGCGCACGGCCTCGGCAGCGGCTCACCCGTGTCGGCCTACGCGTACGTCCCCGACCCCGGCCTGTGCTCCGCGCTGCGCGCCCGCCGCCTCGGCTCGAAGGGGCCGCACGAGCGGCGGCTCGACTTCTTCAACCTGGAGGAGCTGGCCGCCCGCGTGCTGCTGCTGCGCGACCCCGTCACCCACGAGAGCCCCGTCCTGCTGCTCGGACTCAGGCACTTCGGCGCGGCCCTGCTGGTCGAGCTGGCCCGGCAGTGCCGGCTGCGCGCCGGGGCCCGCGTCCCGGTCCGCGTGATCGCCACCGGCGCGACGGCCCAGGTGGAGGCGGTGTGCAGGACGTACCCGTTCGTCGCCGACTACTGCGCCGTGACCGCGCACGACGCGGGCGCCGACGGGCTGCGCCCGCTCCTTGAGGACATGAAGGAACGTCCCCAGCGCGTCTACGTCTGCTACGGCGACGAGCGCGACGCCCTGACCGCCACCCTCACCGTCGCGCCGCTGTGGACCGGCGCACCCATGATCGTCCGGGTGGGCCAGCGTAGGGTGTTCGCGGAAGCGTTCGGAACCGCGGGGCTGCTCGACGACATCGCCGGCACACTGCGGTTCTTCGCCGTCACAGAAGAGGCGGGACGACCGGAATTGATCGACGAGGACGTGATCGAGCGCCTGGCGCGGGCGATCCACGAGCGATACCTGATGGGGTGCGCCGAGCGCGGCGAGACCCCTGAGCAGAACGAGTCCATGGTGCCGTACGAGGCGCTGACCGAGGCCAAGAAGGGCCAGAACCGCGACCAGGCCGCCCACATCGGCATCAAGCTCCGCATGATCGGCGCGGTGCCGGCGCCGAGCACCGACGCGCCGGCCACGTTCGCGTTCGAGCACGACGAGATCGAGCTGCTCGCCGAGATGGAGCACCGCCGCTGGGCGTCCTACCTCCTCGACCGCGGCTGGACCCACGGCCCCACGCGCGACGACGCCAGGAAGCAGCACCCGGACCTCCTCGACTGGGAATACCTGTCGGAGGAGGCGCGCGGCAAGGACCGCGCGGCCGTCACCGGCCTGCCAGCCCTCCTGGAGGACGCCGGGTTCCGCATCGTCCGCGTCCCGCCGGAGAACCGGCGTCAGCACACGGAGCGATAGGGACGCCCCGGGACGTACTCGGACCACTCTGGGCCCGCTCTCAGGGCCGTGCTGTCGCGGAACACGTGCAGGGCACGCCGTCGGTACCAGGGCTTGCGAAGCGTTGCGGGGCAAGCCGCAGGGCCGGGGCCAGGTCGTTGTCAGTGCAGCTGGACGCCGATCAGGCAGGTGTCGTCGTCGGTGTCGGAGTTGGAGTGGGTCAGCAGGTCGTCCAGGCGGTGATCCAGCGTGGCGGCGCCGCGCCTGGCGATGGCCAGCAGCCGGTCCTGGGCGTGGCGCAGGTTGTGGTCGCGCCGCTCGATCAGGCCGTCGGTGTACATCAGCAGCGTGTCGCCGGAGCGCAGCTGCAGCCGGCCCTCCTCGTACGCCGCGTCCTCGAACGCGCCCAGCAGCGGGCCCTTCAGCACCGGCAGCTCGGAGCCGTCGCCGTCGCGCAGCAGGATCGGCGGCAGGTGTCCCGCCCGCGCCCAGTGCAGGACGCGGGACGACGGGTCGTACAGCGCGCACACCGCCGTCGCCGTCATGCGGTCGGCCAGGTGGTGGGCGACCATGTTCAGCCAGGTCATGAGCTGGGCGGGGCCCGCCCCTGTGGTGGCGAGGCCGCGCAGCGCGTTGCGCAGCACCACCATGCCGGTGGCCGCCTGCACGCCGTGGCCCGCCACGTCGCCGACCGACAGCAGCACCTGGCGTGAGGGCAGCGCGACCGCGTCGTACCAGTCGCCGCCGACCAGGTGCTCCTTCTGCGCCGGGCGGTAGCGGACCGCGATGTGCAGGCCCGAGGAGTCCATGGCGCCGTGGGACGGCGGCATGATCGCCTGCTGCAGTTGCAGGGCCAGCCTGTTGCGGGCGGCCGACTGCTGCTCCGTGTGGGCGAGCTGGTCGCGGGTGACGGACAGCGCGACCTCCGTCCAGTGCTGCGAGGAGATGTCCTGGTACGCGCCGCGTACCGCCATCAGCCGGCCGTCCGGGCCGAAGACCGGCTCGGCCACCACCCGCATGTGCCTGGCCACACCGCCGGGGCGCCGCAGCCGGAACGCGACGGCCGCCATCCTGCGGTGGTGCAGCACCGTGCGCAGGAACCGGCCCACCGCCACCGCGTCGTCGGGGTGGGCGTGGTCGCGCAGCCGTTCGAGGGGGACGGGGCGGTCGCCCTGGGTGCGGCCGTACAGGGTGTACAGCTGGGCGTTCCAGGTGATCTCGCCGGTACGCGCGTTCTCCTCGAACCCGCCGATCCTGCCCAGCCGCTGCGCGTGCTCCAGCAGTCCGGCCAGCCGCGCGTCCTCGTCGTGGTCCCGCCACACCATGAGCACGCTCTCGCCGTGCCTGGTCAGGCTGACGTCCGCGACGCCCGTGGCGCTCAGCTGGAGCGGCATGCGCTCGGCCCGGAACGGCTCACCGGTGGCATGCACCTGCTCCAGCAACCCCAGCAACCCGCGCGCCGCCTGCGGACAGGCCTCCAGCAACGACCCGCCCACATGGATCGGGTACGCCTCCAGCAGCAGCCCGTCTCCGCGCGCGACCCGCTCACTGACATGCTGGATCTCGAAGTCCGCCGGTTTCCGGCGCTCGTCCAGCCGCGCCCGCAGCACAAGGGACGGATCCGGCAACGCATCCGCCAGCCCCACCAGCTCGGCATGCTGCGCCGCTCCTGCGGCCTCATCCTCCGGCCTGGCGACGTACGGCGAGTCGAGCGTCCGTGCACAGAGCTCGGCCAGCGCCTCGATCTGCCGCTCAACCCGCACCGACCGCGCCGGCACCGCGTAAGGCCAGCACACCTCCAACACCCCCACCACCCGCCCTTTGACCACCATAGGGACGGTCACCCGCGCCCCACCCTCGTGCTCATCCAGGGGCGGGCCACCGGCCGGACGGTCATCGGACGCGGGGGAGCTTCCGGGCGGGGGGTGTGAGGGTGGGGGGTGGCCGATGGCGGGGAGGGTGGTTGACGGGTGCCAGAGGAGGCGGCGTTCGCGCAGGGTGCGGCTCGCCGGGGTGGGGACGCCCGGCGGGATGTGACGCCAGCGCCTGGCCTCCTCGTCGCCGAAGCCGGCCTGCCCGGCCAGGGCGAGGGCGCCGCCCGGCTCGGCCTCCCAGACGGCCACGGCCGTCGCGCCCAGCGGGGCCAGCGCGTGCTCCAGCAGCGAGGCGGCCACGACCTGGGTGTCGCGGGCGCCCAGAGCCGAGCTCTCGGCGGCGCGCAGGCGGGCCGACACGCCGGGTCGTGCTCGCCCGCCGCTGCGATGCGGTCGCCCGCCGCCTCGTTCACCACGTCGGCGGCGACCTCCAGCGGCGTCACGCCCGCCTTGACGGCGAGCAGGGCGAGCTGCTCGGCCGCCTGCGCCGGCGTGCACCGCAACCGCTCGACCAGCACCCCCTTGGCCAGCTCGATCACCGCACCACCGGCAGCGGCCCGCCGCACCCGCTCAGCCTCCTCCCGCAACCGCTCAACCGTCGCCACCAGGTGCTCCAGCCCACCGGCATCCGCGTCGGCGCCGGCGGGGGAGGGAGGTGTCTCGTCGTTCTCGGGTGGGGGTGTCATGGCGGGAGGGGGCGGGTCGCGGGCCAGGGGAACGGTGCGGGTGGCGTCATCGAATACCTCCGAGGAAACTCCCGCCTTCAGACGGGAGAGGAATCGGACCCCTGCGGAGCAGGACAGGGGCAGCCGGTTCGCCGCCAGGCGAACCGGCGTCAAAACGCCGCACGACATCGCACGGTTCGGTAGTGTGTTCGACGGTGGCGATGACCAAGCCACCGGGCGAACGATCGGAAACATCCTCGCCGCCGGGCCGGCGGAGAGGAGAAACGCCTGTGGAGCTGGTGTAAGACCTCAACGAGAGTTCCTTTCTCGGGCGGGCGACCCGGCGGTGAAGCAGGAAGCCTCACGGGCGACCGTGGGAATCCCCCTCGTTCACGAGGGGGAGGAGGTCAAGACAGGTCCAGCCAGTGGCGGATGCGGGCGATCAGGTGGTCGGCGTCCACGGGCTTCGTGACGTGGTCCGAGGCGCCGGCGGTGAGGCTCTTCTCCTGGTCGCCGGGCATCGCCTTGGCGGTGACGGCGATGATGGGCAGGTGCGCGTACCGCGGCATCGAGCGGATGGTCTCCGTCGCCGTGTAGCCGTCCATCTCGGGCATCATCACGTCCATCAGGATCAGGTCCGTCTCCGGGTGGGCGGTCAGCGTGTCGATGCCGGTGCGGCCGTTCTCGGCGTGCAGGACGGTGATGCCGTGCAGCTCCAGCATGCTGGTCAGCGCGTAGAGGTTGCGGGCGTCGTCGTCCACCACGAGCACGGTGCGCCCGGCGAGCGCGTTGTCGGTCCCCCTGCCCTCGGGCGCGTTCACCGCGCCTGACCTGACCAGCGGGAGCACGTCGCCGGGCTGGCCGGCGGTGAGGTGCAGGGCGATGCGCTCGCGCAGCTCGTCGAGGCTGGACAGCAGCTCCAGCGGCTGGTGCGCCAGGCGCACCTCCTGCTGCGGGGGCGAGCGCCAGTTGTTGTAGGCCAGCACCGGCACCCCGCGCAGCCGCGGGTCACCGTCCATGGCGGCCAGCACCTGATAAGACGACATGTCAGGCATGTCGAGGTCGAGGACGATGCAGTGGCACGGCTCCCCGCCCAGCAGCCGCGCCGCCTCCTCGGGCCCGGCCGCCGTGACCACCTCCATCGTCCCGCCCAGGTCGCGGGCGGTGGCGAGGTCGCCCATGACGCTCTCCGCGACCAGCGACAACAACCCGCTCCGCCGCTCCTCGATGACGAGCAGCCGCCGCGCGCTCACCGGCGCCCGCTCGGCCGGCTGCGCGGGCGCGCCCTCGGCCGGCGCGATCGCCTCACCGGGCTCGTACCCGGGCCGCGCCACCGGCAGATACAGCGAGAACACGCTGCCCTGCCCCGGCGTGCTCCGCACGGTGATGGCCCCGCCCAGCAGGTACGCGATCTCCCGGCAGATCGACAGCCCCAGCCCGGTGCCGCCGTACTTGCGGCTGGTGGTGCCGTCGGCCTGCTGGAACGCCCCGAAGATCACTTCGAGCTGCTGCCCGGGGATGCCCACGCCGGTGTCGACGACCCGCAGCGCGATGGCGGGGCCGTGGGGACGTACGGACGCGGGCAGCTCACCCGGCGCGGCCGGCTCGATGCGCAGCTCCACGCTGCCCGTCTCGGTGAACTTGACCGCGTTCGACAGCAGGTTCCGCAGCACCTGCCGCAGCCGCGAGTCGTCGGTGAGCAGCTCGGCCGGCACGCCGGGCGCCAGGGTGACCCGGAAGTCGAGGCTCTTCTGGCCGGTCATGGGCCGGAACGTGGCCTCGACGTAGTCGAGCAGCCGCCGCAGCTGCACCCATTCGGGGTTGATGTTCATCTTCCCGGCCTCGACCTTCGACAGGTCGAGGATGTCGTTGATGAGCTGCAGCAGATCGGACCCGGCCGAGTGGATGATGCCCGCGTACTCGACCTGCTTGGGGGTGAGGTTGCGGGTGTGGTTCTGGGCGAGCAGCTGCGCCAGGATCAGCAGCGAGTTGAGCGGCGTGCGCAGCTCGTGGCTCATGTTGGCGAGGAACTCGCTCTTGTACGTGGACGCCAGCGACAGCTGGTGCGCCCGGTCCTCCAGCTCCTGCCTGGCCTGCTCGATCTCGAGGTTCTTGGTCTCGATGTCCTGGTTCTGGCGGGCCAGCAGCGTCGCCTTCTCCTCCAGCTCGGCGTTGGAGCGCTGGAGCTCCTCCTGCTGCTGCAGCAGCTCCTCCGAGCGGGCCTGCAGCTCGACAGCCAGCCGCTGCGACTCCTTCAGCAGCTCATCGGTACGCGCGTTCGCCACGATCGTGTTGAGGTTGACCCCGATCGTCTCCATGAGCTGGTCGAGGAAGGCCCGGTGCACCGGCGTGAACGCCTGCACCGAGGCCAGCTCGATCACGCCCAGCACCTGCTCCTCGACCACGATGGGCAGCACGATCACCGACGAGGGGTCGGTGCGGCCGAGCCCTGAGGCGATCGTGATGTAGCCGGGCGGCAGGTCGGTCATGGCGATCGTCCTGCGGCTGCGCGCGGCCTGCCCGACCAGCGCCTCGCCCAGCCTGAACCGGGTGGGCCGCTCGGGGTCGACCGGGTAGCCGTAGCCGCTGATCAGCTTCAGCTCGCTGTCCTCGGCCGAGAAGAACGCGCCGTACTGGGCGGAGACCAGCGGCGCCAGCTCGTTCATGACCAGCTCGGCCACGGTGGTCAGGTCGCGATGACCCTGCATCAGGCCGGACATGCGGGCCAGGTTCGACGTCAGCCAGTCCTGCTGCTCGTTGGCGGTCGTGGTCTCGCGC
The DNA here is from genome assembly GCF_040676845.1 of Nonomuraea sp. NPDC049504. NCBI lineage: Bacteria > Bacillati > Actinomycetota > Actinomycetes > Streptosporangiales > Streptosporangiaceae > Nonomuraea > Nonomuraea sp. NPDC049504. The sequence continues at coordinate 67,161 of NZ_JBFAPT010000018.1, forward strand.
AGCGACTTCACCATCGAGTTGATGTTGTCCTTGAGGTCGGCCAGCTCGCCCTCGGCGTCCACGGTGATCGAGCGGGTCAGGTCGCCCGAGGTGACGGCGCTGGTCACCTCGGCGATGGCGCGCACCTGCCTGGTGAGGTTGCCGGCCAGCTCGTTGACCGACTCGGTGAGGTCCTTCCAGGTGCCCGACACCGCGGGCACGTCCGCCTGGCCGCCGAGCCGCCCGTCCGTGCCGAGCTCGCGGGCCACCCTGGTCACCTCGGAGGTGAACAGCGACAGCTGGTCCACCATGCCGTTGAACACCGACGCGATCTCCCCGAGCAGCCCGTCGGCGTCGTCGGGCAGCCGGGTGCGGAAGTCGCCGTCCCTGACGGCGGTCAGGCCGGCCAGCAGCCTGCGCAGCTCGGGCTCCTCACCCGCCTCTCCCTGGCCCCTGGCGCGCTGGCCGCGCGCGGCGGACGGACGGGACGTGCCGACGGTGGGGTCGTTCATGACCGCTCCTCCGTACTCGGCCAAGCAATCGAGGTAGCGCAGAGATTATCCGGAGCCGGCCGCCGCGGGGGCCGGCCGTGAGTTGTCATTGCGCTATCACAGCATGTATCCGGCGGGAAATCCGTCAGAGGGAATGGCCCGCCGAGGTGAGCGCGGCGACGGCCGTCTCCACCGTGTCGTGCACGGGGACGTACGCCGCCACACCGGTGATCTCGAAAAGGCGGGCGGGCAGCGGCTGCACGCCCGCCAGGTGCACGGTGCCGCCGTTCCTGAGACAGTCGGTGGCGCAGCGCAGCAGCACGTGCAGCCCCGAGCTGTCCATGAACGGGACGCCCGACAGGTCGAACACCATGCCCCGGGCGAGATCGACGGGCAGGTCACGGACGTAGGCTTCGAGCTGGGCTCGATTGGTGGCGTCCATCTCGCCGTTGACGGCGATCACGATCACCCCGCGCGGGCGCTGGTGCGCCAGCTTCAATGGCGGCATCTACGGCTTCTCCGCTTTCGCCGGCGGAATACGACCATCCAACGAAGAATAATCCGCAAAAGTGTCCTGGGATATCCCTGGTTTTCCGCCAAAAGCAGGGTCCTCCGCCGGGCCGCGAAAGGGGCTCGGGTGAGAGGCTCAGGCGGTCGTGGGAAGGGTCGTGAGCAGGGTCGTGGTGACGGTGACCGTCGCGTACGGCATCACGAACCGGCCGCCCAGCGCGTCCACCGCCGCACCCATGCCCGCCAGCAACTCCTCGCGCTGCTCGGCGGGCAACCTGCTGTGGCCGCCGAAGGTGGGCAGCGCGTCCAGCCACTCCTCCCGCGTGTACGTCCGCTCCCAGTCGTCCCGCCACCGCTCGGGCTCGTGGAACGCGCCGCACGCCTCGATGCCCTCGCTCGCCTTCCCGGCCATCACCGCGTACGCCTCCAGCGCCGGCCCCGCCGCGCCCACGGCCGCCATCTGCGGCAGCACCCGCCGGTAGACCTCGGCGAAGGCGTCGGCCACGGCGGGCGGCGGCTGCATGACGTTCCAGAACAGCGCCAGCCGGCCGCCGGGCCGCAGCACCTCGGCCGCCCTGGCGGCGCCCGCCACCGGGTCCACCCAGTGCCAGGTCTGCCCGGCGACCACCGCGTCGAAGCGGCGCCCGCGCGCGTCCCAGGTCTCGAACGGCGCCACCTCGGCCTCCAGGCCGCGCTCCCGCGCGAGTCTGACCATGCGCTCGTCCACGTCCACGCCGAGCACGCGGCAGCCGGCCGCCTGGAGCTGCCGGGCGGCGATGCCGGTGCCGCAGCCGACGTCGAGGACGTCGGGGCCGGGCGCGGAGCCGGCGATGCGGGTGATCAGCGGCTCGGGGTAGCTCGGACGGGCGCGGTCGTAGCGGTCGGCCTCGGTGCCGAAGGACTCGGCGACCTCACGGATCTGATGGGTCTCCTGCCCGGAGGGGAGGCCGGGCTCTGGGATAGTGGGCATGTGCCCACAGTAGGTGGGCGCCCGCCCACTCGGCAACGCGCTCAGGCCCGTTTCGCCACCGGCGGACGCAGCAGCGACAGCATGGTGGTCACCAGCACCTTCTCCACCTCGTCCGGCGCCAGCCGGCCCGCATCGAGCTCCTGCGCGGCGCTGTGCAGGATCGCGAAGAACGCCGTCACCAGCCACTGCGACGGCAGGTCCGTACGGAAGTCGCCGGCCTCCCGCCCTCGCGCGATCAGCCGCTCGACCCGGCGCAGCGGGCGCTCGTGCCGCTCCCTGATGCGCTCGGTGGGCAGCGCGCGGTCGGCGGCGAGGAACAGCCGGCGATGGCGGTCGAGCACCTCCCACGACGAGCGCAGCAGGCCCTCCATGGCCTCGGGCGGCGGCGCGGTGTCGATGCGGTCGTCCTCCAGCACGCCGTCCGCCATGCGCACCGCATGGTCGAGCACCGCGTCCACCAGCGCCTCACGGGAGGGGAAGTGGCCGTAGAGCGTCACCCTGCCCACCCCGGCCTCCCGCGCGATGTCGGCCACGCTGGCACCCGGGTCGGCACTGAGCAACCGCGTGCCGGCCTCCAGGATCGCGGCGATGCTGCGCTCGGCGTTCGCACGCCGGGCCGGAACGGGCTGTCGAGCCACGGCCTTCACCATGACCCCACCCTACGTCGCCCGGTCCGTTATCCCTGGTAAGCCCGGTTTCACAGCTGAAGTGCGTGGTCGAGCAGGGATTGCAGGGTGACGGCGCCGATCAGCCGTTTGCCGGCCACCACCGCCACGAGCGGGCTGTGCGTCCGCGCCATCAGCGACGCCAGCTCCAGCACGGTCGCCTGCGGACCGGCCACCGGCAGCTCGCGCGGCTCCTCCGGCAGGCACTGGCGCACCGTCCTGCCGTCGAGGCGATGCAGGAACCGGTCGGCGTGCGCCTCGTCCACCACCCTGGCCAGCGCCGGGTCGTCCTGGCAGTAGGCCGGCACCGCCAGCCGCAGCACCTGCGTGCCCGGCAGGATGCTGTGCGGGAGACCGTCGTCGCCGATGAGGATGAGCCCCGGCAGGTCCCGGTCGGCGAGCAGCCTGGCCGCCTCGAGAGCCGGGGTGTCGAGGGTGACCGTCGGGAACTCGACGGCGAGATCGCGTGCGCGCATGCGATGACCTCCCTTACCCGGGTGAATGCCCTCAGCGTGGGGCGGTCCAGCGTCCGGTCACGAGCTTGTCACCCCACCGGTCAGGGCAGCTCGGCGAATCGCTCCACCTGCTCGGTGCGCCCGGAGACGAGCACGATGTCGCCGTACGTCAGCTCCGTCTCGGCCGTCGCGTACGTGAACTCCTCGCCAGGCGGCTTGACCGCCACGATCGTCACGCCGTACTTGCGGCGCAGGTTGGACTGGCCGAGCGGGATGCCGACGTATTCCTTCGGCGGGCTGGTCTTGGCCAGCGCGAAGTTCTCGTCGACCTGCATGTAGTCGAGCATGCGGCCGCTCACCAGGTGCGCCACCCGCTCGCCCATGTCGTGCTCGGGGAAGACCACGTGATGGGCGCCGATGCGGCTCAGGATGCGGCCGTGCTGGGTGCTGATGGCCTTGGCCCAGATGTCGTTGATCTCCAGCTCGACCAGCAGCGACGTGGTGAGGATGCTGGCCTCGATATCGCTGCCGACCGCCACCACCGCCTGGTAGAAGTCGGGCACGCCGAGCTGGCGCAGCGCCTCCATGTCGGTGGCGTCGGCGGTCGCGATCTGGGTGATGCGGCCCGCCAGGCTCTGCGTGATCTTGGGCCGGTTGTCGATGGCCAGGACCTCGGTGCCGCGCCGGGTGAGTTCCAGCGCCAGCGACGTGCCGAACCTGCCCAGGCCGATGACGACGACCGGGTCGCCCTTGTACTCAGCCAACGATGACACGCTCCTCTGGTAGCTCGTAGTGCCGGGCGCGCCTGTTGAGGGCCAGCGCGGAGCCCAGGGTGAGCGGGCCGATGCGGCCCACGAACATGAGCATGACGAGCAGCAGGTGCCCGGCCGTGCCGACGTCGGCGGTGATGCCGGTGGACAGGCCCGCCGTGCTGAACGCCGAGACCACCTCCAGCATGACCTGGTCGAGGCTGTGCGGGGTGAGCGCGAGCAGCACGTACGTCGCCACACCCACCAGCCCTACCCCCAGCGCCGTCACCGTGACGGCCTGCCGCTGGTTGGTGTCGGGCAGCCGCCGGTGACCGACGTTGACCCGGCTCTCGCCGCGCAGCTCGGCCCACACCACGAACGCCAGCAGGCCCGCCGTGGTCACCTTGATGCCGCCCGCGGTGCCGCCGCTGCCCCCGCCGATGAACATGAGCAGGTCGGTGAGCAGCCAGCTCGACGGGTACATGGCCGAGACATCGAGGGTGTTGAATCCGGCCGAGCGCGGCATGACGGCGGTGAAGAACGCGGCCAGCAGCTTGTCGGGCTCGTCGAGCGCGCCCAGCGTGCCGGGGTTGCGCCACTCGGTCATCAGGAACACGAGGGTGCCGAGCACCAGCAGCGTCACGGTGACGCCGAGCGTGATCCTGGTCAGCACGCTCCACTTGTGCGGGTGACGCCAGGTGCGGGCCAGCTCGAACACGACGGGGAAGCCGAGCCCGCCGACGATGCAGGCGAACGCCACGGTCAGGCAGATCCACGGGTCGGTGACGAACCGCATGAGGCTGTCGGGCCACAGCGCGAACCCCGCGTTGTTGAACGAGGCCACTGCATGGAAACCGCCGAGGTAGAGCGCCCGGCCGAACGGCTCACCGTACGCGATCATGAACCGGCCGGTCAGCACGACGGCGGCGACGCTCTCGCACAGCAGCGTGAACAGCACCACCTTGCGGATCACATGGCGGATGTCGCTGGCGCTGAGCGCCTTGGTCTCGGCCTGCGCCACGATCTTGGCCCGCAACCCTAAGCGGCCCGAGACGAGCAGCGTGAACACGGTGGCCATCGTCATGATGCCGAGCCCGCCCACCTGGACCAGCCCCGCGATCACCAGCTCCCCGAACACCGACCAGTGCGAGGCGGTGTCGACCACCGCGAGACCCGTCACGCACACCGCCGAGGTGGCCGTGAACAGCGCGTCGACCAGCCCGGCCGGCTCGCCTGACGTGGTGGCGGCGGGCAGCGCGAGCAGGGCCGTGCCGGCCGTGATGGCCAGGCCGAAGCCGAGCACCACGACCTGCGCGGGCTGCTGGAAACGGGACGTCAGCCAGGCGAGAACGCGGTTCATGCACGTGCCCCGATGTGACGAGCACGGCTACGGCCACGCATTCGTGAACGCCTCCCCCGACCGTCCGGCCGGCAGTCCATGCCGACCAGACCTCCGGCGTACCGACGCACTACCGTAACACCGCCGCCGGGCGGCGGCGCACCGGCCGCCCGGTGGCCTCGCTCACCCGTCGAGTGCCAGCGTGAGCCGCCTGGCCAGGCCCGTGTCGCGGCGCCTGCCGAGGCGGTGGACGGCCAGCTCCAGCGCCTCGCGCTGACCCACCAGCACCACCCACGCCTTGGCCCGCGTCACCAGCGTGTAGAGCAGCTTGCGGCGCAGCATGACGCCGCCCGACTCGGCCACGATCGGCGCCACCACGAACGGGTATTCGCTGCCCTGCGAGCGGTGCACGCTGATGGCGTAGGCGTGGGTGAGGTCGTCGAGCTCGTCGAAGCCGTACGTCACCTGCTCGCCGTCGTCGGTGCGGATCTCGACCGCGCGCTCCTCGCGCACCACGGCCGTCACCGTGCCGGTCTCGCCGTTGAAGACACCCTTGTCGTAGTTGTTGCGGATCGGCATGACCCGGTCGCCCACCCGGAACACCGTGGACCCCGACCAGTGCTCGGGCTTGTCATCGGTGGCCGGGTTGAGCTGGTCCTGGATGAGCCTGCCGAGCGCGGTGGCGCCCGTCTCGCCCTTGCGCATCGGGCACAGCACCTGCACCTGACCGGGATCGACGCCCTGCTTGCGGGGGATCGCCACCATCGCCAGGTGGGCCACCCGCCGCGCGGCCTGCGCGGGGTCGTCGAGCTCCTCGAACCAGAACCCGCCGCCGCCCGGCGTCGCGGGCAGCCGCCCCGCGCGGATGCGGTGGGCGGCCTGGACGATGCCGCTGCCGCCGGCCTGACGGAAGACGTGGGTCAGCTCGACGCGCGGGATCGCGGTGACCCGCAGCAGGTCGGCGAGGACGTCGCCGGCGCCGATGCTGGGCAGCTGGTCGCTGTCGCCGATGAGCAGCAGGTGGCTGCCCGGCCGCACGGCGGCGGTGAGCCGGGTGGCGAGATGCAGGTCGAGCATGGACGCCTCGTCGACCACGATCAGGTCGGCCTGCGAGGGCCGCTCGTCGAACAGCGTCTCGGGGTCGGGGTCGGGCTGCTGGGCGAGCATGCGGTGGATGGTCATCGCGGGCATCCCGGTCAGCTCCGACAGCCGCTTGGCGGCCTTGCCGGTGGGCGCCGTGAGCGTGACCGTGCCGCCCGCGGCCCGCACGACGGTGGCGATCGCCTTGACCGTGTGGCTCTTGCCGCACCCCGGCCCGCCGGTGATGATCGAGACGGTGCTGGTCAGCGCCATGGTGACGGCCGCGCGCTGGTCGTCGTGGAGCCCCGCGTCCTCCTCGAAGGAGCGCAGCGGCAGCGTGGAGCGGGCCCGCAGGAGCGCGGTGAGCTGCGCGGTCAGCGCCACCTCGCGGCTGTGCACGTGTTTGAGGTAGGCGACCGGCTCGTCGGGCCTTTCCGGATGGGTCTCGACGACCAGCCGCCGCTCGCCCGCCAGCGCGTCGACCATCGGCCGCACCAGTTCCTGGTCCTGCTCGATCAGCTGCGCCGCCTCCCTGACCAGGACCTGCACCGGGACGAAGCAGTGGCCGTCGCGGCTGCCCGCCGCCTCCAGCCGGTCGAGCAGCGCCGCCTTGACCCGCTGCGGGCTGCGCTCAGGCACCCCCGCGCGCAGCGCGATGCGGTCGGCGATGCGGAACGCGATGCCCCTGACCCGGCCGATGAGCTGGTAGGGGTCGGTGGCGAGGACCTCTTCCGCGTCTTTGCCGAACACCTGGTGGATCTTGGCGGCGAGCAGCGGGCTGACTCCGAGGCCCTGCAGGGTGACCATGAGCGCGGCGATCGCCTTCTGCTCCTGCCACGCCTGGACGATCTGCCCCTGCCGCTGCGGCCCGATGTTGACGACCTCGGTGAGCCGCTCGGGCTCGCCGTCGATGACCTTGAGCGTGGCCTCGCCGAAGTGGTCGACGATCGCGTACGCCAGCTTCGGCCCGATGCCCCTGATCAGCCCCGACCCCAGATAGGCGCGGATGGCGCGGACCGACGACGGCGTGACCCGCTCGCAGCCGCTGACCGCGAAGCGCCGGCCGTGGCGGGCGTGCCTGCCCCACTCGCCGAACAGCCGCAGCGTCTCGCCCGGCTGCACGCCGGCCAGCGCCCGGCCGGTGGCCACGAAGTCGGGCTCGCCGTCGGCGCTCATGCGCGCGACGGTGTATTCGTCGTCACGGACGTAGACGAGCTGCTCGACGCTGGCCTCCACACAGGAGATCCAACCACCAGGCACCGACAACCCGGCTAACCGGCCGCCGTGTCCGTCGGGGGGTCGTCGAGCGTACTCAGGCACTCCCGGGCGAGCTGCAGCTCCTCGCGTACCTGGACCACGAGGATCGGGACCTTGGCCCCGTACGCGCTGACAGGCCCGTCGTCGCTCCGCTCGCGCAGCGGCGGCGGCTCGACGCCCAGGACGCCCAGGCGGCGGCAGACCGCCTCGCGCACCTCCGGCTGGTTCCAGCCGATCTCCCCGGTGAACACCAGCGCGTCCATCCGCGGCAGCGCGGTCGCCGCCGCGGCGATCTCACCGGCCACCCGGTGGGCGAACACGCGCAGCGCCAGTCCGGCCGCCGCGTCGCCGTCACGCTCGGCCGCCACCAGCTCCCGCGTGTCGCCGGACCGGCCGCCCGACAGGCCCAGCAGGCCCGAGCGGCGCTGCAGGCCGTCACCCAGCTCCGCGACCGACAGGTGGCCCTGCGACAGCAGCCACACCAGCATCCCCGGGTCCACGCTGCCCGACCGCTTGCTCATGGGCAGGCCGTCCAGCGGCGTGAACCCCATGGACGTGTGCCGGCTGCGCCCGCCGGAGACCGCGCACACCGACGCGCCGCCGCCCAGGTGGGCGAGCACCAGCTCCAGCTCGGCCACCGGGCGTCCCAGCAGGTCGGCCACCCGGTCGGCGGCCCAGGCGTAGGACAGGCCGTGGAAGCCGTAGCGGCGCAGGCCGTGCTTCTCGCGCCACTCGGGCGGCAGGGCGTAGACGGCGGCCTCGTCCGGCAGGCCGGCGTGGAAGGCCGTGTCGGGGCAGAGCACGTGCGGCACGGCCGGGAGCTGCTCGCGGGCCGCGTCCAGGAGGTCGAGCGCGGGCGGCAGGTGCAGCGGGGCGAGGGCGGTCAGGCCGCGCAGCGCGGCCACGGTCTCGTCGTCGGCGACGGCGGGCGCGCGGACGAGGTCGCCGCCGTGCACCAGCCGGTGCGCCACGGCCCTGATGTCCCGGTCGAAGTGGCCACCCAGAAAACTTTCCAGCGCCGACGCCCCCGACCAGCCGCCCTCGCCCTCCCCGCCGGACGGGCTGGGGCGATTCAGGGAGGAGGGGGAGCCCGCGCCAGGGCCGGCGCCGGGCCGAAAGCCCGAGCCCGCGCCGGAGCCCGAGCCGGAGCCGGAGCCGGAGCCGGAGCCCGCGCCGGAGCCCGAGCCGGAGTTCGAGCCTTGCGGGGCTGTGGCGAGGTCGGTGTGGTTGCTGTCGATGACGCAGCCGCCCTGGACGAGGTCCAGGCGGAGGCTTGATGAGCCGGCGTTCACCGTGAGGATCGCCGCCTCCTCTTCCATGGCCCGCCTCATGCCGCCACGGCTACCCACCACCACCCCGGCAAAACCGGACGTCCAAGGACGAAAGGGTGACGCCGCTTTACCACCGGCAGGGGTTGTCGCTCACAACGCTCGGGTAGTCGTGCGAAATGGACATCACCCTGCAGGTGAACGGAGTGCCGCGCACGGTGCACGTGGACCCGCGCCTGTCGCTGCTCGACCTGCTCCGCGAACGCCTCGGCCTCATCGGCGCCAAGAAGGGCTGCGACCACGGCCAGTGCGGCGCGTGCACGGTGCTGATCGACGGCCGGCGCGCCAACGCCTGCCTGGCGCTCGCCGTCGCGGTGGAGGGCAGGGAGATCACCACCGTCGAGGGCCTGGCGAACGGCGACGAGCTGCACCCGCTGCAGGCGGCCTTCATCGAGCACGACGCCTTCCAGTGCGGCTACTGCACCCCGGGCCAGCTCTGCTCGGCGGCCGGGATGCTGGGCGAGCCGGGCCCGAGCGCCGTGACCGAGGACCTCGCCACCGACCCCGGCCTGACCCCTGAGGAGATCAGGGAACGGATGAGCGGCAACCTGTGCCGGTGCGGCGCGTACGTCAACATCGTCAGCGCCATCCGCGAGGTGACGTCGTGAAACCCTTCGAGTACGCCCGCGCCGCCACCCCGGCGGAGGCCGTGCGCGGCTTCGCCCCCGGCACCATGTACCTCGGCGGCGGCACCAATCTGGTCGACCTCATGCGCCTGGGCGTGGCCGAGCCGGACCGCCTGGTGGACGTCAGCCGGCTGCCGCTGGACGAGATAGAGCAGATACGCGACCGCGTCCGCATCGGCGCCACCGTCCGCAACACCGACCTCGCCGTGCACCCGCTGATCCGCACCCGCTATCCCATGCTGGCCAGGGCGCTGCTGGCGGGCGCGTCGGGGCAGGTGCGCAACATCGCCACCGTGGCGGGCAACCTGCTGCAGCGCACCCGCTGCCCGTACTTCCAGGACGTCACCAGGCCCTGCAACAAGCGCAGGCCGGGCTCGGGTTGCCCGGCCATCGCGGGTGACCACTCGGGTCTCGCCGTGCTGGGCGCGTCCGACGCGTGCGTGGCCACCCACCCCTCGGACATGGCGGTCGCGCTGGCCGCGCTGGAGGCCGAGGTGCACGTCACGGGGCCGGGAGGCGACCGCATCGTGCCCATGCCCGGCCTGCACCGGCTGCCGGGCGACGAGCCGGAGCGGGACACCGTGCTGGAGCCCGGCGACCTGATCACGGCCGTCGAGCTGCCGCCGCCGCCCACGGGCGTCCAGATGTATCGCAAGGTGCGCGAGCGGTCGTCGTTCGCGTTCGCGCTGGTGTCCATCGCCGCCGCGCTCGACGTGCGCGACGGCAGGGTGGCCGGGTGCCGCATCGCGCTCGGCTCGGTGGCTCACGTGCCATGGCGGGCGGAGCGGGCCGAGGCCGCGCTGATCGGCGGGCCCGCGACGGGGGAGGCGTTCCTCCAGGCCGCCGAGGCGGAGCTGGAGCAGGCCAGGCCGCTGCCGCGCAACGCGTACAAGGTGCCGCTGGCCCGCAACCTGATCGTCGCCACGCTGGAGGAGCTCGCGCCGTGAACCGCATCGAGGGCCGCGTCAAGGTCACGGGACTGGCCACGTACGCGGCGGAGTACCCGGCCGAGGGCGTCGCCTACGCCTACCCCGTGCAGTCCCGCATCGCCAAGGGCCGCGTCAAGCACGTGGACGCCGCGCCCGCGCTGGAGCTGCCCGGCGTGCTCGCCGTGCTGTCCTGTGAGGACCCGCCGAGCCTCGCCGGGGACGCCGACCCCGAGCTGGCCCTGTTCAGGAGCAGGGACATCGCCTACCGCGGCCAGATCATCGCCGCCGTCGTCGCCGACACCTACGACAACGCCCGTGCCGCCGCCGACGCCGTCCGGGTGGACTACGACCCCGACGACCACGACGTCATCCTGCGCATGGACCACCCAGGGCTCTACAAGCCCGACGTGGTCAACCCGGACTACCCGACCGACACCGAGCTGGGCGACGTCGAGGCCGGGCTGGCCGAGGCCGCGACCACCGTGGACGTCGTCTACGAGACGCCCGTCATGCACAACAACCCGATGGAGCCGCACGCGGCGCTGGCCTACTGGGACGAGGACGGCCGGCTCATGCTGTACGACACCGCGCAGGGCAGCTCCACCAGCCGCGACATGATCGCGCACACGCTGGGCCTGCCGAAGGACCAGGTCAGGGTGGTGGCCAGGCACGTCGGCGGCGGGTTCGGCTCGAAGGGCACGACCAGGCCGCAGGCGGTGCTGGCCGCGCTGGCCGCCAAGGCGGTGGGCCGCCCGGTCAAGATCGCGCTGACCAGGCAGCAGATGTTCGACGTCACCGGCTACCGCACGCCCACCATCCAGCGGCTGCGCCTCGGCGCGGACGGGGAGGGCCGGCTGACGGCGCTGGAGCACGTGGCGTACGAGCAGACCTCGACGATCGGCGAGTTCGCCGAGCAGACCGCCACCGTGGCCAGGGTCATGTACGCCACCCCCGCCCTGCGCACCAGGCACCGCCTGGTCCGGCTCGACGTCGGCACGCCCTCGTGGATGCGCGCGCCGGGCGAGTGCCCCGGCATGTACGCGCTGGAGTCCGCCATGGACGAGCTGGCCTACGCCGCCGGCATCGACCCCGTCGAGCTGCGGCTGCGCAACGAGCCCGAGACCGAGCCGTACAGCGGGCTGCCGTTCAGCTCCCGCGACCTCATGGGCTGCCTGCGCGAGGGCGCCCGCCGCTTCGGCTGGGAGCAGCGCGATCCGGCGCCCGGCGTCAGGCGCGAGGGGGAGTGGCTGATCGGCACCGGCGTGGCGTCCTCCACCTACCCGGCCAGGCGGCGGCCGTCGAAGGCGCTGGCCAAGGTGCTGGACGGCGGCGACGTGCTCGTCCAGGTGGGCGCCGCCGACATCGGCACAGGCGCGCGTACCGCGCTGACCAGGATCGCCGCCGCGACGCTGAACGTCGCGCCCGAGCGGGTGCACGTGGAGCTGGGCGACAGCGACCTGCCGGACGGGCCGGTCGCGGGCGGCTCCATGGGCACCGCGTCCTGGGGCTCCGCCGTCGTCCGCGCCTGCGAGGAGCTGGTGAAGGACGGCAAGGAGGGCCGCGCCGACACCACGGACGAGGTCGCGAAGGAGGCCGAGCTCGCCAGGCACGCCTTCGGCGCCCAGTTCGCCGAGGTGCGGGTGAGCACGGTGACCGGCGAGGTGCGGGTCTCCCGGCTGCTCGGCGTCTTCGCCGCCGGGCACATCCTGGACGCCAAGCTCGCCAGGTCGCAGTTCATCGGCGGCATGACGATGGGGCTCGGGATGGCGCTGATGGAGGAGACGCTGACCGACGAGGAGTTCGGCGGGTTCCTGCACCGCGACCTCGCGCAGTACCACGTGCCGGTCTGCGCCGACATCCGCGACGTCGAGGCCGTCTGGCTGGACGAGCAGGACGACGCGCTCAACCCGATGGGCAGCAAGGGCATCGGCGAGATCGGCATCGTGGGCACCGCGGCCGCCGTCGGCAACGCCGTCTTCCACGCGACCGGCCACCGCGTGCGCGAGCTGCCGATCACTCCGGCGAAGGTGCTGGGGCACACGTTTTAACGGCGCTTCGCGGAGCAGAGTAAGGCTCTCGTCCAGTGGCGGGAGGCCCCCTTGAAGAACGAGTCGCACCAGGAACGTGCGGACCGCAATTTCGTCGAACTGCTCCAGGGCGCGCGCGTGGCGGTGACCGGCGTGCAGGTGCTGTTCGCGTTCCTGCTCACCGTGCCCTTCTCCACGGGTTTCTCCCGGCTGGACCAGGCCGACCGCTGGCTCTACTTCGCGGCGCTGCTCAGCGCCGCCTTCGCGTCGATCTGCTACATCGCGCCGCCCGCGCAGCACCGCGTGCTGTTCCGCCAGGGCCGCAAGGAGACGCTGGTACGCCGCTCCAACGTCTACGGCATCCTGGGCGCGCTCGCGCTGGCGGTGTCGATGACCACGTCCACGATGTTCGTCATCGACTACCTGTTCGACGCGACGCTGGCGTGGCTCGCGGCCGGCCTGCTGGCGCTGCTCGCGCTGTGGACCTGGTTCGGGCAGCCGGCACTCGACCGCTCGGACACGGGTTCGGACGGGGACGAGGGCTCTTCGCACGCTCAGTCGTCCGAGGGCAGCCCGGTGTCGTCGTCGGAGGAGTGACGGGCGTTGGCCGCCCGCGCCACCATGTAGGCGGCGACCGACACCGTGATCACCTGGGAGAGCGCCACCAGCAGCAGCGGCCCCGCGTACGTCAGCGACGGCCGGTGCAGCCACATCGCCAGCAGCACCAGCAGCACGCCGAGCACCTGCGGCTTGGTGCCGGCATGCATGCGCTGCAGCGTGGTGCGGAAGCGCACCAGCCCGATCCCGGCCGACAGCGCCAGCACCGCGCCCAGCAGCAGGCAGGCGGACGCGATCATGTCGAGCACGCTCATCGGCTCCTCCTCTCCTCCTTGCCGGAGAAGAACCGGGCCAGCGACACCGACCCGACGAACCCCAGCAGCGACAGCACCAGCAGGATCGGCAGGTCGGAGTAGTCGTCCCTGACGACCGCGTAGGCTCCGGCCCCGCACATCGACAGCGAGGTGAACACGTCGAGCGCCACCGCGCGGTCCAGCATCGACGGGCCCCTGCCCACCCGGTAGAGCGTCGCCGCCGCCCCGCAGCCGAGCAGGGCCAGCGTCACCAGGTACACCGCGTTCACGTCAGCTCCTCCTGGTCCATGGGCGTGCCGAAGGCCGCCACGATGCGCGACTCCAGTTCCGCCACGTCCCGGCGTACGGGCTCGGTGACGTCGCCGGGCCGGCCCAGCACGTGCAGCAGCAGCTCGCCGGGGTAGCGCTCGACGACCAGGCTGCCCGGCACGGTGGAGATCGCCACCATGACCAGCACGGTGATCGGCTCGGACGTCGTGCGCAGCGGCACCCGGATGAACTGTGTCGGCGGGTCGCCGGGCCGCAGCACGTAATAGACCACCCGCACGGTCGAGATCACCAGGTCGAACGAGAAGTACAGCAGGAAGCTGGCCAGCGGCACGGGATGCGGCCTGATGGCCCGGTTGATGGGCGGCATCGGCAGCAGCCACGTCACCACCAGCCCGGTCGCCAGCCCGCCCAGCACGGTGCCCACGCTGAGGTCGCCCCACAACGCCACCCACACCAGCGTCAGCCAGGCCACCACCGGCAGCGGCACCCGCCGGCCCAGCAGCCGGGGCGCCAGCGACTCCCGCCTCATCGCCACCTCCCATGGGCGCGTCTCACCGGGGACGCTCCAGCACCGCCGACACGTACGGCTCGCGCGCCAGCAGCTCGCCCGCCGCCCGCTCGGCCAGCGCCGTCAGCGGCCCCGCCAGCACCGTGAACGACAGCCCCAGCACGATCAGCGCCGCCACCGACAGTGGCAGCGGCGCGGGCAGGCTGGTGGTGGTCACGGTCGGGTCCTCGCCGGTGGCCTCCTCGCTCTCCAGCACCCGGCCCACCTGCTCGGAGCGCGGCGTCCGCCAGAACGCCTTGGCCCACGTCTTGGCCACCGCGTACAGGGTGAGCAGGCTCGTCGCCAGCCCGGCCACGACCAGCGTCACCGGCAGCCAGCCGCCGGCCGCGAGCCCGGCCTGCACCAGCATCAGCTTGCCCAGGAACCCCGACATGGGCGGAATGCCCGACAGGTTCATGGCGGGCACGAAGAACAGCACCGCGATCAGCGGCGTGGCCCGCATGAGCCCGCCCAGCCGGGTCACCGACGTCGTGCCGGTGCGCCGCTCCACCATGCCCGCCACCAGGAACAGGCTGGTCTGCACGGTGATGTGGTGCACCACGTAGAACACCGCGCCGGCCAGGCCCGCCACCGTCGACAGCGCCACCCCGAACACCATGTAGCCGATGTGGCTGACCAGCGTGAAGGACAGCATCCGCTTCATGTCGGTCTGCGCCACCGCGCCCAGCACCCCGGCCAGCATCGTGGCCAGCGCCACCCACATCAGCAGCGTCGAGACCGGCCCGACGGGGAACAGCAGCGCCTCCAGCCGGATGATCGAGTACACGCCGACCTTGGTCAGCAGGCCCGCGAAGACCGCCGTGGCCGGGGCGGGCGCCGTCGGGTAGGAGTCGGGCAGCCACGCCGACATCGGGAAGATCGCCGCCTTGATCGCGAAGGCCAGCAGCAGGGTCAGCTCCACCAGCAGCTGCACCTGCTCGGGCAGCGTGGCGAAGCGCTCGGCGAGCTGGGCCAGCGACAGGGTGCCGGTGGCGCCGTACGTGACGGCCAGCGCGATCAGGAACAGCATCGACGAGGCCAGCGCCATCAGCGTGTACGTCGCCCCCGCCCTGATCCTGAACTCGGTGCCGCCGAAGGTCAGCAGCACGTACGAGCCGCTCAGCAGCAGCTCGAACGCCACGAACAGGTTGAACAGGTCGCCGCTCAGGAACGCGTCGGCCACCCCCGCCACCATCACCAGGAACGCCGGATGGAAGATCGCCATCGGCGCGTCGTGCTCCTGGTCGTCGTAGGCATTGGCGACCGAGTACACCATCACGCACAGCGTCACCGCCGACGACACCACCAGCACCAGCGTGGACAGCCGGTCGGCGACCAGGGTGATGCCGATCGGCGCCGGCCAGCCGCCCAGCTCTGTCACCAGCGGCCCCTGCGTGTCGGCCGCGACCATCAGCACCACCGACACGGCCAGCGACACGCCCAGCGTGACGACGCTGATCAGCGACTGCAGCCCGCGCAGCCGCCCGCCGATCGCCAGCTTCACCCCGGCGGCGAGCAGCGGCAGCAGCACGGGCACGCAGACCAGGCTCTCCAGCCCGCTCGCGCCGATCACCGCTCACCGTCCATGGCTCAGTCGTCGCCCTCGAGCTCGGGGTCCTCCGCCAGGGCCTGCCTGGCGCGTTCCCTCCTGATGGCCGCCCGCATCTGCTTGCGCGCCTCCCGCTGGCGGGCCTTGAGCTTCTTGCGCAGCTCCCGTTCCCTCGCCTCCTGCATCCGCCTGCGGCGCTCGTGCTCCTCGCGCAGCTGCTCGATGCGCTCGGCGTTGCTGATCGCGCCGGTGTCCTCGCGCAGGCCGACGTCCTCGAAGCGGCGCTGCAGCTCCTCCTCCGACAGGCCCTGCGCGCGCAGCAGCCGCATCCACTGCTCCAGCTCGGTGTGCACCCGGGAGATGCGCCGCTCCAGGTCGGCCTCCTCCAGCCGCTCCCGCTCGGCCCGCTCGGCCTCCATGTTCGCGAGCTCCGCCCGCTGCTCGACGATCAGCCTCCGGTACGCGTCCCGCCTGGTCCGCACGGCGTCGCCCAGCTCGCCACGCCGCGCGCGCAGCCGCACCCGCCGGTCCTCGGTGTCGTCCTGCACCTCGTCGGTACCGGTGAGCTGCCACGAGCGGTGCACCAGGGCCAGCAGGAACCCGGTCACGCCCAGGGTGATGACGATCGCGGTGAGCACCATGGCCTGCGGCAGCGGGTCCGCCATGCCGGCCGTGCCGGTGAACGGCGGGCCGCCCGCGTCCCCGCCCGAGGTCACGATCAGCAGGTTCACGCCGTTGCCGAGCACGATGACGCCCGCCAGCACCCGCACCAGGCTCCGCTCCAGCAGCAGCGTCACGCCGGTGGTGATCAGCAGGCAGCAGGCTGCGAACGGCACCAGCGAGACGCTGTTCACGCGTTCTCCCCGGCGTCGATCTGGCGGTCCAGCTCGGCGCCGAGCGCGCGCAGCACGTCCTGCACCATGCCGACGACGGAGACGTACACGCCGAGGTCGAACAGCAGGCCCGTGGACAGGTGCAGGTGACCCACCAGCGGCACGCTCACGTCCGTGGCCAGCATCGCCAGCGCGGCCTGGCCGAACAGCAGCCCGATCAGCGCGGTCCCGGCCGACAGCGTGAGCCCGAGCCCCATCAGCACGCCCGCGTGCACCGGCACGGCGGCGGCCAGTTCGTTCCTGCCGCCCGCCAGATAGCGCACGGTGATCGCGAGCCCCGCCACGATGCCGCCCGCGAACCCGCCGCCGACCCCGCTGTGCCCGACGAACAGCAGGAAGACCGAGAGCACCAGCACCGTGTGGAAGGTCAGCCTGGCCGCCACCTCGAACGCCAGCGCCCGCTGACCGCGCGGCAGCGTCGAGGCCAGCCAGTGCGTCGGCTCCCCGGGCCGGTGCCCGTGCTCCACCCGCTCGATCGCGTACGACCTGCGCCGCAGGAACACCAGGCTGGTCACGCCCAGCGTCAGCACGATGAGCACCGCGCTCTCGCCCAGCGTGTCCCAGGCGCGCACGTCGAGGATGATGGCGCTGACCACGTTGCGCGCCCCCGCCTCCACCGCCGCCTCCGGCATCGACGCGCCCACCGGCTCGGTGCCGCGCGCCGCCATCGCCAGCATGCCCGCGCCCGTCGCCACCACGCCCACCGCGAGTCCCATCCCCAGCCGGAACGGCATCGGCAGCCGCCCCCCTGCCGGCTCCACCGGCAGCCGCCGCAGCACCAGCGCGAACACCACCAGGCTCAGCGTCTCGGCGAGGAACTGGGTCAGCGCCAGGTCGGGGGAGCCGTGCACCAGGAACAGCAGCGCCGTCCCGTAACCCGTCAGGCCGATCACCAGGGCCAGCAGGATGTACGCGCGGGAGAACAGGGCCAGCACGCCCGCCGCCGCCAGCAGCACCACGATCACCGGCTGCTCGGGCCGCTGCCAGCCGACGACCGGGACGTCCAGGTGCGGCGGGCCGCCGTACACGATCGAGAACAGGCCCACGCCGACCGTCGCCAGCAGCGTCAGCAGCAGGTAGTCGGGGACCGAGCCGCGCTGGATGAAGCCGGTGAACTGGATCGCGAACCGGTCGAGGCGGCGGATCGCCGTCCAGAAGACCTGGCTGGAGTCCATCACGTGCAGCGCCGTGCCCGCCCTGGCCATCGGGCCGCGCGCCAGGAACAGCACCAGCCCGGCCGCCAGCGCCGACGCCGACAGCAGCAGCGGCAGCGAAGGGCCGCTCCAAGGGGCCAGGTGGGCGTGCCTGCCCGGGTCGGCGTACGTGCCGGTGTAGCCGGACATCGCGCCCTCGTACCAGGGGGCGAGCGGCCCGAACACCAGCCCCAGCACGGCCAGCAGCCCCGCGGGGGCGGCCATCGCCGCCGGCGTCGCGTGCGCGGGGGTCGGCTCGACGCCCGGCTTGCCGGCGAACGCCCCCCACAGGAAGCGCAGCGTGTACGCCGCCGTCAGCGCCGAGCCCGCCACCACCCCCGCCAGCACGGGCGGCGTGTCCAGCAGCGACTCCAGCGCCGCCTCCTTGCCCGCGAATCCCGCCAGCGGCGGCAGCCCCGCCATCGACGCGCCCGCCAGCACCGCCGCCCCGCACGTCCACGGCATCGCCCGGCCGAGCCCGCTCAGCGCGCGCAGGTCCCGCGTGCCCGTCGCGTGGTCCACGATGCCCACCACGAGGAACAGGGCGGCCTTGAACAGCGCGTGCGCCAGCACCATCCCGGCGCCCGCCACCGCCGTGCCCTCCGTGCCCGCGCCGAACAGCAGCACCATCAGGCCGAGCTGGCTGACCGTCCCGTACGCCAGCAGCCGCTTCAGGTCCGTCTCCCGCAGCGCCCGCCAGCCGCCCAGCAGCATCGTCACCACGCCCAGCGGCACCGCCACCGACCGCCACAACGCCACGTCGCCGAACGCCGGGCCCAGCCGGGCCAGCAGGTACACCCCCGCCTTCACCATCGCCGCGGCGTGCAGGTACGCCGAGACCGGAGTCGGCGCCGCCATCGCGGCCGGCAGCCACGTGCTGAACGGGAAGATCGCCGACTTCGACAGCGCCCCCACCAGCACCAGCACCAGCGCCACCGGCGCGACGTCAGGAGGGCGGGCGACGATCTCCGAGATCTGGTACGTGCCCGCCGCCTGCCCCACCAGCACGAACCCGGCCAGCATCGCCAGGCCGCCGAACGTCGTCACCGACAGCGCCTTCATCGCCGCCTGCCTGCTCGGGCGGCTGGCCGGGTCGTGGCCGATGAGCAGGTAGGAGAAGACCGTCGTCAGCTCCCAGAACACGTACAGCAGGAGCAGGTCGTCGGTCGCGACCAGGCCCAGCATCGAGCCGGCGAAGGCCACCATCACCCCGCCGTAGCGGCCGAGCCCCTCGTCGGCCGCCGAGAAGTAGCGGGCGCTGTACCCCAGCACCAGCACGCCGACCCCGGTGACCAGCGCCATCATCAGCACCGCCAGCGGGTCGGCGCGGAACGACAGCTCCAGCCCCAGGACCTGCACCCACGGCCTGCTCTCCCGCGCGGGCAGCCCGCGCAGCGCCAGCCATCCCGTGTACGCCAGCCCGGCCGCCGGCGGCACCGCCAGCACGGCGAAGTAGGAGGCCCGGCCCAGGCGGGTCACCAGCCAGGGAGCGCAGGCCGCCGCGACCGCGTGCAGGATCAGCAGCGACTCCATGGGCTCCTCGGGCGGGAATTTCCGGCTACGTCCGCCAATCTCTCCCACGGTGGCCGCGCCAGCGCGCAGGCACGGCCAGGGTTGACCCGAACGTCACCACTCCCACACCGAGGTGTGGTGTCACCTCATGCACCGGCCGCGGCACCCGCCTCGCGCGCCGTCCGTCCGCCTCAGGTGCTGGCCTTGGCCTGGGCCTTCGCGTGGGTCGTCGCGTCGGGGCGGCAGGTGCTCGGGCGCGGAGCCTTCGCCGTCAGCAGGTAGTCGTCCACCTTGCGGTCGAGGCAGGAGGAGCCCCTGCGGTAGCCGGTGTGGCCGTCGGCGTCGTTGGTCAGCAGCACGCCCTGCTCCAGCTGTTTGGCCAGCGCCTGCGCCTCCTTGTACGGCGTCGCCGGGTCACGCGTCGTGCCCACCACGACGATCGGCGGCGCCCCCTTGGCCTGCACCTTCGCCGGCGACCGCGAGCCCTTGACCGGCCAGAACGGGCACGGGCTCTCCGGATGGTCGACGCAGTTGATGGCCATCAGGGCCTCGAAGCTGTTGTCGTAGCGGCCGTTGGGCCGCCGCCCGTTGCTCTCGTCGGCGAGCTGCAGCAACTTCGTGCCGTCACCCTTGTACGCCTGTGCCAGCGCCTGCCGCAGCCGCGGCCAGGTCGCCGTCTGGTACATCGAGTACTCCACCGCGCTGCGCACGACGGCCTCGCTGACCTGGCGGGCGTCGTACTCGTTGCGCAGCGGCGACTGGTCGGCGCGGTCGTAGAGCCGGTCGAGCTTCTTCACCGCCGCCTTCACCGAGTGCCCCTTGAACGGGCAGTCCTTGGCCTTGAAGCAGTCGCGCAGGAACGACTCCGTGGCCACCTCGAACCCGCGGTCCTGGTCCTCGATGAAGTCCTCGGTGTCCTGCGACGGGTCCTCGGCGCCGTCGAGCACCATCGCCCGCACCCGCGTCGGGTACATGTCGGCGTACAGCGAGCCGAGGTAGGTGCCGTACGAGAAACCGAGGTACGTCAGACGCTCGTCACCGAGAGCGGCGCGCATGACGTCCATGTCGCGGGCGACCTCGACCGTGCCCACATGGGCGAGCAGTTTCTTTCCCGACCGCTTGGCGCACGATTTTGCAAATGCTTTGTCCCACTTTTCCTGACGCTTTACCTCGGAGGCGGTGTCAGGAGTGGGATCGAGGGTGAAGTAAGAATCGAGGTCGAGGGATTTCATGCAGTGGATGGGTGCCGAACCGCCGACGCCGCGGGGGTCGAAGCTGACGACGTCGAAATGCTCCCTGATCGCGGGGGAGACGATGTCCTTGCTCTGCAGCAGCGTGTCGACGCCGGACGCGCCGGGGCCGCCGAAGTTGAGCACGATCGACCCGATCTTGCGTCCCGTCGCAGGCAGGCGGGCCATGCTGAGGCCGATCCTGTCGCCTTCCGGGTGCTTGTAGTCGAGCGGGACCGACAACTTCCCGCATTCATAGCCGTCGCCGCAGCGAGACCAGGCAAGGCGCTGTCCGTAGAATTCGCCAAGCCGTTCAGGCGCGGCGGCTCGGGCGTGGCCGGCGACACCGGTGAGGGTCAGCAGGCCGGCCAGGGCGGGCGTAATGAAACGGAATAGTCGTCGCATGTCTCAGGGGATGTAGGCAACGGATTTCCCGTTATTTATAGACGTTGCCCCAGATCGAGAGCAAGTGGGCAAAACACTCGAATTCCCGATCCGGAAAAAGATCTACTAACCGCCCGGGACCTCAAAAGCCCATTCCCCACGCCGGAATCCGCCCGCACACGGGCTTTCCCGCCCGCGCGATCGCGCCGCCGCGTGGACGCCGCGGGGACGTCCGTTCGGACGGCACGGAGATGGCTCGGTGACGGCTCAGCCGCCCCCGGAGACGCGGCGCTGCACCTCGTCGGCGAGGCTGTCGAGCGACCGGTCGAGCAGCCCGCGCACCTCGTCCGCCCGCGACCCGGACTCAGGCTCGTCGAGCAGGCTGATGTGCACCGTCACCTCACTGGTGCCGGCCGCGGAGTCGGACACCTGCAGCCAGCCCGAATAGCCGGGGTGGTCGCGCCCGCCCCACTCCACCCTCAGCTGCTCCTGGGAGACGCGGAACAACCCCTCGTGCTTGCCGGAACCGGGCACCAGGGAGCCGTCGGCCTCGAGCGTGCCGGGCCCCGCGTCGTGGACCGACAGCCCCTGCGGCAGCCACCGGTCCATGAGCCGCACATCGGACGCCACCCCGAACACCACCATGCTCTCCGCCGGCATCCCCCGCGTCGCCTCGAACTCCGCCATACCGTTACCCCCGGACCCCTGGCTTCCAATGCCAGCGCCGTACCCCCGTGATGTACGGGCAAACAGCGACCCCCGCGACGGTGTGTCCCGCTACGGTTGCGTCGGGTAATCGAGCGGCGAGGGGAGCGGGTGATGGCGGGCGCGCCACAGGTGCCGCCGGAGTTGTTCCGGTTCACCACGACGGAGCGGGCTGACCTGCACACGGCGGTCCTCTTCGCGTTCGGCGAGGCCGACGAGCGGCTGGAGACGGCGCTCACCGCCGACGAGGTGCGGGAGCGGCTGCGCTCGACCGGCTGCTACGCGCCGGTCGGCGAGCAGGACCTCGCCGGCACGCTCAAGCAGCTCGCCGGGTGGGGGCTGCTGGACGTGGTCTTCGACCACGCGGGCGGCTTCGCCACGGCGGAGGAGTACGAGCGCAGGAACCTCCAATACTCGCTCACCGGCCGCGGCGCGGCGGCCCTCGCCGGGATCCGGCACGCCATGGCCGCGCTCGACTCGGCGGGCGCACTGCAGACGGCGGTGCTGGACGCCATCGCCGCCCGCCTGGCCGAGCTGGACGAACTGCTGCGCGACCCCGACCCCGGCCGCAACCGCCGCGTCTTCGCCTGTTTGATGGAGCTGGAAGCTCACTTCGACGCCCTCCGCACCAACACCCGCCGCTTCAACGCCGGCCTGCAGCGCCTGCTACGCGCCGAGGGCACAGACCTGGCCACGTTCCACGAGGTGAAGACCGCCACGGTCGCCTACCTCCAGCAGTTCGTCACAGACCTGGAACAACGCACCGACACCATCACCACCCTCCTCCACCCCCTCACCGGAGGGGCCGACCACTCCGACCAGGGCGGCCGGCCCGGGGAGGTGGGTCCTGTTGGGGGCCGTGGGCGGGGTGATCTGGCTGCGTATGGCGGGCAGGGTGGGCGAGGTGGCTTGGCTGGGCACACCGGGCGGAGTGCCGCGGTGCTGCACGCGCGGGCCCTCGATGGGGCGGATCTGCCGAGGGTGCCGGGGGCGGATCACGCGACGCCGTGGCTGGCGGCGCGGGCGGCGCAGTGGGAGGGGCTGCTGGCGTGGTTCGCGCCTGAGGACGGGAGCGTGCCGCGGGTGCGGCGGCTGCACGACGTGGCGCGGCGGGCCATCGTCGTGCTGCTGCAGGTGCTCGACCGCATCACCGACGCCCGCCGCCGCTCGTCCAGCGCCGCCGCCGATTTCCGTACGCTGGCCCGCTGGTTCGCCGCCGCGCCCGGCGAGGACGACGCGCACCGGCTGTGGGACGCCGCGTTCGGGCTCGGCTCGGCCCGCCACGCCCACCTCGGCCACGCCGACGCCGAGCTGATCCCGGCCGGGGTGCCGTGGGCGGAGGCCGAGCCGGTCGAGGTGTCGGCGCTGCTGCGCTCGCGCGGACGTACCGAACGGATGGGCCGCACCGGCAGGGTCCGCGACGTCGCCGAGCTGCGCGCCGGACGGCGGGCCATGGCCGAGCGCGAGCGCGCCGAGCTGGAGGCCGCCTGGGCGGCGCTGGCCACGACGGGCCCGATCCGGCTGTCGCAGCTCGGCGAGCTCGACCACGACACCTTCGGCCGCCTGCTCGACCTGGTCGGCAGGGCGCTGGCCGAGCGCCCCGACCCGACCGGGTTCCGCCGGGCCGTCACCTCCGACGGCCGCGTGGAGATCGTCCTGCGAGCCCCCGACGACGCACCCACCGAACGGGAGGTGGCGGTGCTACGGACGTCCGAGGGCTGGTTCCGCAGTCCCGACTACCTCATCGACGTCCGCGCACCCGGCACCCTGCGCGAACGGGTGGTGGGCGCGTGAGCACCCTTGCCAACCAGCTCGTACGCGCCGAGAAGGAGGAGCTTGCCCGGGCCATCAGGACCCTGCTCGGACGTCCCCTGGTCTCCGCGCACGACGACCCGGCCGCCTTCGACCTGGTCAGGAAGCGGCGCGGGCCGTTGATCCAGTGGTTCGACTACTTCTGCGGCTGGCGGCTGGTCGTGGAGCCGCGTCAGGGGTACGCCCGGCTGGTCAAGGTCAGGTCGGAGCCCGGCGCCACCCGTCCGGCCAGGCGCCGCCGCACCACCAGGGCCCCGTTCGACCGCCGCCGCTACACGCTGCTCTGCCTGTGCGCGGCCGAGCTGCTCACCTCGCCCGTCACCACGATCGGCATGCTGGCCGGGCGGGTGGCGCAGGCGGCGGCGGTGGAGCCGGGCGTGCCCGCGTTCGAGCCGGTGCGGGGTGAGGAGCGCGCGGCGTTCGTGGACGCGGTCAAGCTGCTGGAGCACTACGGCGCGCTCGCCGCGATGGACGGCGTCACCGACGCCTACCTCGACGACGAGGACGCCAAGGTGCTCTACCGGGTGGACACGACCCGCGTCATCCGCCTCCTCGCCGCCCCGGTCCCCCCGTCCCGGGTGGCGGACACCTGGCGGGGCGGGACGGAAGAAGAGGCGCCCGAGGTGGGCTCGGGGCTGCGCGGGGTGGCTGGGGGCGGCTGGGAGCGGGGTGGCGCGGTGGTGGGGGAGCGGGGTGGGCCGCCGGATGCGCTGGTCGTCGAGGCGCGGTACGGCGCCGGCGAGCCCAGCGAGACCCAGCGCGCGCTGCACGCCCGCCACACCCTCATCCGCCGCCTGCTCGACGACCCCGTCGTCTACCGCGACGAGCTGACCCCCGCCCAGGCCGCCTACGCCGCCTCGCTGACCGGCCGCAGGCTGCTGCGCCGCGCGGCGGAGGAGGCCGGGTTCGTGCTGGAGGAGCGGGCCGAGGGGTTCCTGCTGGTCGATCCCGACGGGATCGCCACCGACAGCAGGTTCCCCGACGACGGCGGGCACGCCAAGGTGGCCGCCCTGCTCATGCTCGACCTGCTCGTCACCTCGGGCCCCGTCAGCGCGGCCCGGCTCGACGAGGAGGCCGCCGAGCTGCTGCGCCGCTTCCCGCAGTGGGCCAAGGCGTACCAGTCGGACGGCGGCGGGCCGCGGCTGGCCGCCGACGCGCTTGAGGTGCTCATCCGGTTCGGGCTCGCCCGCCGTACGGGTGACCGGGTCGCGGCCCTGCCCGCCGCGGCCCGCTACCGGGTCGATCGCGCGGCCGTACAGGAGGAATGTTGACCGTTACCGAGCTCGCCCCGCAGCGCGCCGCGCAGGGGATGGACGCCCGCTGGGTTCCGGTACGCGCCGGGATACTCAACGTCTGGCGCTACTACGACGAGGTGTTCGAGTTCCATCGGGGGCGGCTGCTGCTGCGCGGGCCCAACGGCAGCGGCAAGTCGAAGGTGCTGGAGCTGCTGCTGCCGTACCTGCTGGACGCCAGCCTGAAGCCGAGCAGGCTGTCCACGTTCGGCGGCGGCGAGCGCACCATGCACTGGAACCTCATGGGCGACGGCGCCGGCGGGGCCACCCGGGTGGGGTACGTGTGGCTGGAGTTCCGGCACGCCGACGGCCGCTGGTTCACCTGCGGGGCGCGGCTGCAGGCCACCGTCCACACCAAGAACGTCACCGCCGCCTACTTCACCACCGACGCCCGCGTGGACGCCCCCGACGGCATCAGGCTCGTCGGCGAGGGCGGCCAGCCGCTGACCAAGGCGCAGCTCATCGACGAGCTGGGCCCGTCGGGCACCGTGCACGAGAGCGCCGAGTCGTACCGCGACGTCGTGCGCAGGACCCTTTATCGCGAGCTGAACGAGCAGCGCTACGACTCGCTGCTCACCGCACTGCGCCAGCTCCGCACCCCCAAGCTGTCCGAACGCCTCGACCCGGGGCTGCTGTCCGACCTGCTGTCCAGCGCCCTGCCGCCGCTCGGCGAGGGCGAGATCCACGAGATCGCCGAGGGGTTCGAGCGGCTCGACCGGCAGCGCGAGGAGCTGCGGCGGCTCGACCGCGACGTGGAGGAGGCCGACCGGCTGGCCGAGCGGCAGCGCGGCTACGCCCAGCGTGTGCTGCGGGCCGCCGCCGCTGCCGTCACGTCGGCGTGGGAGCGGGTGGAGTCACTGGCCGCCGAGGTCATGGACCGGCGCGAGGCGCTCAAGGAGGCCGAACGCGAGCTCGCGGCCACGACCGTGCGGCTGGGGGAGGAGGAGGCCCAGGAGCTGGCCCTGGCCGCCCGGATCGACGGCCTCAAGGAGAGCGAGGCGTACCGGGAGGCCGGCGACCTCCACCGCCTCCGCAGCGAGGCCCAGGCAGCCCACGAGACGGCGGCCCGCCTCCGCGACCAGGCCGGCCAGGCGGCCGGGGAAGTCTCGGCCAGACAGGCCCACGCCGACCGCGCCGCCGCCGCGGCCCGCACAGCCGCCGCTTTGGCCGACCGCGCCCGCACGGAGGCCCACCACGCCGCCACCCGCGCCGGCCTCCTGTCCGTCCACGAGGAAGCAGCCGGCCGCGTCGGCGTCGGGTCCGTTCACGAGGAAGCAGCCGGCCGCGTCGGTGTCGGGTCCGTTCACGAGGAGGCGGCCGGCACCGGCGGGGGTCGCACGGGACTGCCGTCCGGCCACGCCGGCGGTCGCGCCGGGTTCCCCTCCGCCGCGGAAGCGGCGGACGGCGCCGCCGGTCGTGCGGGACTCCCTTCCGGCAATGCCGACCATCCCTCCGGCCTCGCCACCGACGGTGGCGGACGACTGTCCGCTTCTGAAGGGGCGGGACGCGTCGTCCCCGTCTCCGTCCATGAGCTGGGGGAGGCGGAGGCGCTTGTGCGGCGGGGGAGGGAGCTGCTGCGGGCGGCCGTCAGTAGCAGGGCCGGGCAGATCAGGGAGGTCAGGGCGGGGGCGATCGCCCACGAGGAGGCTGTGGGGCGGCGGAGCACGGCCGAGCGGGATCGTGACGAGGCGCGTGACGATCTGGCCGCTGCTCAGGAGAGTCGTGAACGGGCTGAGCGGGTGCGGGACGAGCGGGCTCGTGACCTGGCCGCCGCGCTGGGCGACTGGGCCGGCGGGTGTGCGCAGCTTCAGCTTGATCCTGCCACGCTGGCCGGCCTGGCCGAGGACTTCGAGCGGGCCGACGACCTCGTCAGCACGGCGCGGACGATGGCCGCCGTCGAGCTGGCGGCTCGGGAGCAGCAGCTGACCGGCCTGCGTGACCGGCTGGCCGGCGAGCGGGCCGAGCTGGCTCAGGAGCGGGAGCGGCTCAGCGATCAGACGGCGATCGAGCCGCCCGCCTCGCCCACCCGCACCGCCGCCGGGCGGCTGGCCCGGCCTGGGCTGCCGTTGTGGCGAGCGGTGGCGTTCAGGTCAGGGCTCGACCCGGTCGCGCAGGCGGGGGTGGAGGCGGCGCTGGAGGCGTCCGGGCTGCTCGGCCTGTGGCTGCGTCCGGACGGCGGGTTCGACGCGGGCGAGCACGACGCGTTCGCGGTCGCCGCCCTGGCCCGCCCGGCCCCCGGCTACAGCCTGGCCCACGTGCTGCTCACCGAGGCGGACTCGCCGGTCCCGGCGGACGCCGTGCTGGGCGGCATCGCGTTCGCGCCCACCGCGATCGGCGTCGACCACCCGGTCGTGATCGGCGCCGACGGCACCTGGCGGCTCGGCCCCGCGGCGGGCCGCTGGGTCAAGCCGGAGCCCGCCTACATCGGCGCGACCGCCAGGGAGCGGGCCAGGCGGCGCCGCGTCGCCGAGCTGGACGACCGGCTGGGCGAGCTGGCCGGGCGGATCGCCGAGTGCGACCACCTGCTCGCCGTGGTGGACGCCGACCGCGACACGCTGGCCGCCGAGCTGCGGCGCAGGCCCGACAGGCGGCCGTACGCGGAGTCCGTCCAGGCGCTCGACGACGCGGAACGCAAGGTGGCGCTGCTGGAGGACCGGCTGCGCGCGTACGAGGAGCGGCTGCACGAGCGCGAGCAGGACGTGGCGCGGTCGCTGCGCCGCCTGACCGAGCTGGCCGACCGGCACGCGCTGCCCGCGGCGCCGTCCGCGCTGGACAACCTGGAGCAGGCGCTGCGCACCGCCGAGACGACCGGCGCCGTCTGGCACGACCGCCGCGCCGACGCCCGCGCCGCCGCCGAGCACGCCAGGCTGGCCGCCGAGACCGCCGCCCAGTACGAGCGGCTCGCCCTCGACGCCGTCGAACGCGCCGAGCGGGCCGCGTCCGCCGCGGTCGTGCTGGCCGAGCGGCTGGCCGCGATCGAGGGTACGGCCGGCGCCGAGCAGCACGAGGTGCTCGCCATGCTCCAGGAGTCCCAGGCCGCCTACCAGGACTGCCGCCGCGCCATCAAGCAGATCAACGACGGCCTGGCCAGGCTCAACGCCCGTCTGGGCCGCCTCAGGGGCGAGCTGTCCACCGCCGAGGACCGGCACGCCGAGGCCGCGCAGGCGCGCGACGAGGCCTCGGACCGCTTCCGCCGCCTGGCCTCCGGCCATCTGCCGGCCGACGCGGGCGTGACACTGGAGCCGACCTCGGAGGCCGGGCCGGTGCTGGATGCGGCGACGGTGGTGGCGGAGCGGCTGGGGGCTGTGCCGTATGAGGGCAAGCAGGTCAGGGAGGCTGAGGCGCGGTTGCGGGATGCCGTGCATCGTGCCAGGGAGGCGCTGGGCGGGCGGGCGGAGCTGGAGCTGACGCCCGACGACGACGTGCAGGTGCTGACCGCGACCGTCAACGGGGTGCGGGCCGGGGCGGCGGCGCTGGGCAGAGTCCTGCACCAGGAGCGGGACGCGCGGCGGCGGGACATCACCGAGGCCGAGCGGGACCTGTTCGACCGCACGCTGGCCGGCGACACGCGCCGGCATCTCGCCGACCGCATCAGGCAGGCGACGGCGCTGGTGGAGGCGATGAACCAGCGGCTCGAACGGGTCCGCACCGCCTCCAAGGTGGCGGTGCGGCTGGTGTGGCAGGTCGATCCCACGCAGTCGCCCGGCACCCGTGCCGCCCGCGACCTGCTGCTGCGTGACCCGGCCGGGCTGAGCGAGGCCGACAAGGAGGCCCTGTACGTCTTCTTCAGGGACCGCGTCGAGGAGGCCAGGGCCGACGACTCGTCGGCGAGCTGGGAGGACCAGCTCATGAAGGTCCTCGACTACACCGCCTGGCACCGCTTCGTGGTCAAGCTGGACAGGGGCGACGGCCAGGGCTGGCAGGACCTGACGCGCAAGCTGCACGGCGCCCTGTCGGGCGGGGAGAAGGCGATCGCGCTGCACCTGCCGCTGTTCGCCGCCGTGGCCGCGCACTACCTGACCGATCCGGGCTGCCCGCGCTTCATCCTGCTGGACGAGGTGTTCGTGGGGGTGGACAGGGCGAACCGCGGCCAGGTGTTCGACCTGCTGGTGAACCTGGGCCTGGATCTGGTGCTGACGTCCGACCACGAGTGGTGTGAGTACCGCGAGCTGGACGGCATCGCCATCCACCAGCTCATCACGGGGGACGGCGACGACGCGGTGACGACGGCCAGGTTCGTGTGGAACGGCTACCGGACGATCCCAGCCGAGTGACCCAGCCGAGTGACCGAGCCGAGTGACCGAGCCGAGTGAGCGAGCCGAGTAAGCGCGTACGTCCCGGATGAGCGCTGGATGTCCGGAAGCGCGGCCTCCGCGCGACCGGTTGGTGTCTAAATCGTTTTAGAAATTTTATGCCCGGATCCAAGTCGCGTACCGGCAGTATTGACACGTAACTCCCCGCCGTTTTACGTTCTGGACACATTAAAACGTTTCGCCTGAACGGCGCCGGAGGGCGTATGAGTGAATCTCCTCCCATCCTGTCGCTCCGCGATGTCAGCAAGTCCTTCGGCGCGGTCCGTGCCCTGTCAGGCGTGCGGCTCGACCTGTACGCCGGCGAGGCGCACGGCCTGGTGGGGGAGAACGGGGCGGGAAAGTCGACGCTGGTGAAGGTCCTCGCGGGCGCCCACCCGGCCGACGCCGGCACGCTGACCGTGGACGGGAAGGAGCTGGCGCTCTCGGGCCCCGCCGACGCCCAGGCCGCCGGAATAGCCGTGATTTATCAGGAACCGACCCTCTTTCCGGATTTGTCGGTTTCCGAGAACATCTTCATGAGCCGCCAGCCATTACGCGGCCTGCGCCGCATCGACGCCAAGGCCATGCGCGCGGCCACGTCCGAGCTGTTCGCCAGGCTCGGCGTCGGGCTCGACCCCGACCGGCCCGCCCGCGGCCTGTCCATCGCCGACCAGCAGCTCGTCGAGATCGCCAAGGCGCTCGCGTTCGACGCCCGCGTCCTCGTCATGGACGAGCCCACCGCGGCGCTCTCCGGCGTCGAGGTCGAGCGGCTGTTCTCGGTCGTCGGGTCGCTGCGCGAGGCGGGCGCGGCGGTGCTGTTCATCTCCCACCGCTTCGACGAGATCTTCACCCTCTGCAAGCGGATCACGGTGCTGCGCGACGGCCGCTGGGTCTCCACCGACCCGGCCACCGGCCTCACCGTCGAGGAGCTGGTCCGCAGGATGGTCGGCCGCGAGGTGTCCGCGCTCTATCCGAAGACGGCGGCGGACGTGGGCCACCCCCGCCTCGAGGTACGCGGCCTGACCAGGCACGGCGTCTTCGAGGACGTCTCGTTCACCGTGCGCGGCGGCGAGATCGTGGCGCTGGCCGGGCTCGTCGGGGCCGGGCGCAGCGAGGTCGCGCGAGCCGTGTTCGGCGTGGACAGGCCCGACGCCGGCGAGGTGACCGTCGAGGGCAGGACGCTGCCGCCCGGCGACACCGCCGCCGCCATCGCCGCGGGGCTGGCCCTCGTCCCCGAGGACCGCCGCCAGCAGGGCCTGGTCATGGAGCTGTCGGTGGCACGCAACGCCACCCTCACCAGGCGCTGGTCGCTGAGCAGGCTCGGGCTGCTGTTCGGCGGCGCCGAGCGGGCCGCGGCCCGCACCTGGAGCGAGCGCCTCCAGGTCAAGACCGCCCGCCTCACCGACCCCGTCTCCACCCTGTCGGGCGGCAACCAGCAGAAGGTGGTGCTGGCCAAGTGGCTGTCCACCGAGCCGCGCGTGCTCATCGTGGACGAGCCCACCCGCGGCATCGACGTCGGCACCAAGGCCGAGGTGCACCGGCTGCTGTCGGAGCTGGCCGGGCAGGGCGTCGCGGTGCTGATGATCTCCAGTGAGCTGCCCGAGGTGCTGGGCATGGCCGACCGCGTGCTCGTCATGCACGAGGGCAGGCTGGTGGCCGACATCCCCCGTACGCGGGCCGACGAGGAGTCGGTGATGCTGGCCGCGACAGGACAGGCGACAGGACGGGCGGCAGGACGGGCGACAGGACAGGGCGGCACCGCATGACCGCCGTCACCGGGGGAACCCGGCTCGTGCACCGGGTGTTCGTGATCAGAGAGCTGGGCATCGCCGCCGCGCTGGTGCTGCTCGTGGCCGTAACCGTGCTGGTCAACCCGCGCTTCCTGACCGCGCAGGGCATCAAGGACCTGCTGCTCGGCTCGACCATCCTCGCCGTGCTCGCCGTCGGACAGAGCATCGTCGTCATCACCCGCAACGTGGACCTGTCGGTCGGGTCGGTGCTGGGGCTGTCGGCGTTCGCGACGGGCAGCCTGTTCGTGGCGAACCCCGGCCTGCCGATCCCGGTGGCGCTGGCGGCCGGTGTGCTGCTCGGCGCCGTCTGCGGGGCCGTGAACGGCGCGCTCATCGCCGCCGCCCGCGTCCCCGCGCTCGTGGTGACGCTCGGCACCCTGTACGTCTTCCGCGGCGTCGACTACACCTGGGCCACCGGCCGCCAGATCAACGCCGCCGACATGCCGCCCGGCTTCCTCCGGATGGGCAGCGCGACCCTGCTGGGGGTGCCGGTGCTGGCGCTGTTCGCGGTGGTGGTGCTGGTGGCCGCCGGCTACTACCTGCGGACGTACCGCAGCGGCAGGGAGCTGTACGCCATCGGCTCCAGCCCGCCCGCCGCCCGCCTCGCGGGCATCCCGGTGGGCCGGCGGGTGTTCACCGCGTTCGTCGTCTCCGGCGCGCTCGCGGGCCTGGCCGGCGTCCTGTACGCGGCCCGCTTCGGCACCCTCGACGCCAACGCGGGCAACGGCTTCGAGCTGAACGTGGTGGCCGCCGTCGTGGTCGGCGGCGTGGCCATCTTCGGGGGCAGCGGCTCGGTCTACGGCGCCGCGCTCGGCGCGGTGCTGCTCACCACGATCAGCAGCGCGCTGCCGGTGCTGGGGGTGAGCCCGTTCTGGCAGCGGGCCGCCGTCGGCGCGCTCATCCTGGCCGCGATCGGCCTGGACCGCGCGCTGGCCGTCCGCATGGCCAGGACGTTGCGAGGAAGGAGCGGCCGTGGCTGAGGCGGTACGAGACGGCGCGGGCAGCAAGGCGGGGAGCGGCGCGATGAGGCGGGTGCGGGCGGTGGCCGGGTCCTGGGACGCCGTGCTCGTCGTGGCCCTGATCCTGGTCGTCGCGATCGGCGCGCTCAGCATCGAAGGCGTGGCCAGCCCGCGCTTCTGGCGGTTCGTCACGCTGGAGGTCATCCCGATCGCGCTCATCGCGCTTCCCATGACCCTGGTGATCATCACCGGCGAGATCGACCTGTCGGTGGCCAGCATCCTCGGCCTGACCTGCACCGTCATGGGCCAGCTCTGGCTGTGGGGCGTCACCTCGCTGCCCGTGGTGATCGTGCTCTGCCTGCTGCTCGGGGCGCTGCTCGGCGCGGTCAACGGGCTGTTCGTGACCGGTTTCGGGCTGCCGTCGCTGGCGGTGACGATCGGCACGCTCGCGTTGTACCGGGGCCTGGGGTACGTCGTGCTCGGCGACCAGGCGGTGGCCGACTACCCGCCCGAGTGGACGACGGGCGCGATCGCCGCCATCCCCGGGCTGACCATCCCGTGGATGATCATCATGGTCGCCGCCCTGGCGATCGTCTTCGCGCTCGTGCTGCACGCCACCCCGATCGGCCGCGGCCTGTACGCCATCGGCAACAACGCCGAGGCCGCCCGCTTCACCGGCATCGGCGTGGCCCGCACGAAGTTCTGGCTGTTCGTCGCCACCGGCGCCATGTCGTCGCTGGCCGGCGTCTTCTGGACGCTGCGCTTCGCCAGCGCCCGCGCCGACAACGGCATGGGCCTCGAACTCGCCGTGGTGGCCGCGGTGCTGCTCGGCGGCGTGTCCATCTTCGGCGGGCGCGGCGGGCTGCTCGGCGTCATCGCCGCCGTCATCCTGCTCGGCACGCTGCGCAACGCGCTGCAGCTCGCGTACGTGCCGGCCAACACCCTGACCATCATCACCGGATCCCTGCTCATCGTCTCCGTAGTGGGACCCAACGTCGCTGGCATGGTGCGCGAGCGGTTGCGCCGGCGACGATCCGTCACCCCCTGACCGCGATCGCGGGCCGCGAAAGGAACTCCATCATGGCAGCGAGAACTCGAGGAGGCAGGGCCGTCGCCCTGGCGGTGCTCACCGCGTTCAGCCTCGCCGTCACCGGCTGTGCGAGCCAAGAAGAGCCGGCGGGCCGGCCGGCTCCCGGCGCGTCCTCCGCCGGCGCGGGGACGATCAAGGAGGGACTGAAGGTCGCCTTCCTCCCGAAGCAGGTGAACAACCCGTACTTCGACGCCTCCGACAACAAGGGCGGCAAGGTCGCGGTCGAGGAGTTCAAGGGCGTCTACAGCCAGACGGGCCCCTCGGAGGCCAGCCCGTCGGCGCAGGTCAGCTACATCAACACGCTGTCGCAGCAGGGAACCGACGTGATCGTGGTGTCCGCCAACGACAAGGACGCCATCTGCGGCGCCCTCCAGGAGGCCCGCACCGCCGGGGCGAAGGTGGTGACGTACGACTCCGACACCAACCCGTCCTGCCGGGACGCCTTCATCAACCAGGCGAGCGCGGAGGGCATCGCCGCCTCGCAGATCAAGCTCATCGGCGAGGCGGTCGGCGAGGAGGGCGGCGAGATCGCGATCCTGTCGGCGACCGCGAACGCCACCAACCAGAACGCCTGGATCGAGATGATGAAGACCGAGCTGGCCAAGCCCGAGTACGCCAAGCTCAAGCTGGTCGACACCGTCTACGGCGACGACGACGACCAGAAGTCGTTCCAGGAGACGCAGGGCCTGCTGGCCAAGCACCCGAACCTGAAGGGCATCATCTCGCCGACCACGGTCGGCGTCGCGGCGGCGGCCCGCTACCTGTCCGGCTCGGAGTACAAGGGCAAGGTGCAGCTGACCGGGCTGGGCACGCCCAACCAGATGCGCGCGTACGTCAAGGACGGCACCGTCACCTCGTTCGCCCTGTGGAACCCGTCCGACCTCGGCTACCTGGCCGCCTACACCGGCGGCGCGCTGGCCTCCGGGCTGATCACCGGCAAGGAGGGCGAGACGTTCAAGGCGGGCAAGCTCGGTGACTACACCGTCGGCAAGGACGGCACGGTGCTGCTGGGCGACCCGTTCGTCTTCACCAAGGACAACATCGACGACTTCGACTTCTGAGCCGGGTCAGAGCTGGTCGGACCAGGGTGGGTCGGCGCCGGGAACCGTGCAGGTCAGCGCCGCCACCCGGGTCCCGAACGCGGCCGCCGCGACGGCGGTGCCGAGGTCGAGCGCGTCCAGCCGCCCGCCGAGCAGCCCCTGCGCCTCCAGGTGGTGCAGCAGCCCGGCGGTGAACGCGTCGCCGGCCCCGACCGTGTCGGCCACCTCGACGCGGGTCGCGGGAACGGTGGCGCGCTCGCCGTCCAGCGACACCAGCGCGCCCTCGGCGCCGAGCGTGACCACGATCAGCCGGGCGCCCGCCTCGTGCCACCGGTCGCAGGCCGCCTCCGCCGGGGTGCCCGGCAGCAGCACCGCGAGGTCGTCGTCGCTGAGCCGCAGCACGTCGGCGTACGCGCACCACCGCTCCACCCGGTAGTCCTCAGGCGCGGCCAGGCTGCGGCGCACGTTGGGGTCGATGGAGACCGTGACCTGCTCATGGGCGGCCCGCGCGAACTCCTCGACGGCCGCCGCGCCGGGCTGCTTGACCAGCGCGAGGGAGCCGGTGTGCAGGCAGGACGCTGCTCCGAGCCGCTCCAGGCCCAGCTCGTGGGGCGTCCACTGCCAGTCGGCGGTGCCCTGGGCGTAGAAGGTGTACGCGGCCCGCCCGCCCGCGTCCAGCGCGGCCACCGCCAGCGTGCTCGGCTCACCGGCCGCGATCGCCGCCGACAGGTCCACGCCCGAGGCGGCCAGCCGGGTACGGAACACCTGCCCGAAGACGTCGCCCGACAGCCGCCCGAGGAACCTGGCCCGCGTGCCGAGCCGCGCGAGCGCCACCGCCGTGTTCGCCGGCCCGCCTCCAGGGAACACCCGCAACCCCATGCCCGTCCCGCCCGCGGACGGTGCGGAGTCGGTGAAGGCGTCGGCGACGCACTCGCCGAGCACAGCGATCATCAGGCCCGCCTCTCTCCCCCGGGGGACGCTGCCGTTTCCGCACGGCCGGGAGAGTGGACGCGCCCCGGGACGGAGTTCATCATCGCAGCCCGGCCGTCATGATGAGCGCCGGGTGGCCACGCCGCCGCGATCGCGTCCCCTGAGCACGCGAACGGGGGGCCGCCCCTTCCGGGACGGCCCCCCTCATGCGGTCGATCGTCAGCGCTTGACCGCGAAGTGGCCGGTCAGGGGACCGAGCGTGACGGTGTAGGTGCCCGCCTCGGAGCGGCGCAGGTCGAAGGTGACCCGGGCGTCCTCGCCGGGCTTCAGCGAAACCTCCCGCCGCTGCTCCTCGGCCCCGTTCACCCGGACCACCGCCTGGTACGAGCCGGCCTGCTCGCCCACGTTCTTCACCAGCGCCCGCACCTTCACGCGCCCTGACCTGGACGACTCGGGCGTCACCGACAGGTCGCTCAGCGCGAACAGCGCCTCGGGCCCGGCCACCAGGTCGTGCACGAAGACGTCCGAGCGCTTGTTGGTGTCGCCTTCGACCAGGTTGGCCGAGGTGCTCTCGAAGGCCACGTACCGGCCGTCCGCGCTGATCGACGGCAGCGCGGCCCGGCCGTCGCCACCCGTCCCGCCGGGCGCGCCGGACAGCAGCGTGGTGGTGCCGGCCGTCACGTCCCGCAGGAAGACGTCGCTGAGGTTGTTGTCGTCGCCCTCGGCGAGCCGGCCCGAGTCGCTGTAGAAGGCGACCTTGGTGCCGTCGGCCGACAGCGAGGGGGCGAAGGTCAGGCCGCCGGCGCCGGCGCCGTCCAGGGTGACCGACACCAGCCGGGCCTTGCCGGTGGCCAGGTCGTGCACGTAGATCTCGCCGAGGCCGACGCCGTTGGAGTACGCCACGGCGGTGCCGTTCTGGCTGATCACCGGCCCGGCGGTCTCGGTGGCCGGGTCGGGCCCGGTCACGCGGGTGAGCGTCTTGGCCTGCCGGTCCAGCACGAAGGTGTCGATCACGCCGTTGTCGTCGCCGGGCACCAGGTCGGCCGCGTCGCTCTGGAAGGCCACGTACCGGCCGTCGGCGCTGATCGTGGCCTCGCGGGCGTTGCCGTTGACCTCGGTCCCGTCCTGCGTCACCGAGATCCGCTCGGTGGTGCCGCTCTGCCGGTCGCGCAGGAACACGTCGTTGCGCCCGTTGGTGTCGCCGGGGACGAGGTTCGAGGCCATGCTGTCGAAGATCGCGTACCGGCCGTCCGCGCTGAACCTCGGCGCGCCCGACAGGTCGTTGCCCGGCTCGCCCTTCGAGGACACCGAGATCATCTCGGTCGTCCCGGTCTGCCGGTCGTGCAGGAACGCGTCGGTCTGGCCGTTGGCGTCGCCGGGGACGAGGTTGCTGGAGAAGCTGCTGAACCCGACGTACCGGCCGTCGTGGCTGACCGTCGGCGACAGCGAGAACGAGTCGCCGAGCCCGCCGCCGGTCGGCACCGAGACCCGCTCGGTCACCCGGGTACGCCGGTCGGTGGCGAAGATGTCCAGCTCGCCGTTCGTGTCGGCGTCGTCGGTGAGGTTGGAGGCGAAGGTGGCGTACACCACCACGTTCCCGTCACCGCTCAGCTCCGGCCACCACGCCTCGTGGTTGCCCTGGCGGCCGTCCGTGCCGAGCGACAGCCGCTCGGTGGGGGAGCGGCGGGGCAGCGTGAGGTCCGACTCCGCCCGATGCTTTCCGACGGTGACCTCCAGGTCGGGCGACCTGGACACGCCGGGGGCGTGCGCGGCGATCCGGTACGCGCCGACCGGCACGTCCTTGATCGTGTAGCGGCCCTTCGCGTCGGTCACGGCGGTCAGCTCGTCGGGCACGCCGAGCACCTCGACCGTGGCGC
Source organism: Nonomuraea sp. NPDC049504 (assembly GCF_040676845.1). Classification (NCBI taxonomy): domain Bacteria; kingdom Bacillati; phylum Actinomycetota; class Actinomycetes; order Streptosporangiales; family Streptosporangiaceae; genus Nonomuraea; species Nonomuraea sp. NPDC049504. The sequence goes on from NZ_JBFAPT010000018.1 coordinate 103,802, forward strand.
CGGGCACGGTCGTGCCGGTCGGTTCGTACGACACCCGGCCCGAGATCGTGCTCCACTTCGTCCGCTCCAGCTGCACCCGCTCGTCGGAGAGCCGGTCGGCGCGGACCGTGACGGTCTTCTTCGCGTCCTCGTAGCCGAACCTGGACAGCGTCAGCTCGTGCCGCCCGGCGGGCAGCCGCAGCTCGAAGCGGCCGTCCGCGTCCGTCTCCGTGCTGCGCCCGCCGACGCTCATCCGCACGCCGGCCAGCGGCTTGCGGGAGCGCCGGTCGGTGACGGTGCCGCGCACGCCGCTGGTGAGGGCCGCCTCGGCGACCGCCGCGTAGGCGTCGATGCGGCCCTGGCCGTAGCGGGGGTTCGGCAGCGGGCCGTAGCGGTCGTCGGAGACCGACGTGCCGGCCAGGATCTCCTCGGCCGCGTCCACGGTCAGGTCGGGACGGGCCTCCAGCATGAGGGCGACCGTGCCCGACACGTGCGGGGTGGCCATCGAGGTGCCGTTCAGCGCGGCGTACCCGCCGCCCGGCATCGCCGACACCACGTCCACGCCGGGCGCGGAGATGTCCGGCACCACGTACGAGTCGGGCCACTCGGGCGGGGCGTGGAACCAGTCGGTCGACCTGACCACGCCGCCGCAGGAGAAGTCGGGCACGTCGTCGTTGACGTCGGTCGCGCCCACGGCCACCGACTCGTACACGTTGCCCGGGCTGCCGGACTGGCCCTCCGCGCAGTCGTTGCCGATCGCGAAGGACGGGAACGCGCCCGCGCGGTAGATGTTCCTGGCCGGCTCGACCAGCTCGTCGGCGTAGCCCTCGGCGCCCAGCGACATGCTGACCACGTCGGCAGGCTCGCCCGCCGGGGTGCCGTCCGCCGCGTACGGCGCCAGCGCCCACTGCATGCCCGCGACCACCTGCGCGAGCGTGCCCTGGCCGCCCGGGATGACCAGCCCGGCCATCAGCTCGGCCCCTGGCGCGACGCCGATCTTCGTGCCGGACGCGTCGCCGCCCGCGATCGTGCCCGCCACGTGGGTGCCGTGGAAGGAGCTGTCGTGCGGCTCGCTCGGCACGGGCTTGCCGTCCGGGCCGAACTCGATCCAGCCGCCCGCGTGGTCCTCGCCCGTCCCGGCCAGCTTGCCCTGCAGGTCGGGGTGGGTGATGTCGACGCCGGTGTCGAGCACGGCCACCCGGACGCCCTTGCCGGTCAGCCCGCGCTCCTGCTGGACGCGGTCGGCGCCGATCTTGGTGAGGCCCCACGTGGCGGGCTCGGCCGCTCTCTGGGGGCTGGTCTTGGACGCGGGCGCGCGGTCGGGCTCGGGGGCGGTGAGGGTGAAGTTCGGGATGATCCGGTCGACCAGCTCCAGCTCGGCCAGGGCGGCCAGGGTGGCGGGCGTGACGCGTACCAGGATCATGTTCTTCAGCCAGAACGTGTTGACCACCTGGTCGCCGCGCGAGCGCACGAACGCGGCCACCGGGTCCTGCACCGGCTCCGCGCTCGCCTTCAGTGCGGCGCGGGCCTGCACGGGGGTGTCGGTCGCGGGCGGCTGCCGCAGGGTGCGCAGCACGACGAGCGCCTCGATGCGCTCACCGGCGGTCCGCATCCGCTCGGTCAGCTTGGGGTCGATCTTCTGGTCCGGCTGCTGGTCCGGGGTGCCGGACGGGGCGGTCTGCGCCTCGGCCGGGCTCGCGGGGACGAGCGTCCCGTACGTCGCGGTCGTCAGCAGAACCGCTGGTAAGACGGCGGCGAGCAGACGACGACCGGGCGAGCGGCGAGGGGACAGCGGCATGATGCTCCTTCTTTCCTGTGGCCACTGGGGCCGATGGTGCTCAAGAACGCTGACATCTTCCGCCTTTTCCTGACAAGCTTGGTTAGTGACGAGTTTCCGCCATGTGTCGTCATTCAGACAGGAGGAGCGGGGTTGCTGGAGGCGATCGGGCTCAGCCCTCAGGACGAAGAGGTGTACGACGCGCTCGTCCGCCGCACGCAGGCCACGGTCGCCGAGATCGTCGCCGACTGCCACCTGCCGGCCACCGCCGCCCGCCGCATCCTGCAGTCGCTGCTCGACCTCGGCCTCGCCACCCGCTCCACCGGCCGGCCCACCCGCTACGTCGCCGTCTCGCCGGACAGCAGCCTCGAGGCCATCCTGCGCGAGCGGGAACGGGAGCTGGACGGCGTACGCGCCCACATCCGCGCCCTCATGGACGTCTACCGCGCCGGCACCCGCTTCGCCCACCCCGGCGAGCTGATCGAGGTCGTCTCAGGGCGGGACGAGGTCAACCACCGGTGGGTGCAGATGCAGCAGGACACGCGGGCCCAGATGCGCGGCTTCGACCGCCCGCCGTACGCGGCCCCCGCCCAGCACCGCGAGCCCAACCCCGTCGAGCTGGACCTGCTGCGGCGCGGCGTGCGCTACCGCGTCATCTACGAGAGCAGCGTGCTGGAGATGCCCGGCTGGCTGGAGGACGTCACGGTCGGCGTGCAGCACGGCGAGCAGGCCAGGATCCATCCCGGCCTGCCGATGAAGCTCGGCATCTCCGACGACCGGCTCGCCATCATCCCGCTCATGCGGGCCGGGGACGACGTGCTCTCCGCGTCCTACCTGATCCACCCGTCGCCACTGCTCGACGCGCTGATCGCGCTGTTCGAGGCGCTGTGGGAGCGCAGCGTCCCCGTGCGGCTCAACGGCGAGCTCGCCTTCGAGCAGGAGCTGTCGCCGGACGAGGAACGGCTGCTCACCCTGCTCGCCGCCGGCGCCACGGACCGCTCGGCGGCGCGGGCCCTGGGCTGGAGCGAACGCACGGTCCAGCGCCACCTCACCAGGCTGATGCGCCGCCTCGGCGCCCAGACCCGCTTCCAGGTGGCCATGGAGGCCACCCGCCGCGGCTGGATCTGACCCACCCGGGGCCTCGCGCCTCCGCGCCCGGGCCCCCGCGCCGCGTGGTCCGGCCTGGGCCCCTGAGCCTCAGGTCATGGCCGCGCCGGGTGGGTTACGAGCACTGGTAAGCCGTGGGGAGGCCGGTGTCGCCGGCCGGGCGGGTGGCCTGGAAGCCGAACGTGGTGCGCTGGCCCGCCGCCAGGGTGCCGTTGTGGGTGGTGTTCCTCGCCGTGGCGGTCTGGCCGGAGACGGTCAGGGCCGCGTTCCATGAGCCGGTCACCGTGTGGCCGGGCGGCAGGGAGAAGGTCACGGTCCAGGCGGTCAGGGGTGCCGTGCCGTCGTTGGTGACGGTCACCGGCTGGATGACGTAGCCGGTGCTCCACTGGGTCTGCGTGGTGGCCGTGGCCGTGCAGGCGCCGGAGGGGCCGCCGCCCTCGTCCGTCGCCTGCGGGACGCGGATGATGCGGTCGTCCTGGGCCACCGGGGTGCCGCGGCCGTCGCGGTTGCTGGTCGACACCCAGAGGTGACCGTCCGGGCCCGCCGCCACCGCGCGCAGCCGGCCGTAGGAGCGGAGCTGCGCCACCGGGGTGCCCGGCGTGCCGTCGGTCAGCGGGATCGCCCAGAGCCGCTGGCCGCGCAGCGCCGCCGCGTACAGGGCGCCGTCGGCGTACGCCAGGCCGCTGGGCGACGACTCGGCGGTGGACCACGTGACGATCGGGTCGCGGTAGGAGCCGTTGCCGCAGGTGCCCTCGCACACCGGCCAGCCGTAGTTGCCGCCCGCGACGATCCGGTTGATCTCGTCCCAGGTGTTCTGGCCGAACTCGGAGGCGTACATCCGGCCCGCCTCGTCCCACGCCAGGCCCTGCACGTTGCGGTGGCCGTAGCTCCACACCCGCGAGCCGGGGAACGGGTTGCCCGACGGCGCCCCGCCCTCCGGCGTCATGCGCAGGATCTTGCCGGCCGGGCTGTTCAGGTTTTGGGCGTTGGAGGTGGTGCCGGCGTCGCCGGTGGCGACGTACAGCATGCCGTCGGGGCCGAACGCGATGCGGCCGCCGTCGTGGATCGTCGCGCTCGGCACCCCCGAGAAGAGCACCTCCTGCGTCTGCGGGGCCGTCAGCCGCAGCCTGACCAGGCGGTTGTCGCCGGCGGTGCTGGTGAAGTAGGCATAGACCCAGCCGTCCTGCGCGTACGACGGCGAGACCGCGATGCCCAGCAGGCCGCTCTCACCCGACGCGCGCACCCCGCTGATCGTCGCCACCGGCGACGGCGCCTGCCCAGGGCGTACCTGCATGATGCGGCCCGTGTTGCGCTCGGACACCAGCGCGCCGCCGTCGGGCAGGAACCCGATCGCCCACGGCACCTGCAGCCCCGTGACCGACACCTCCGCCCGCGAGAAGTCGAACCCCGCCTGCGCACCTGAGGCGGCCGGCGCGCCGAGGCCGAGGGCGAGCAGGGCGAGAACCAGGACCGGGATGAGGCGGGCACGCATGACGGGCTCCTTGACCGGATGTCCGGGTGGGTCTGTCAGCACTCGTCAGCACTGTAGGCGGCCCAGAGCCCGATCACCATCACCACACCCGCCCCCGCCCGGCGAACTGCGACGACCCCCGAAGAGCGGTGAAACTTTCACCACCCGCCAGGAACCGTCAGGGGCGGAGGCCGGCGAACAGGTCGTCTTCGTGGGCCGGAGCGTCGACCTTGGACAGGACGCGTTCGAACGCCTCGTGGGAGAACGCCTGCTGCTGGGCCTCCTCCGGCATGCGCAGGAAGAAGATGTTCTCCCCCTGGCTCTCGTGCGCCCGCAGCGCCTTCAGCTTGCGCTCGGCGTAGGCGGTGACGTCGACGACGGTGGTCACCTTCTCGTCGGGGGTGCCGAAGTCGTCGGACGGCAGCTCGTCGCCGAAGTCGACGCCGTTGGCGCGCATCAGCTCGAACATGCGCTTGATCGCCGCCCGGGGGATGGCCGTGTGGTAGAGCTTGTCGGGAATGCCGGTGCGCTCGACGGCGGCCACCGTGATGTCGTGGGCCCGCACGTGGTCGGGATGGCCGTAGCCACCGCCGCCCGTCTCGTCGTAGGTCACCACGACCTGCGGCCGGTAGCGCTCCATCAGCTCGGCCAGCCGCCCGGCGGACTCCTCCAGCGGCACGTTGGCGAACGCCTCGGGATGGGCGTTGGCCTCCCACCCCTCCATGCCGGAGTCGCGGTAACCCAGCAGCTCAAGGTGCTCGACGCCGAGGTGGGCGACCGACTCGCGCAGCTCGCCGAGCCGCTGCACGGCCACCGCCGCGTCGTCGTGGCCGGGGTCGCCCGGCTTGACGCCGCCCGCGCCGTCGCCCTGCTCGCCGTTGGTGCAGGTGACGAGGACCGTGCGGATGCCCTCTTCCGAGTAGCGGGCGAGGATGCCGCCGGTGCTGAGACACTCGTCGTCGGGGTGGGCGTGCACGACCATCAGGGTGAGTTGGCGTTCCATGCCTTGCAACCTACTCGACGGGCCCGACAGTTCCGGCGGCTCCGCCGGTGCGGGCCAGGTCGCCCGCGCGCACCCGCGCCACGGCCGCCGCCGCGCCGTCGCCGACCGCGTCGGCCAGCGCCGCCTGCTTGAGCCAGTTGTACGGGCTGCACGGCCGCAGGCTGATCCGCTCGCTCACCAGCACCCTGGCCAGGTCGCGCCGCCGCGCGCGCAGGGCCGACTCCAGCAGCGTGCGCTGCACGGCGTCGCGCTGCGCGTGGCTGCCGCCGAACTCGGCGATCCGGTGCCTGATCGGCCACAGCAGGTCCACGACCGCGTCATGATCACCGCGCCCGAACGCCACGATCGCCCGGCACACCGGCAGCCCCACCCGCAGCGTCATGGCGTGGTTGGTGACCCCCGGCCGGGACCTGGTCACGTACGCCTCGCGCTCGGCCACCAGCTTGTCCGCCTCGCCGATCCGCCCCGCGCCGACGTACGACATCACCGCGTGCATGTCGTTGAACGCGTAGAACGGCTCGGCCACCCGCGCCGGCCACCGGTCGGCCAGCGCCTGCCAGCGTTCGTGCTGGTCGGAGCCCTCCAGGTGGAGCCGCCACAGCAGCGCGGCGGCGTCAAGCAGCTCCAGGCACGACTGCCCGTCGGCGAGCACCGCGTCGTAGATCGACAGCACGCGCGGCAGGTCGCCGCTCTCCAGCGCGTACAGGCAGTAGTGCCACCAGGTGTGCACGTTGAAGAACGTCCCCCTGGACCAGTCGGGCAGCCGCGCGTCGAGGTAGCGCAGGCCCGTGCCGAACCTGCCCTGCTCCTCGTACGTGTGCACCACCGCGTGGATGCCCCACACGTCGCGCGGGTTCAGCTCGACCGCCCGCAGCCCTGCCTCCTCCGACCTGTCGTGGTGCCCGCACTCCTCCAGCCCGAAGGCGTACATGCCGAGCAGGTGACCGAAGTGCGGGTCGTCCTGCGGCCAGGCGTTGAGCGCGCCGCCGACGCGGTCGCGCAGCATGCGGGCGTCGCCGGTGAAGAAGTCGATCTGGTGGCCGACCGCGAGGGCCAGCGCGTCACGCGGATGCTCGGCCGTCAGCTCGGCGAGCAGCGAGCCGCAGGCCAGGAAGTCGCCGTCGAGCAGCGCCAGCACCGCCGCCACGTGCGCGCGCTCCCTGGGCAGCAGGTCGGCGCCCTCGGTCCGGCGCAGGAACGCCCCGAACCTGGCCCGCGCCGTCCGCGCGTCCTCCACCTCGGTGGTCAGCAGCCCGAGGTAGGCCACCAGGACGTTCCCCATCGGGAACCCGGGTGACTCGGCCAGGGCGGCGCCGGCCTCGGCGTCGACCTCGGCCCTGAAGTGCAACAGCTCGTCGATCGCGCGGTCGTAGTGGCGTACCGCCCCCGCGCCGGCGCCCGTCATGGCCAGGCCGTGCCGATCGTGGCTCACCGCCTCACTGTAACCAGCGAACTCCGTACGGGCACGGACCTGCGGCGGGGTATCACGGATGGAGTGCAGGCTGCTCGCCGCCGCCGGGCCGACCGGCCGGTGGATCACAGGTCGGTGGCGATGATGTGCTCGATGTTGCGTTCGGCCAGGGCCGTGATCGTGACGAACGGGTTGACCGTCGCGTTGCCGGGGATCAGCGCGCCGTCGATGACGTACAGGCCGGGGTAGGCGGTCAGCCGGCCGTAGTTGTCGGTGGCGCGGCCGAGCACGGCGCCGCCCAGCGGGTGGTACGTGAGGTGGTCGCCCCAGATCTTGTAGACGCCGAACAGGTCCGTCCGGTAGATCGTGCCCTCCTTGGCGTTGATCTTGTCGAAGATCGTCTTCGCCATGTCGATGGACGGCTGCTTCCAGGCGGCCTGCCAGCTCAGCTCGACCTTCCCGGCCGCCGCGTTCCAGGTGAACTGCGCCCGGTGCGGGTTGTTCGTGATCGACAGGTAGAAGGAGGCCCACGTCTCGATGCCCGTCGGCAGCGGCGCGACCTCGGCGAACGCGCCCCCGGCCGACCAGTTGTCGATGCCGCAGCACGGGATCGCCGACTGCAGGCTGCCGGTCGGGTCCCACAAGTGGTTGGCCCGGCCGCACATCACGTTGCCGTTGTCGCCCCAGCCCTTGCCGACCTCGCCGTTCAGAGCCGGCAGCGCGCCGGTCGCCTTCAGCCTGACCAGCAGCTTGCTCGTGCCGACGCTGCCGGCCGCGAAGAACACCCGGGTGGCGGTCACGGTCTTGGCCGCCACCACGTTCCCGCTCGTGTCGAGCTGGTCGATGAGCACCGTGTAGCCGCCGCCGGGCGCGGGGGCGACCGAGGTGACCTGGTGCAGCGGCGACACCGTGACCCGTCCCGTGGCCTTGGCCCGCGCCAGGTACGTGCGCTGCAGCGACTTCTTGCCGTGGTTGTTGCCGTAGAGGATCTCGCCGGCCAGCGCCGACTTCGGCACCGTGCCCGCCTCCTCCTGCTTCATGTAGTCCCAGTCGTAGACGTCCGGCACGAACACGAACGGGAAGCCGGAGCGCTGGGCGTGCTTGCGGCCCACCCGGCCGTACTGGTAGGCGGGCGTCGTGTCGAACCAGGCCGGGTCGATCGTGCCCACGCCGAGCGTGGTGTTGGCGCGCGGGTAGTAGACCGAGTACATCTCGTCGGCGTTCACCGTGGGCAGCACCGAGGCGAAGTTCTCGCGCTTGGGGGTGACCGCCATGCCGCCGTTCACCAGCGAGCCGCCGCCGACGCCGCGGCCCTGGTAGACGGTGATGCCGGCGAACTCCTCGGCGTCCAGCACGCCGGTGTGCTTCGGGATGCCGCGGTCGAGCGGGAAGCCGAGGAAGTAGTTGAGCGGGGCCTTGGTGCGCGTACGCAGCCAGTACGAGCGGTAGTCCGGCTCCCGCGTGTTGCAGAAGATCTTGCCGTCGGCACCCGGGGTGTCCCAGGCCATGCCCATCTCCACCAGGTGGACGTCCACGCCCGCCTGGGCCAGGCGCAGCGCGGCCACCGAGCCGCCATAGCCGGTGCCGATGACCAGGACCTGGACCCGCGCGCCGGAGGGGATCGCGCGGGCCGGCGAGGCGTGGACGCCGAGTGCGGCGGCTCCGACCAGGGAGCCGGTGCCGGCGATGAAGCCGCGACGGGTGATGCTCATGGTGCCTGCCTCGCTTCCGGCCGGTGGGCGGGAGACGCGCCGCCGGGCAGCCGGCAGACGGTGTCCAGGCCCAGAACGTGGTTGAGCCGGCCGAACGCCAGCCAGGAGCCGAGGCACATGCTCAGCTCGACGATCTCCGCCTGGCCGTAGCTCGCCGTCATCCTGGCCCAGAACTCCTCGTCCAGGCCGTGGGGGTCGAGGGTGTAGCGCTCGGCGTACTCGGCGGCCAGGCGGGTGCGCTCGTCGAAGGCCGTGGTGGTGCGCCAGTTCGTCACCGCGTCGGCGAAGCCGTCCTCGACCTTCTCGCCGTCCCGCTCGGTCCGCCAGTCCAGGCAGAACGCGCAGCCGTTGATCTGGGCGACCCGCAGCCTGGCCGCCTCGAACTCGCGCAGGCCGAGCGTCGTGTGGGCGTAGACGGCCAGCGAGAAGCGGGCGGCGGCGGGGCCGATGCCGGGGATCATCTCGCCCCAGACGTACTCGATGGCGTCCTTGCCCTCCGGGATGTCGATCCTCATCGCGTACCTCCGAGCTTGCCGGGGATCGGGCGTAGCGGGACGTCGAGCGCGTCGTACAGGCCGGGGGCGGCGGCCACGAGCCAGTCGATGGCGCCCACCAGGCGGCCCACGGCTGTCGCGTTGCCGCCCGCCGACTGGTTGCCGTCCTCGTCGGTGGCCTCCAGGGTGACCTCGATGCGCGGGCGGCCCTCGACGATCACGCGGTGCGCGCCCACGCCGCCCGGCGGGACCGGCCAGTCGGGGGCGCAGGCCGGGTGGATGCGGGTGACGTGCTCGATCACGATGCGGGGCGCGCCGCCGATCACGCCCCGCACCTCGAACCTGGCCGCGCCCTGCGTGCCCTTCTCGAACGTGCCCATCGTGGCCGTCGTGATCGTCTCGCCGAGCGGGCGGCGTTCGACGTGCTCACGGATCTCGTCGAGCTCGGCGCCCAGCGCGCGGGCCATCAGCCTGATCTGGCCGCCCCACACCATCGATGGGACGTCCCGCGCCAGCATCGGGGGCTCGTAGTCCATCGGCTGGCCCATGCCGACCAGGTAGCGGACCGAGTCCGGCTGGCCGTAGGTGGAGTAGTCGAAGATCTCCTGGCAGCGTACGGAGTCCACGGTCGCGGCCAGGCCGCTGACCAGCAGCGGCAGCACGTCGTTGGCCCAGCCGGGGTCCACGCCCGAGGCGAACAGCGACCCGCCGCCCTCGGCCACCGCCTTCAGCAGCGGCTCGCGGACCTCGGGAGGGGCGTTGCGGTGGTCGTAGAGGGCGTACAGGGACGGGGTCACGACCACGGCGCCCGCCCTGACCGCCTTGACCACGTCCTCCAGGGCCTCATTCGGGCGCAGGTCGCCGGAGGCGGCGTACACGACGGCCCGGGGGGCCGCGCCGAGCACCGCGTCGACGTCGGTGGTGGCCGCGACGCCGAGGCGGCGGCCGAGCCCGGCCAGCTCGCCCGCGTCCAGCCCGGCCTTGCCCGGATCGTGAACGAGGACGGCGGCCAGCGTGAGCGCGGGATGAGCGGCGACGGCGCGAATGGCGGCGCGCCCGATGTTGCCGGTACCCCAGACGATCGTGGACACCATGGGCGGAGCGTAGCAAGCGCTTGGTTGCGTGTATAGCTCCTGCCGACACATCCCCTGACCGAAACTCACTCCCAACCGGCCCCGCTTGTGAGGGGGAGCCGGGGTGCGCGGTCGTCCGGTGGGGTGGCTGTCCGGGTTGTCCCAAGGGGGAGGGTTGGGGTTCTTGTCCTTGGTTGAGCGGGGTTTGCGGGGTGGGGGCGGTGGAGCTGGTGGGTAGTCACTTTCTTACTTTTCGTGGCGGATGCACGGCGGGTCCGGCAAGCTGCTGTCACCGAATGCGGCGGAGCGAGCCGGACGGGTGAGGCTGATGAAGATGGGTGGGCGGCCGGCCGGCAATCTGCCGCCGGAGATGACCAGCCTGGTGGGCCGGCGTGGCGAGCTGGCCAGGATCCGCCGGCTGTGCCGTGAGTTCCGCATGGTGACGCTGACCGGCGCCGCGGGCGTCGGCAAGACCAGGCTGGCGCTCAGGGCCGCCGCCCGCATGCGGCCGGCGTACGCGGACGGCGCCTGGTACATCCCGCTGTCGGCGCTCGACCAGGGCGCGCTGCTGCCGTACACGATCGCCGAGGCGCTGCCCCTCGCGGACCGGACGACGCGGCCGATGATGGAGGTGCTCGGCGAGTATCTCGCCGACCGCCACCTGCTCCTGGTCCTCGACACCTGTGAGCACCTCATCGACGACTGCGCGCGGACCGCACGTGCGCTGCTGGTCGCCGCGCCCCGGCTGACGATCCTCGCCACCAGCCGCCGCCCGCTGGACGTCCCAGATGAGCAGGCGCTCATCATCGAGCCGCTGCCCGTGCCCGACGCGGGCGGCGAGGGCCCGCAGGAGGCGGTGAAGCTGCTCGCCGAGCGGGCCGCCGCCGTCGTGCCCGGCTTCGAGGTGACGGACGGCAACCGCCACCAGCTCGTACGCATCTGCCGCCACCTGGAGGGCCTGCCCCTGGCGATCGAGCTGGCCGCGGCCCGGCTGCCCAAGCTGGGCGTCGCCGAGCTGTGCGAGCGGCTCGACGACCGCTTCGCGCTGCTGGGCGACGCCGACGACGATCTGCGGGGAGCCGACCCGCCCTGGCACCGGGCGCTGCGCACCGCGATCGGGTGGAGCCACCAGCTGTGCGATCCGGGGGAGCGGCTGCTGTGGGCGCGGGCCTCGGTGTTCGCGGGCAGCTTCGACGACCGGGCCGTGATCGAGGTGTGCGCGGACCGGCTGCTGCCCGCCGACGCGATCCCCGGCCTGCTCGCGGGCCTGGTGGACAAGTCGATCCTCATCTGGGCCCCCACGGGCGGCGGCGAGCGCTACCGGATGCTGGACACGATCCGCGAGTACGGCGCCGGCTGGCTGCGCGCCCTCGGCGAGCAGGACGAGCTGCGCCGCCGCCACCGCGACCACTACCTGGCGATGGCCCGCCAGGGCGACGCCGCCTGGTTCGGCCCCGACCAGGTCTCCTGGAACGACCGCACCACCGCCGAGCACGAGAACCTGCGCATCGCCCTCGACTTCAGCCTGTCCGCCCCCGGCGACCACGGCGCGCTGGAGCTGGCCGCCGCCCTGTGGTTCTTCTGGTACCCGTGCGGTTTCCTGCGCGAGGGCCAGCACTACCTGGAGCGCGCGCTGGAGCTCGACACCGAGGCGAGCGCCGTACGCAGCCGCGCCCTGTGGGTGTGCGCCCTGACCCTCATCGTGCAGGGCGACGCCGACGCCGGCATGGCGTGGGCCACCGAGTGCGCCGGCGTCGCCGAGGAGCTCGGCGACGCCCCGGCCGCGCTCGCCGCGCAGGCCATGGTGATGGCCGCGGCCACCATCAGGGGCGACCTCCCGCTCGCCCTGGCGCTGGCCGACAGCCTGGTGGCGGTGCATCGGCCGGAGCAGGGGCTGGACCTGCCGACGATGCTGGCCAGGCTCGGGCAGTGCCACGTGCACACCGCGCAGGGCCGCATCGAGGACGCGATCAGGGCGCTTGAGGAGCTGTGCGCCGAGTGCGACGAGCACGGCGAACGCTGGATGCGCGCCTACGCCGACCTCTTCCGCGCCCAGGCCGAGCTGGCCCTCGGCCGCTACGAGCCGGCCCAGCGGTACGCCCGCGCGTCCCTGGAGCTGAAGCACCGGCTGCACGACAGCATCGGCATCGCGCTCGCGCTCGACGTGCTGGCCTGCGCCGCGGCCGCATCAGGGCAGGGGGAACCGGCCGCCCGCCTGCTGGGTCTCGCCCAGCAGGTGTGGGACACCATCGGCCGGGCCCAGATCGGCATCCACGAGTGGGTGGAGGCCCGTACGCGCTGCGAGCGGCAGGCCCGCGCGGCGATCGGCGACCAGGCGTACGGGACGGCGTTCCGCACCGGCTACGACACCGGCCTCGACACCGGCATCGTCCAGGCCATCGACTCCGGCACCGCCCACCGCTGACTCCCTCGCCGTCAGGCCGGCAGGCGGCTCGCCGTCGCGAAGAGCAGGGGCTCGTCGCCGGGGCGGCAGAGGAGCTGGAGGCCGACCGGGAGGCCGGCGACCGTGCCGGCCGGGACGGTCAGGGCGGGCAGGCCCAGCACGTTCCACGGGCAGGTCAGGGAGAGCAGCGCGACCCCGACGGGCACGGGCCGCCCCGCCGGCGTCACCTCGCGCTCGTCGATGAGCGGGGCGGTGACCGCCGCCGTGGGCAGCGCGAGCACGTCGTGCCGCGCGAACAGCCCGTCCGCGACCGCCGCCAGCCGCTCCCTGGACTCCAGGGCCCGCACGTAGCTCCATCCTGGCACCTGCGCGGCGCCGCGCAGCCGTTCCAGCACCTCCTCGCCGAACAGCTCGGGCGCCGTCTCCATGCGATCCGCGTGTACGGCGACCGCCTCGCACGACTGGATCGCCCGGTACGTCCGCAGCACCTCCTCGGCGAACCCGTCAGGAAGCCGCACCTCAGGCAGCTCACCCGCCGCCGCGCGGACCGCCGCCACCACCTCGGGGTCGCCCTCGAACAGGTCGCTCGCGTCCAGCCACGCCACCCGGGCCGCCTCCACCGGGGCGGGCGCGCCGGCGCCGGTCAGGGCGCGGTAGGCGATCAGGCAGCTCTCCGGGTCGCCGGCCAGCACGCCCACGTGGTCGAGCGAGCGTGACAGCGGGAAGACCCCGTCCGCCGGGATGGCGTCGTACGCGGGCTTGAACCCGGCGACCCCGCACAGAGCGGCCGGGATGCGGACGGACCCGCCCGTGTCGGTGCCCAGGGCCAAGGGCACGAGGCCCGCGCCGACGGCGGCGCCGCTGCCGCCGCTGGAGCCGCCCGACATGCGCGAGGGGTCGTGCGGGTTGCGCGAGGCCCCGTTGGCGGAGCGGTCGCCGGTCGGCCCGTACGCGAACTCGTGGGTGGTGGTCTTGCCCACGATCACCGCCCCGGCCTCCCGCAGCCGCGCCACGCAGGCGGCGTCCCGGGAGGGGACGTACCCGGCGAAGTGCCGCGAGCCCATGGTCGCGGGCAGCCCGGCCACCTCGATGAGGTCCTTGACCCCCACCGGTACGCCGTGCAGCGGCCCCCGGTCGAGCCCCGCCGCCAGCTCGGCGTCCGCCGCCTTGGCCGCCTCCAGGGCGCCTGTCCCGTCCACGGTGACGAACGCGTTCAGCCCGGGATCGAGCGCGGTGGCGGCACCGAGCGCCTGCTCGGTGAGGTCGGTCGAGGTGGTCCGGCGCTCGCGCAGGTCCTTGGCGAGCCGGGCGAGGGTGCGGCCGGTGAACGGGCCGGGGGGAATAGGCATGGCATCTTTCTACACATTTCATGCCATCCCCATCGACCTTCCCCCGCGGGCATCGCCCCCGTGGCCCCCGGTCAGGCGGTCCTGGCGCGCGCGCCGAGCCGCTGCGCCAGCCGGTCCAGCGCCATGTTGATGACGATGAAGATGGCCGCGATGAGGATGGCCGCCGGGATCACGTTGGAGAAGTTCGCCGCGATGCCGTTCAGGCCCCGGTCCACCAGCTCGTCGTAACCGACGATCAATCCCAGCGCCGAGTCCTTCAGCAGCACCACGAACTGGCTGACCAGCGCGGGCATCATGGCCTTGAGCGCCTGGGGCAGCAGCACGAGCCGCATCACCTGCCCCTTGCGCATTCCCACCGCGTACGCCGCCTCCCGCTGCCCCCTGGGCAGGCTCAGCACCCCGGCGCGGACGATCTCGGCGATCACCGAGCCGTTGTAGAGGGTGAGGCCGAACACGACGGCGGCGAAGGCCGAGATGTTCACGCCGATGAGCACGTACGAGCCGAAGAACGCGAAGAAGATCATCAGCAGCAGCGGCACGGACCTGAAGAACTCCACCACCACCGCCGCCGGCACCCGCACCCACGTGTGCTCCGACAGCCGCGCGGTGGCGAAGACCAGCCCGAACAGCCCGGCCAGCACCACGCCGACGACCGCCGCCGACAGCGTGCCGGCCAGCCCCGGCAGGATGAACGTGGCCCACACGTCGGCGCGCAGCAGCGGCGTCCACTTCTCGGCGGCCCACTGGTCCTTGGCGTCGAACCGGACGTACACGAAGGCCGCCACGGCGAGCAGCGCCAGCGCGACGACGCCGGTCAGCACCCGGTTGCGCCGCACGCCGCGCGGGCCTGGAGTCTCGTAGAGCGTGGTGTACGCGCTCATCGGGCCACCGCCAGCCGCCGCGACAACCAGCCGAACAACAACCCCATCGGCAGGCAGAGCAGCACGAACCCGGCCGCGAAGCCGAGGAAGATCTCGATCACCTGGTCCCCGTACGTCTCGATCAGCTCGCGCATCCGCACCGACGCCTCGGCGACGCCCACCACCAGCGCGATCGTGGTGTTCTTGGTGAGCGCGATGAGGATGCTGCCGAGCGGCGCCACCACCGCGCGGAACGCCTGCGGCAGCGTGATCAGCGCCAGCGTCCTGACGAAGCCGAGCCCCAGCGAGCGGGCCGCCTCCGCCTGGCCGACCGGCACCGTGTTGAGCCCCGCGCGCAGCGCCTCGCAGACGAACGCCGAGGTGTAGGCGGTCAGCCCGATGACGGCGAGCCAGAAGTTGTTGGTGGCGATGTCGTCGGACAGCTCAAGGCCCAGGTTCGCGCCCACCCCGAGGCCGGTGAAGAGCAGCACGAGGGTGAGCGGGGTGTTGCGGGCCACGGTCACGTACGCGGTGGCGGCGGCGCGCAGCGAGCCGAGCGGCGCCACCCGCATGGCGGCCAGCAGCGTGCCCAGCACCAGCGAGCCGAGCGCGCTGACCGCCGTCAGCCGCACCGTCATCCAGAAGGCGGCGACGATCGTGCCGCCCTCGGTCAGCAACGCGTCCATCGGGCCTCAGTACCGCTCGAGCTGCGGGGCCTGCGGCACGGCGAACCCGGAGGCGCCCACGCTTGCCTGCAGCGCCTGGGTCCAGCTGCCGTCGGAGAACATCTTCTCCAGCGCGTCGTTGACCGCCTTGCGGCCCGCCGTGTCGTCCTTCTTCAGGCCGATCCCGTACTTCTCGGTGCTGAACGTCTTGCCGACGACCTTGAGCTTGCCGGTGTGCTGCGCGGCGTAGCCGGCCAGGATGACGTTGTCGGTGGTGATCGCGTCGAGCTGGCCGCCGAGCACGCGGTCCACGCACGCCGAGTACGTGCGCTCCTCCTGGAGCTGCACCTCCTTGGCGTACTCCTCCTTGACCTTCTGCGCCGGGGTCGAGCCGGCGACCGAGCAGAGCTTCTTGCCGTTGAGCGTCTCAGGCCCGGTCAGCGCGCCCTCGTCGGACCTGACCAGCAGGTCCTGCCCGGCCACGAAGTACGGCCCGGCGAAGGAGACCTTCTGCTTGCGGGCGTCGGTGATCGAGTACGTGGCCACGACCATGTCGACCTGGCCCTGCTCCAGGAAGGCCTCCCGGTTGGCCGAGACGGTCTCCTTGAACGTGATGTCCTTCTCCTCGACGCCGAGCTGCCTGGCGACGTACTTGGCGACCTCGATGTCGAAGCCGGTGAAGGCGCCGTCGGGGGTGCGCAGCCCGAGCCCGGGCTGGTCCGCCTTCACGCCGATGACCAGCTTCTTGTCGTTCTTGGCCTTGTCCACGATCGAGGCGTAGGTCTCGGAGCCGCCACCGCACCCGGAGGCGGCGGCGACGACGGCGACCACCGGGACGAACACCGTGAGAAGGGATCTGCCGAACATGACGACTCCTTAGTGGGTGAGGATCTTGGCGAGGAAGGACTGGGCGCGGTCGCTGCTGGGCGCGCCGAAGAAGGCGGTGGGGGAGTCCTGCTCGACGATCTGGCCGTCCGCCATGAACACGACCCGGTCGGCGGCGCGGCGGGCGAAGCCCATCTCGTGGGTGACGACGACCATGGTCATGCCCTCGCGGGCCAGCGCCGTCATGACCTCCAGCACCTCGTTGACCATCTCCGGGTCGAGCGCCGAGGTGGGCTCGTCGAACAGGATCGCCTTCGGGTCCATGGCCAGCGCCCGGGCGATGGCGACCCGCTGCTGCTGCCCGCCGGACAGCTGCGCCGGGTACTTGTCCGCCTGGGAGCCGATGCCGACCCGGTCGAGCAGCTCGCGGGCCTTGCGCACGGCTTCCGCCTTCGGCCGCTTCAGCACGTGCACCTGCCCGAGGACGACGTTGTCCAGGACGGTCTTGTGCGCGAAGAGGTTGAACGACTGGAACACCATGCCGACCTCGGCCCGCAGCCTGGCCAGCGCCTTGCCCTCGGCGGGCAGCGGGGTGCCGTCGAGGGTGATCGTGCCGGAGTCGATGGTCTCCAGCCGGTTGATCGCCCGGCACAGGGTCGACTTGCCCGCCCCTGACGGGCCGATGACCACCACGACCTCGCCCTGCTTGACGGTCAGGTCGACGTCCCTGAGCACGTGGTGGTCGCCGAAGCGTTTGTTGACCCGGTCCAACACGATCAGGTCCGCGTGGCTCATGCGTCACGCTCCTTGTCTCGGTCAGCGTTGGCGTAACCGTAAGGAGCGGGGCGTGCCGCGAAGCGGCTTATGATCGTTTAGTTCAGCGGTTCGCCGGTCGGGACGACGCCGAGGTCGTGCCGGTGACCCCGATCGTGGCCATGAAGGCGCGGTCCCACTGCCCGTCGCGCAGCCAGCGCGCGATCAGCCCGTTCAGGTAGTCGCGGAAGGCCGCGTCCTGCTTGCGGATGCCGATCCCGTACGGCTCGCGCCCGAACGGCTTGCCGAGCATCCGCAGCGTGTCGGGATGCTGGGCCAGCAGCCCGAGCAGGATGGTGTCGTCGGTGCTGATCGCGTCCACCCGCCCCGACACCAGCGCGGGCACGCAGATGCTGTACGCGTCCACGATCTCCAGGTCCGCCTCGGGCACGGTGGAGCGCAGCCGCTCGACCGACGTCGAGCCCTTGGCCGTGCAGACGGTCTTGCCCTTCAGGTCGGAGACCTGGTTGATCGTCATGTCGCCGGCCCTGACCAGCAGGTCCTGCCCGGCGTAGTAGTACGGGTCGGTGAACGACACCAGCCTCGCCCGCGCCGGCGTGATCGAGTACGTCGCCACCACCAGGTCCACCAGGCCCTGGGTGATGAAGTTCTCCCGCTCGCGCGAGACGGTCTCCACGAACCGGATGTTGCGCTCGCTGCCCGTCAGGTCCTTGGCGATGAGCCGGGCGATCTCCGCGTCGAACCCGGTGATGCGCCCGCTGACCGGGTCCTTGTAGCCGAACATCGGCTGGTCGAACTTGGTGCCCACGGTGAGCACGCCGCGCTCCCTGATGCGCGCCATCGTCGAGTCGTCGGGGAACGGGTCCGGCTCGCCGCAGCCCGCCGTCGCCAGGCAGATGAGCATCGCCGCGACCAAGGCGCGCAGTCCCCTCATCGGACGCGGTACCGGTGCTGCGGGCGTCCCGTCGGGCCGTAGCGCGGCCGGCCTTCGACCAGCCCGCGGTCGGCCAGGTGTTCCAGGTAGCGGCGGGCGGTGGCCCTGCTGACCCCGATCATGCCGGCCAGCTCGTGAGCGGAGGCGTCCTCCTCGACCTCCGACAGCGCGTCCAGCACCGCCTGCTCGGTCGCCGCCGAGATGCTCTTCGGGCGGGAGGCCGGGTCGAGGTGCATCGAGCGGAAGATGCGGTCGATCTCCTGCTGCTCGGCGAACCGGCCGCCCGACTCCAGCTGCTCGACGGTGGCGGCGTACCGCAGCAGGGTCTGCTCCAGGGTGCCCGCCCTGGTGGGTTTGACCAGGTAGTAGAGGGCGCCGCGCTGGATCGCCGCGCGTACGGTGGCCGACTCCTTGCGGCCCGAGACGACGATGACGTCGGCGGGCGGCTGCTCGGGCCGGCGCAGGCGATGCGCCACCTCTAAGCCGGGCATATCCGGAAGGTGCAGATCGAGCAGGACGAGCCGCGGCGCGAAGCGGGCGGCGGCGGCCAGGGCGGCGTGGCCGGTGTGGGCGATGCCCACGACTCTGAACCCGAGCACCCTGTTCACCTGGGCGTGCAGCGCGGCGGTGACGACGGGATCGTCGTCCACGATGAGAACGGTGATGTCCCTGAGCTCAGGCATCGCCACGCTCCTCGTCAATCTGGTCGATCACTGCAGCTTAGGCGGGTTTTATCAGAAAAGATCGACTTTTGCTCGTTCTGCTCAGCTGGAACCGGCGCGAACGCCGGAACCCTCCTAGTCTGTACCCCAAAGAGTGGGGGGAGGGACGGACGCCCGTGCGATGGCTGCTCGCGGTGACCGCCTTGTGGACGCTGCTCGGTCTGCTGCCCCTGGCGCTGCTCACCTCCTCCAGCATCTCCCTGTCGGAGCAGGCCGTCAGAGGCGAGGTCAGCGACCGCGTCAAGACCACCGCCTCGGTCAGCCGGGTCGTGGTCGAGCAGCAGATGGACTCGCTCAAGCAGCTCGTCACCGCCTTCGCCCAGCGGCCCCAGGTCCGCGAGGCCGTCAAGAAGACCGCTCCCGGCACCCTCGGCGGCTGGCTCACCGAGCTGCAGGGCATGCGCGACGGCGTCAGCGGCCTGGTCATGATCTCGCCCGAGGGCAAGATGCTCGGCGTCGAACCGCCCGTCGTGCTGCCCCAGGACATCACCAGCACCGACTGGTACCGCGCCGTACGCGACCAGCGCGTCGCCTACGTCTCGCAGGCGTACACGCCGACCATGCGCGACGTGTCCAGAGCGGTCGCCGTGGCCGCGCCCATCCCCTCGGCCGACGGGACGGGCATGGTCGGCGTGCTCGCCGTCGTCTACAGCCTCGACGCCATCCAGCAGTTCGCCGAGAAGGCCGCCGACGCCCAGGACATCCGGCTGCTCATCACCGACAAGGCCGGCGTGCTCGTCGCCGACGACCCCAGCAAGAAGCTGAACGCCCTGACCTCCCTGCGCGAGGACCCCCGCGTGGACGACGCGCTCAACGGGCAGGCGTGGAGCGGCGAGTACCGCGGCATCGACGGCGTCGTGCTGTCGGCGTCCGAGCCCATCCCCGGCATCGGCTGGACCGTCACCGCCGAGGTGGTCGCCGCCGAGGCGCTGGCCTCCGCCGAGCGGCTGCGCACGAACGTGCTCACCGTCGCCGCCCTGCTCGCCCTGCTCATCCTCATCGGGCTCGGCCTGCAGATCCACAGCACCAGGGGCCGCCGCCGCGCCCAGGCCACCCTCGCCAGGTACGCCGCCGAGCTGGCCGGCGCCCGCGACGAGGCGCTCAGCGCCTCCAGCGCCAAGTCCGAGTTCGTCGCCAAGATCAGCCATGAGATCCGCACCCCCATCAACGGCGTGCTCGGCATGAACTCCCTGCTCATGAACACCCGCCTGGACGACGAGCAGCGCTACTACGCCACCACCGCCCAGGAGGCCGCCCAGAACGTGCTGCGCCTGCTCGACGACTTCCTCGACCTGTCCAGGATCGAGGCAGGCCACCTCCAGGTCGAGGCCGCGCCGTTCGACCTGCCGCGCCTGTGCGACGAGGTCGTCGCGCCGTTCGCGCCGCACGCCTACGAGCAGGGGCTCTGGCTCACGCTCAGGATCGACGAGAACGTGCCCAGGCAGGTGTGCGGCGACCCCGCCAGGCTGCGCCAGGTGCTCACCAACCTCGTCGGCAACGCACTCAAGTTCACCGTCCAGGGCGGCGTGGACCTGCACGTCACGATCTCCGAGGGCGAGCCCGGCCAGGACCGGGTGGTGCTCAGGTTCGCCGTGGCAGACACCGGCATCGGCGTCGGGCCGCAGGACCGCGAGAAGGTGTTCGGCGTCTTCCGCCAGGTGGACACCCCGATCACGCGCAGGACCGGCGGCAGCGGGCTCGGCCTGGCCATCAGCAGGCAGCTCGTCGAGCTGATGGGCGGCAGCATCGGGCTGGACAGCGTGGAGGGCGTCGGCAGCCGGTTCTGGGCCACCCTGCCGGTCGACGTCCTCGACTGGTCGGAGCCCGGCGCCGCGGCGCTCGAAGGGCTGCGCGCGCTCATCGCCGACCAGCGGCCCGAGGACCGCGCGCTGGCCGCGCGCTTCCTCGCCCAGGCGGGGGCCGACGTGGAGGAGACCAGGGACGTCGAATCCGCCCTCGGGTTGCTGCGGGCCGCGGCGCGGGGCGGGGAGCCGTACGAGCTGGCCGTCGTCGCCCTCGACCTGAGCGCGGGGCAGGACTACGCCGACCCCGCCGATCCCGGCACGCCGCGCTCGCTCGCCCACGCCATCCTCGTCGATCCGCTGCTCCAGGCCACCAGCGTCATCGTGGTCGTCACGCCAGGCCGCTCCGGCGTCGCCTGGCCCGCCCCGGCCGGGGAACGCGCCGTCCAGTCGATCACCCGCCCGCTCAGCCGCCGCCGCCTGCTCGCCGCCGTGGAGAACGCGCTCGGGAACGCGCTCGACGCCGTCGAGAGCCCCGGTGGCGCTCCCGCCGTCGCAGCCGGTGGGCCCACCGGGGGCGCGCGGATCCTGGTGGCCGAGGACGACGAGGTCAGCCGGCAGGTGGCGATGCTCGTCCTCAGCCAGGCCGGGCACGCGGTCGAGACGGTGGACGACGGCGAGCAGGCCGTGCGCGCCGTCCTCGCCGGCGGCTACGACCTGGTCTTCATGGACTGCCAGCTGCCCGTGCTCGACGGGCTCGCCGCCACCGAGGAGATCAGGAGCCGCGAGGAGGTCCACACCCCGATCATCGCCATGACCGCCGCCGCCATGCCGGACGACCGCATCCGCTGCCTGGAGGCCGGCATGGACGACCACCTCGCCAAGCCGGTGGACTGGGCGCGCGTGCTGGCCAGGATCCCCGAGTGGGCCGCCTCCGCCGGGCTGCCTCCCGAGCTGGCCGGGCTGTCCGCCGAGGCGCTCGCCGACGTGGCGCGGGCGTACCTGGCGACCGCGTCCCGCACGTTCGAGGAGCTCCGCCAGGCCGTCCGCGACGGCGACCGCCCCCAGGCGGCCTCCCTCGCCCACCGCCTGAAGGGCGCCTGCGCCACGGTCGGCGCCACCAGAGAGGCCGAGCTGTGCCGCCGCGCCGAGGAGATCTCCAGGGCGGGCGGCGTCGTGGGCGAGGCGCTACTGGAAGAACTGGAAACCCTCCTCAGCCAGGCCCCCGACTGGATGGACACCGTCCGCTCCACCTGACCGCCGTTACGGTTTTCCGCTATCGAAGTCGGCGGGGCGCCCCCATGGCCGGCGGGGTGCCGCGCTCCTAGCGTGGCGGGTTGTGATCAGTCTCAAGGGTTTGACCAAGCGCTACGGCGATCGGCTCGCCGTGGACGATCTGATGCTGGAGTTGCGGCCGGGGAAGGTGACCGGGTTCCTCGGGCCGAACGGGGCGGGCAAGTCCACCACCATGCGCCTGGTGCTGGGCCTCGACCGGCCCACCGCGGGCACCGCGCTCGTCGGCGGCGTGCCGTACCACCGCATCGAGAACCCCCTGCGCACGGTCGGCGCGCTGCTCGACGCGCGGGCCGTGCACCCGGGCCGCAGCGGGCACGCCCACCTGACGGCGCTGGCCCGCAGCAACGGCATCCCCGTGCGGCGGGTGGGCGAGGTGCTGGAGGCCGTCGGCATGACCGGCGCCGCCCGCAGGCGCGCCGGCGCGCTGTCGCTCGGCATGAGCCAGCGCCTCGGCATCGCCGCCGCGCTGCTCGGGGACCCGGAGGTGCTGATGTTCGACGAGCCGGTGAACGGCCTCGACCCCGACGGCGTGCGCTGGGTACGCGGCCTCATGCGCTCCCTGGCCGCCGAGGGACGCACGGTGTTCGTCTCCAGCCACCTGATGAGCGAGATGCAGCTCACCGCCGACCACCTCGTGGTGATCGGCAAGGGCCGGCTGCTCGTGGACGCCCCGCTCGCCGACGTCATCGCGAGCAGCTCCATGACCGCCGTGGTCGTCCGCACCCCGCACGCCGCCGACCTCGCCGACCGCCTCCGCGCCGCCGGCCTCACCGTGAAGCGGCTCGCCGAGAACGAGCTGGAGGTCACCGGCGCCACCATCGAACAGGTCGGCGACCTGGCGTACGAGGCGGGCGCCCGGCTGCACGAACTCCGCACCAGACAGGCGTCCCTGGAGCAGGTCTACCAGGAGCTCACCTCCGGCAGCGTCGAATACGGAGCCGCCGCATGACCCCCGCTCCCCGGACCGCGCCGAAGAGCCGGTCACCTCGGGCCCTGCCCCGCGCCCTGTGGCAGAGCGTCGCGGCCGAGTGGGTGAGGGTGTGGTCGGTCAGGAGCACGTGGTGGTGCTTGGCCTGCGCGTTCGCGCTGACCGTGCTCGCCGCCGCGACGCTGGGCGCCGCGTACGCGACCGAGGCCGTTCGTGCGGGCGTGGACACGCGCATCACGGCCAGCGAGGCCGTGGTCGCGGCCACGTCGTTCGCCCAGTTCGCGCTGGTCGCCCTGGCCATGCTGACCGTCACCTCCGAGTACGCCTCCGGCGGCATCCGCGTCACCCTCCAGGCCACGCCCGTGCGCGGCATGGTGCTGGCCGCCAAGGCGCTGGTGGTGGCGCCGGTGATGGTCCTCGCGGGCGTGCTGACGGGGGCGGTCGCCACGGCGGCCGTGTACGCCCTGCTGTCGATCGACGTGTTCGGCGGGCTCGTCGTGCTGCCGCCCGGCGAGGTCGCCTGGGACCTGCTGGCCACGGGCGGCTACTACGCGCTCATCGGCGTGCTGACGGTCGGCGCCGGCGTCGCGATGCGCAGCGCCGTGGGCACGCTCTCCACGGTGTTCATGCTGCTCATGGGCCTGCCGCTGCTGCTCATCATGACCGGGAGCCAGGTCGCGGTGGACGTCTCGCTGCGGATGCCGATGTTCGCCGGGCTGGCGTTCATGGACAGCACCGACAACCTGACCGGCGCCCCGATCCCGTACTCGGCGGGGGAGGGCCTGGCCTGGCTGCTGGCCTGGACGGCGGCGGCCCTCGCGACCGGCTGGGCCGTCGTGCGCCACCGCGACGCATGACCGATTCCACGGGCGGCGGCATAGACTTCACGGCCGTGTCAGGCAGCCGGATCGCACGGGCGTTCGCCGGGGTTCTCATGGGGGTCCCGCTCGGGGTGGCCGAGCTGGCCGTCCTCGCGCTCGCCGTCCCGGCCCGGCTCGTGCCCGCGCTGCGGCCCGCCGCGGCGCGCGGGGTGGCGCGGCTGGTCGCGGTCGAACGCGGCCGCCTGTCCCGGTGGCTCGGGCACGAGACCGCGCCGCCGCGCGCGGGCGGGGCCGCGTTCCTGACCGCCCGTGCCGTCCTCGGCCTGGTCGGTGGGTACGCCACCGCGTCCGCGCTGTTCCTGACCGGCCTGCTGCTGGGCGGCGGCACCTGGGCGCTGATCACGGGCGAGTCCGACCCGGTGCCGCTGGAGCTGCCCGGCGTCCGCCTGGTCACCGACAGCGGGATGCTCGGCGTGAGCAGCGGGGTGGTGCTGCTGGCGGTGTCCGCCCTGCTGATCCTGGGCGTGGCCGCGCTCGAACGGCGGCTGGCCACGTACTTCCTGGGCCCGAGCGCCCAGGAGCGGATGCGGGCCCGCATCGCCGAGCTGACCGCCACCCGCTCCGGCATCGTCGAGGCGGTGGACGACGAGCGCCGCAGGATCGAGCGCGACCTGCACGACGGCGTCCAGCAGCGCGGCGTCTCCCTCGCCATGCTGCTCGGCCGCGCCCGGCACACCCCCGACCACGAGCGCACGGCCGAGCTGGTCGAACAGGCCTACGCCGAGTCGCGCCGCCTCCTCGACGAGCTGCGCAGCGTCGCCTGGCGCGTCTACCCGACCGCGCTGGACGAGCTGGGCCTGTGCGCCGCGCTCGAAGGCGCCGCCGAGCGGGCCGGCGTGCCGGTCACCGTCCACTACGGGCTGTCCGGCCGCCCCGCCACCCGCATCGAGACCGCCCTGTACTTCGTGGCCCGCGAGGCGATCACCAACGCGGTCAAGCACGCCGCCGCCCGTGACATCCTGGTGGTCCTGGACGAGGACGAGCAGGCGGTGAGCGTGGCGATCTCCGACGACGGCAGGGGCGGCGCCGACCCCTCGGGCGGCGGGCTGTCCGGGCTGGCCCGGCGGGTCCTGGCCCTCGACGGCACGTTCACCGTCGACAGCCCGCCCGGCGGCCCCACCCGCGTCACCGCCACCCTGCCCAAGGCGCCGCCGTGCGGCTGATCCTCGCCGACGACTCCGTGCTGCTGCGCGAGGGCCTGACCCGGCTGCTCGCCGACGCGGGCCACGAGGTGGTGGCCGCCGTCGGAGACGCGCCCGCGCTGCTCGACGCGGTCGAGCGCCACCGGCCCGACGTGGCGGTCATCGACGTCCGCATGCCGCCGGGGCACAAGGACGACGGCCTGCGCGCCGCCCTGGAGATCCGCGAACGCCTTCCGGACGTCGGCGTGCTCGTCCTGTCGCAGTACGTCGAGCAGCACTACGCCGCCCGCCTCCTGGCCGGCGCCACGGAAGGGCTCGGCTACCTGCTGAAGGACCGGGTGTCGGAGGTGGCCGAGTTCCTCGGCTCGCTCGAACGCGTCCGCGCCGGCGGCACCGTGCTCGACCCCGAGGTGGTGCGCCGCCTGATGGCCCGCGCCACCCGCACCGACCCGCTGAGCACGCTCAGCCCGCGCGAGACCGAGGTGCTGAAGCTGCTCGCCCAGGGCTTCGTCAACGCCGCCGTCGCCGAACGCCTGCACGTCTCGCTCAGCACGGTGGAGAAGCACGTCAACGCCATCACCGACAAGCTCGACCTGCCGCGCGACCCGGGCTACAGCCGCCGCGTGCTGGCGATCCTGCGCTATCTGGAGGGCTGATTGACCGGCCCGCCCCTGGGGAAGGGTGATCGCCATGACTGTCATGCTCGCTGACGGACGTCCCATGCCACGACTCGGCCTCGGCACCTGGCCCATGGACGACGAGGAGGCCCGCCAGGCCGTGACGCACGCGCTCTCGCTGGGCTACCGGCTGGTCGACACCGCCGCCGCCTACGGCAACGAGCGCGGCGTCGGCGCCGCCGTGAACGAGGCGGCCGTGCCCCGCGAGGACGTGTTCGTCACCACCAAGCTGCGCGGCGCCGACCACGGCTACGACGCCGCGCTGCGCGGCTGCGAGGCCAGCCTGGGCCGGCTCGGCCTCGACTACGTCGACCTCTACCTGATCCACTGGCCGCTGCCCGGCCGCGACCTGTACACCGACACCTGGCGCGCCTTCGTCCGCCTGCGCGAGGAGGGCCTGGCCCGCTCGATCGGCGTGTCCAACTTCACGCCTCCGCAGATCGAGCGGATCGCCGGCGAGACCGGCGTCTGGCCGGTGCTCAACCAGATCGAGCTGCACCCCGGCTTCGCCCAGACCGAGCTGCGTGCCTGGCACGCCGACCACGGCGTCATCACCGAGTCGTGGAGCCCGCTCGGCCTCGGCCAGAAGCTGCTCGACGACCCCGTGGTCACCGAGCTGGCCACCGCGCACGGCCGTACGCCCGCCCAGGTGGTGCTGCGCTGGCACCTCCAGCTCGGCGCCGTGCCCATCCCCAAGTCGGCCGACACCGACCGCATGCGGCAGAACTTCGAGGTGTTCGACTTCAGCCTGACCCCTGACGAGATGGCCAGGCTCGACGCGCTACCGGGCGGCCGCATCGGCGGCGACCCCGACACCCATGTCGAGCTCTGACCGCATTCAGAACACGGTGTGATCCAGCCAGTGCCGCAGCAGCGCCCGGTCGCCGTGCACCCGGGCGGGCGGCACGCGCCTGGCCAGCACCAGCATGCACTCGGCCACCGGGCCCGACAGCACCATGTCGGCGTCCGCGTCGGAGCGCTCCCACCTCGGCCCGTCCGGCGTCCTGGTGATCAGCCAGCCGGTCATGCCGTCGGGGCGCACGGCCAGCCGCTCTCCTTGGCCGCGCAGCGCGGTCAGCTCGGGCTTGAACGCCTGTGACGCCGGTGCGGTGATGAGCTCCATCGCCTCAGTGATCACGTCGGCCGCGAGGTCGTCGGCGATCGTGTAGGGCGCGCCGGTGGTGGCCGCCGCGTCATAGTGGTGGACGGCGGTGTCGCACAGCATCCGGCGCAGCCAGAACACCGGCGGCACCGGCCCGTTGAAGGACCAGACGGAGGCGCCGGGGGCCGCCGTCCGTACGGCGGTGATCAGGTCCTCGGCGCCGTCACGCAGCCAGGACGCCCAGGCGTCCGGGGCGCCCGGCAGGGCGTCGAGCGGGTCGGGCACGGGCAGCGGCGTGCCCGCCGCGCGGACCAGTCCCGCCGCCCACCGGGTGGCCTGGCTGGCGTGCCCGGTCAGGACGCGCAGCCGCCACTCCGGGCAGGTCGGCACCTTCGCCTCCGGGTCGCCGCCCGCGACGGCCAGGCCGAACGCCGCGCCCTGCTCCCGCAGCCCCTCCGCCAGCCGGTCCTGGTCCAGTGTCGTCATCACTCACTCCTCGAGGTCGTCCGTCGATGGCGCGGGTAGCGTAAGAACTCCAGTCAGGTGGAGGTTCAAGTGCCTTTGTGGGACGAGACGCTCGGCATCGGCGACCTGGCCAGGCTCACCGGCGTGCCCGTGCGGACCATCCGCTTCTACTGCGACGAGGGCGTCCTGGCGTCGGTGCGCAGCACGGGCGGCCACCGCAGGTTCGACCGGGCGGCCGTCGAGCGGCTGGTCCTGGTCAGGCGGCTGCGCGGGCTGGGGCTCGGGCTGAACGCGATCGCCTCGGTGCTCGAAGGCGAGACCTCCGTGGCGCGGGCGGTGGCGGCGGAACGTGCCGCGCTCGACGTCCAGCTTCGCGAGCTGGCCTGGCGGCGGGCCCGGTTGCGGGCGGTCGAGGAGGCGGGGGCCGCCGATCGGGCCGGGCGGCTCGCGCTGCTCGCCGCCGTCGAGGACGCGCGGGCCGCCCGCGAGCGGCTGGTCGCGTTCTGGCGGCTGCAGATGGTGCTGCCCGTCTCCGACGAGCTGTTCGGCTCGTTCCTGTCCATGGCCGCGCCTCCGCCGCCGCCCGATCCGACGCCGCCGCAGGTCGTCGCGTACGCCGAGCTGGTCGCCGTGACCGGTGACCGGTCACTGACCCGCGGCCTGCGCGCCAGGGCGAAGGAGAACGCCCGCGCCATCACCGATGAGAACGAGCTGATGCAGGGCGTCGGGGCGGCCGTCGCGCTGGCCGAGCCGCTCGTGGCCGCCGGCGAGCCCCCCGCTCCCGGCCCTGAGCTGGACCGCTTCGTGGCCGCCCACGCCGCGGTGCGGCGCCGCTCCGACACCCCGGGCTTTCGCCGCGAGCTTCTCGGCATCGTGGCCGGCGACCACGACCCCCGCGTACGCCGCTACTGGCGCCTGGTCGGCGAGGTCACCGGCGAGCGCGCCCCGATCGGCACCACCCTCACCTGGCTCGGCGACGCCCTCGCCCGCTCACTCGCGAGGTGAGACCCGTGCCGCGACCGCCGGGGACCGCCGCCCTGCGTCACGCGGCGGCCGGGCGGCGGAGGCGACGCGTGGCGAGGACGGCCGACGCGGCCAGGAGGAGCCAGGCCGACGTCAGGGCGATCAGCCAGGGCCAGCCCGCGTGGCCGTACACGACGGCGCCCGTCGTGCCGCCCGCGCCGCTGCCCAGGTAGTAGCAGAGCGTGTAGACGCCGGCGGCGCGCCCGCGCGCGTGCGGGGGCGCCTCGGCGGTGACCCAGGTGTTCGCGATGGCGTGGGCGGCGAAGAAACCGCCGGTCAGCACGGCGAAGCCGAGGGCGATCACGACCAGGGACGAGTGGGCGGTCAGCGCCGATCCCGCGACCGTCACGGCCAGCGCCGTCACCAGCGCGGGTGTGCGGCCCAGCCGGGACGCCAGCCGGCCCGCGGCGGCCGAGGACATCGTGCCCATCGCGTACGACAGGAACACCAGCGACGCGGCGGCCGGGCTGAGCGACAGCGGCGGGGCGGAGAGCCGGAAGCCCGCCGCGTTGTAGACGGCCACGAACGCCCCCATCCCCAGCGCGCCCACCGCCACCGGCACCCCCAGCACCACCCACGTACGCCCCGGCACCCGCCCGGGAGGAGCGGCGGCGAGGGCGGGACGGGCGGCGGGCAGGGTGGCGGGCAGGGCGGCGGGCAGGGTGGCGGCGGCGAAGAGCGCGCACACCAGCGCCACGGCCGCGACGGCGAACTGGGACCCCTGCCAGCCCAGCGGCCCGGCCGCGAACCCGGCGCCGAGCCGGCCCAGCATGCCGCCCACCGAGTTGCCCGCGATCATCGCCCCCACGGCCCCGGCGAGCCGTCCCGCGCCGAGCTGGTCGGCCAGGTACGCCGCCGCGACCCCGGCGAACCCGGCGATCGCCGCCCCCTGAGCCGCCCGCAGCACCAGCAGCACGGGGAACGACGGCGCCAGCGGCAGCAGCAGGCCGAGCAGCGCGGACACCAGCACCGACCACAGGATCACCCGGCGCCGCCCGACCTTCCCCGCCAGCCAGGCCAGCGGCAGCACCGCGACCGCGAGCGACCCGGTGGCCACCCCGATCGCCAGCGACGCGCTGCCGGGATCCAGCCCGTACGCCGCCGCGAGCTGCGGCAGCACCGGCTGCGGCGAGTAGAGCAGGGCGAAGGAGGACAGGCCGGCCGCGGCGACGGCCGTACTGACCCGACGGGTGTTCACGGAGGGGGAAGCTTCAAGGACCGCCACGCTCTGCACGCTAGGCAACCTCGATAGATACGTCTAATACGGATATAGGCGATAATTCATACCGTGACGCATGAATCGGATGACCGGCTGGCCGCCCGCCTCGCCCCGACGCTCGCGCTGCTCGCCGCCGTCGGCGAGACCGGCCACGTGACCAGGGCCGCCGAGCTCCTCGGCATCCCGCAGCCCACCGCCAGCCGCCGCCTGGCCGCGCTCGCCGACCTGGTCGGAGCCCCGCTCGTGCTCCCGGCGGGCCGCGGCATCCGCCTCACCCGCGCGGGCCGCACCCTGGCCGCCGCCTCCAGCCGCGCGCTGACCGCCGTGACCGCCGCCGCCCGCGAGGTGCGCGAGGAGATCGACCCCGGCACCGGCCGCATCGTGCTCGGCTTCCTGCACCTGCTCGGCCGCACCCTCGTGCCCTCGCTCATCGGCGCCTTCCGCGAGCGCAACCCCGGCGTGCGCTTCAGCCTGGCGCAGGGCTCCCGCCAGGACATGCTGCGGGCGCTCCGCGACGGCGAGATCGACCTGGTGTTCGTCGCGCCCATGCCGCTGGACGACCCCGACCTCGTCACCCGTCCCATCGCCGACCAGGAGCTGGTGCTGTCGGTGCCGCCCGCGCACCGCCTGGCCGCGCGCAGGCGGGTGCGGGCCGCCGAGCTGGCGGGGGAGGAGCTGGTGACGCTCGAACCCGGCTACGGGCTGCGCCAGATCACCGACGACCTGTGCGCGGCGGCCGGGTTCGAGCCGCGGATCGCCTTCGAGGGGCAGGAGTCGGAGACCGTACGCGGGCTCGTCGCGGCCGGGCTCGGCGTCGCCGTGCTGCCCCGCTCCGAGCAGCCGCCCGCGGGCGGCGTCACCGAGATCACGCTGTCGCCCGCGCTGTTCAGGACGATCGGCATGAGCTGGCGGGCCGGCGACCGCCTCACCCCGGCCGCCCGCGCCTTCCGCGACCACGCCCTGACCGCCCTGCCACCCCACACGCCCGGCTTCCGCCCACCCCACCCATGAACCGCGCCCCACACACGACCCGCCTCCCTATGAACCTGCGCCAGACTGAGACGCATGGGACGGCAGGACGGGGACGCGGGAGTGCCGGGTTCGCTGGCGCGGGTGCTCGCGCAGGTGCGGGACGAGCGGGCCGCGCAGGACGAACGGTTCGGGATGCAGGTGCTGCCCGACGGCACCGGCGGCCACGACGCGGTCGCGGCGGCCGACGAGGCGCGCGAGGAGACCGACTCGGCGGCGCGAGAAGGCGCGCTGACGTGGCGGCACATCCTGGCCGAGGAGGTGATGGAGGCGTTCGCCGAGCACGACCCGCAGCGGCTGCGCGGCGAGTTGATCCAGGTGGCGGCGGTCGCGGTGAAGTGGGTGCAGGCGCTCGACCGGCGCGACGTTCTACAGAACCTTGACGGAGGGCGCTCAGATTGTTGAACTTGGGGCATGACAGGACAGCCCCAGGTGTCCTTCGACACCGGCCCAGGCCGCTACCGTCACCTCCGCCTCGAGATCGACGCGCCGCTGGCCCGGATCGTGCTGGCGGTCGAGGAGGCCGGCGGGCTCGTCCCCGGGTATGACCTCAAGCTCAACTCCTACGACCTCGGCGTGGACATCGAGCTGTACGACGCCGTCCAGCGCCTGCGCTTCGAGCACCCCGAGGTGCGCGCGGTCGTCCTCACGGGCGGCCTCGACCGGGTGTTCTGCGCGGGCGCCAACATCCGCATGCTCGCCCAGTCCTCCCATGCCTGGAAGGTGAACTTCTGCAAGTTCACCAACGAGACGCGCAACGCCATCGAGGACGCCACCCTCCACTCAGGACAGACCTACCTGGCGGCCGTCAACGGCACGGCGGCCGGCGGCGGATACGAGCTGGCCCTGGCCTGCGACCGGATCATCCTGGTCGACGACGGGTCGACGGCGGTGTCCCTGCCGGAGGTGCCGCTGCTCGGCGTGCTGCCCGGCACCGGAGGGCTGACCCGGCTGACCGACAAGCGGGGCGTGCGCAAGGACCTGGCCGACGTGTTCGCCACCCGCAGCGAGGGCGTGCGCGGGGCGACGGCGGTGGCGTGGGGGCTGGTGGACGAGGTGGCGCCGCCCAGCAGGTTCGAGGAGACCGTACGCCGCCGCGCCCTGGAGGCCGCCGCCCGATCCGCCCGCCCGGCCGACGCCGCCCCGGTGCCGCTGCCGCCGCTCGACCCCGACGGGTACGCGTACGGGACGGTCACGGCGGAGCCGGAAGGGGACCGGGTGACGATCACCGTACGCGGCCCTGAGGAAGGCGACGACGGCTGGCTGCTGCGCATGACCCGCGAGCTGGACGACCTGATCCTGCGCCTGCGTACCCATGAGCCCGCCCGGGGCACCTGGGTGATCAGGACGGAAGGCGACATCGACGCGGTGCTCGCCGCCGAACCGGCGGGCGACGCATGGCCGTACGGCGAGATCAGGCACTACCTCAAGCGCACGCTCAAGCGCCTCGACGTCACCAGCCGCAGCCTGATCGCGCTCATCGAGCCGGGCAGCTGCTTCGCGGGCCCGCTGCTGGAGCTGGCGCTGGCCTGCGACCGGCAGTACATGCTCGACGACCCCGACGAGCCCCCCGCCGTGCGGCTCTCGCCCGCCAACTTCGGCGCCTACCCCATGGCCAACGGCCTGTCCAGGCTGGCCTCCCGCTTCCTCGCCGACCCCGCCAAGGTGGCCCGGCTGGAGAAGGAGGCGGGCCGCCGCATCGGCCCCGCCGAGGCGCTGGAGCTGGGGCTCGTCACGTTCGCGCCGGACGACCTCGACTGGGACGACGAGGTACGCCTGGCGCTGGAGGAGCGCGCCGCGCTCAGCCCCGACGCGCTGACCGGCATGGAGGCCAGCCACCGCTTCGCGGGCCCCGAGACCATGGAGACCAAGATCTTCGGCAGGCTGGCCGCCTGGCAGAACTGGATCTTCACCCGCCCGAACGCCTCCGGCCCCGAAGGCGCCCTGCGCCGCTACGGCACCGGACGCCGCCCCGTCTACGACCGCGAACGAACCTGAAGCCGGGAGAGCGACATGCCGATCGACTACTCCGAGCGCATCCCCAACAACGTCGACCTGGCCGGCGACCGCAGGCTGCGCCGCGCCCTGGAGTCCTGGCAGCCGCGCTTCCTGCAGTGGTGGTCGGAGATGGGCCCGGCCCTGCCCACCCAGGACGTCTACCTGCGCACCGCCGTCGCCGTCGGCCGGGCCGGCTGGGCGCACTTCGACCACGTCGCGCTGCCCGACTACCGCTGGGGCATCTTCCTGGCCGAGCGCGACACCGACCGCCGCATCGCCTTCGGCCAGGACAAGGGACGGCCGGTCTGGCAGCAGGTGCCCGGCGAGTACCGCGCGGAGTTGCAGCGCCTCATCGTCATCCAGGGCGACACCGAGCCGGCCAGCGTCGAGCAGCAGCGCAGGCTCGGCCTGACCGCGCCCTCCCTGTACGACCTGCGCAACCTCTTCCAGGTGAACGTGGAGGAGGGCCGCCACCTGTGGGCCATGGTCTACCTGCTGCACGCCTACTTCGGACGGGCGGGCCGCGACGAGGCCGAGGCGCTGCTGCTGCGCAACTCCGGCAGCGAGGACTCCCCGCGCATCCTCGGCGCCTTCAACGAGGAGACGCCCGACTGGCTGTCGTTCTTCATGTTCACCTACTTCACCGACCGTGATGGCAAGTACCAGCTCGGCACGCTCAAGGAGTCGGCGTTCGACCCGCTCAGCAGGACCTGCGAGTTCATGCTGAAGGAGGAGGCCCACCACATGTTCGTCGGCACGACGGGCGTGGACCGGGTGGTGGAGCGCACGGCGCAGCTCATGCGCGAGCACGACACCGACGACGTGGCGGCGTACGGCGGCATCCCGCTCGACGTGATCCAGAAGTACGTCAACTTCCACTACAGCGTCAGCCTCGACCTGTTCGGCGGCGAGACCTCGACGAACGTGGCCAACTACTTCACCGCCGGGCTCAAGGGCCGCTGGCAGGAGGAGCGGCGCCAGGACGACCACCTGCTCACCGACGCGTACGCGACGGTGCCCCGGGTGTCCGGCGGCCGGGTGGTGGAGGAGCGGCTGCCCGCGCTGACGGCGCTCAACGCGGACCTGCGCGGCGAGTACGTCGCCGACTGCGTGACCGGCCTCAACCGCTGGAACCGCATCCTCACAGGACACGGCCTGGACCCCGTGCTCCACCTGCCGCACGTCGGCTTCAACCGCCAGGTGGGCGTGTTCGCCGGGCACCACCTCGCGCCGGACGGCCGGGTGATGGACGAGGCGGAGTGGGCCGCGCACCGCGACCGGTGGCTGCCCACACCGGCCGACAAGGAGCACGTACGCTCGTTGATGAGGCCCGTCTACGAGCCCGGCAGGATCGCCGCCTGGCTGGCGCCGCCACGCTCGGGCATCAACGGCAGGCCGCTCGACTACGAGTACGTGCACCTCTGACCGCTGCCGTACTACACGACATTGACGGAGCCGCGTTCCTGTGTAGAAGATTCAGTCACGATCGCCAGCCTGCGGATGGGGACGCCCATGACGGCCGAGTCGTTCAACGCCAGCGTCTATCTCACCGAGCGCCAGGTCGCGGCGGGCCGGGGCGGCCACGTCGCCGTCACCGGCCCGGCGGGCACCCTCACCTACGCCGAGCTGACCGCCCAGGTCGCCGGCCTCGCCACCGGGCTGCGCCGTCTCGGTGTCAGGCCGGAGGAGCGGGTGCTGCTCGTCATGTCCGACCGGCCGGAGACCGTGGTCACGATCCTCGCCGTCATGCGGATGGGCGCGGTCGCGGTGCCGGTGTCCACCATGTACCACGCCGCCGAGCTGGGCGAGCTCATCCGTGACGCGCGGGCCAGGGTGGTCGTGGCGACCCCCGAGTACGAGCCCGTCGCCAGGGCGGCGCTGGCCACCGCGCCCGAGGCCGAGACGCTGATCACGACCGGGCCCGGCGGGTCGTGGGCCGAGCTGCCGGCGTCGGGGCGGCCGGCCGGGCCCGCGTACGACACCTGGTGCGACTCGCCCGCCCTGTGGCTCTACACCTCCGGCACCACCGGCGCGCCCAAGGCCGCCATGCACCGGCACGGGGCGATCAGGGACGTCTACGAGACCTACGGCCGCCAGGTGCTCGGCATCCGCGCCGACGACCGGTGCCTGTCGGTGGCGCGGCTGTTCTTCGCGTACGGGATCGGCAACTCCATGTTCTTCCCGCTCGCCGCGGGCGCCACCGCGATACTCGACCCGGCCCGCCCCACCCCGGCAGGGGTGCTCGAACGGGTGCGGGCGGAGCGGCCGACGCTGTTCTTCGCCGGCCCCACGTTCTACTCCGCGCTGCTCGCCACCCCCGGCGACGCCGGCGCGTTCGGCTCGGTCCGGCTCGGCGTCTCGGCCGGCGAGGCGCTGCCCGCCGAGATCCACCGCCGCTTCCTGGCCCGCTACGGCGTGGAGATCATCGACGGGCTCGGCTCCACCGAGGCGCTGCACATCTTCATCTCCAACCGGCCCGGCCAGGTGCGTCCAGGCACCTCGGGCACGGTCGTGCCCGGCTACGAGGTGAGGCTCCTCGACGAGCACGGCGCCCCGGTCGCCGACGGCGAGCCCGGCCACCTGTACGTGCGCGGCGACTCGATCGCCACCGGCTACTGGTGCCGCACGGCGACCACCCGGCAGGTGTTCCAGGGCGAGTGGCTGCGCACCGGCGACACCTACGTCCGCGAGCCCGACGGCGCCTACCGCTGCCTGGGCCGCTCCAACGACATGATCAAGGCGGCCGGCATCTGGGTCGCGCCGATGGAGGTCGAGGCCAGGCTGCTGCAGCACGAGGCCGTGGGGGAGTGCGCGGTGGTGGCGTACGTGGACGGCGAGGGGCTGGAGAAGCCGGTCGCCTGCGTGGTGCCCGCCCCGGGGCGCACGGTGGACGCCGCCGAGCTGGTCGCGTTCTGCCGGGACGGGCTGGCCTCGTTCAAACGGCCGCGCGAGGTGCTGGTCATGGAGGAGCTGCCCAAGACGGCGACCGGCAAGATCCAGCGGGGCGTGGTGCGCCGGCTGGCCGCCGACCTGCTGGGCAAGCGCTAGCCTTTCGGCGACCAGACGGTGACGGCGAACGGCCGCGGCGGGATCTCGTACACCTCGTCGCTGATCCTGGCCAGCGTGCCGTGCGCGTCCAGATAGCCGTGCAGCCTGGCCGCCTCCGGCCACGGATGCACGGCCACCAGCACCCCGTCAGCCGTCAGCAGGTCGCTGAGCTGCGCGGAGGCGCGGCGCAGCCGTTCGTGACGGCCCAGGTAGTAGAGGGTCTCCGAGCAGAACACCAGGTCGTGGCGGGGCTCGCAGCGGTGGGTGAGGAAGTCGGCGTGGACGAAGCGCACCCGCCCGTTCTCCGGCACGCGGGCCCTGGCGCGGGCCAGGGCCCGCTCGGAGACGTCCACCCCGGTGATCTCCGCGTCGGGGTAGGCCGCGGCCAGCGCGCCGGTGAACACCCCCTCGGCGCAGCCGATCTCGATGATGCGCCGGTACGGCCGGGGCGGGAGCTGCTTGAGCGTCACCTGGTACTTCTGCTGCTCGTAGCCGTCGGTCGCCAGCTTCCACGGGTCGGGGGCCCGGTGCCGCCAGTCGAAGTAGCGGCGCAGGAGCAGGCCCTGTCCCTTGGGCGAGAGCAGGGACAGGGTGCGGAAGAACGTACGGTGCAGGCGGTCGGGCAGACTCGGCATGCGGCCTCTCTCGGTCGGGGACCCCCATCGTCGGTCCCGGGACTTGAGGTGAAGTCGTCGCCGGATGGAGATTCCCGTCAACCGCGCGGCCGACGCCTGCCCGCGGCCCCTACCCCATGGAGTCGCGCAGCTCCCGCTTGAGCACCTTGCCCGAGGCGTTCTTCGGCAGCGCGTCCACGAACACCACCCGCTTCGGCGTCTTGAACGGCGCCAGCCGCCCCCGCAGGAACGCGATCAGCTCGTCGGCGGTGAGCCCCGCGCCCTGCCGCAGCACCACCGCCGCCGTCACCGCCTCGATCCACTTGTCGTCCCGCACCCCGAACACCGCCGCCTCGGCCACCGCCGGATGCTGGTAGATCGCCTCCTCGACCTCGCGGCTCGCGACGTTCTCGCCGCCCGACTTGATCATGTCCTTCTTCCTGTCGACCACCGACAGGTAGCCGTCGGCGTCCATGACGCCCAGGTCGCCGCTGTGGAACCAGCCGCCGCGGAACGCCTCGGCGGTCTTGTCCGGGTCGTTCCAGTAACCGAGCATCGCGTGCGGGCTGCGGTGCACGATCTCGCCCACCGTGCCGGGCGGCACCGGCTGGTCGAGGTCGTCGACGATCCTCGTCTCTACGTTCAGCGCAGGCCGACCGGCCGAGCCGAGCCGGGTCAGCTGCTCCTCCGGGCCGAGGATGGTCGCCACCGGCGCCATCTCCGTCTGACCGTAGAAGTTGAACAGCCGCACGTCCGGCAGCCGGGCGGCGATCTCCTTCAGCACCTCGACCGGCATGATCGAGGCGCCGTAGTAGCCCTTGCGCAGCGACGACAGGTCACGGCGGTCGAAGTCGGGGTGGCGCAGCAGCGAGATCCACACCGTGGGCGGGCAGAACAGCTTCGTCGCGCGCTCGCCCTCGATCGTCGCGAGGATCACCGCCGGGCTCGGGCCGGGCAGCACGATGTTGGTGGCGCCCAGGTAGACGCCGGGCGTCAGGAAGCAGTGCAGCTGCGCGCAGTGGTAGAGGGGCAGGGCGTGCACCTCGACGTCGTCGTGGCTCATCTCGCCGTCGACCATGCAGGTGACGTACTGGGAGATGAGGCTCCTGCTCGACAGCATGGCGCCCTTGGGGCGGGACTCGGTGCCGCTGGTGTACATGAGCTGGATCGGGTCGTCGTCGGCGATCTCCACCTCGGGCTCCGACGAGTCGTCGTGCGCCGACCACGCGCTGAACGGCTCCCACCCGTCCTGCCCGTCGCCGATCACCCCGCGCACGGCGACCCGCTCGGTCACCGCCGCCTGGGCGACCGGCAGCAGCGCCTCCTCGGCCAGCATCCCGGTCGCCCCGGAATGCTCAAGGATGTACGCCACCTCCTCGGCCCCCAGCATGAAGTTGACCGGCACGGAGATCGCCCCCAGCCGCGCCAGCGCGAAGTACGTCACCACGAACGCGTGGTTGTTGTGGCTGAACACGGCGAACCTGTCGCCCTTGCCCACCCCGCGCGCGGCCAGCGCGTTGGCCGTCCTGTTCACCACGAGGTCGAGGTCGGCGTAACTCTGGCGCAGATCGCCGAACACGATCGCGGTCTTCGCGGGGTGGCGGGCGGCCGAGCGCCGCAGGAGGTCACCGATGGTGTGCTGCCGGGTCATACGGGGGGCACCCTTCAGTCGCGCAGAACGATGTTCGGGAGATCCTAAC
Source organism: Nonomuraea sp. NPDC049504 (assembly GCF_040676845.1). Taxonomy (NCBI): domain Bacteria; kingdom Bacillati; phylum Actinomycetota; class Actinomycetes; order Streptosporangiales; family Streptosporangiaceae; genus Nonomuraea; species Nonomuraea sp. NPDC049504. Next base: position 141,226 of record NZ_JBFAPT010000018.1, read on the forward strand.
CCCTGAACAGCGCCGCGAGCCGCCGGTAGGAGTCGAGTCGCCGGCCGAGATCGTAGGTGTTCATCGTCACCAGCACCTCGTCCGCGCCGCTCGCCGCCACCAGCGAGTCCAGCGCCACCGCGACCTCACGCTCGGTGCCGTGGATCTGCCCCTTCAGCGTCTGCTCCAGGTACGCCCGCTCCCGCTCGCCCAGCTCCATGGCCGCGACCTCCTCGGCCGGGATCAGCGGCGGGAACGCCCCGCTGGTGCGCGAGCGCGCCGTCGCCCACGCCTCGGGCAGCTGCAGCAGCTCCGCCTCCGCCGTGCTCGCGGCGACCGCCACGTTCGCCGCCACCATCACGTACGGCCGATCCGCCCACGCCGAAGGACGGAACCCGGCGCGGTAGCGGGCGACCGCGTCCAGCATGCGCGAGCCCGCCCCGATCACCATGGGCAGCCCGTGCTCGGCCGCGATCTCCGCGCCCGCCCCCATGGCCAGCACGAACACCTGCGGCCGCAGCCCCTCCGCGGGCAGCGCGTGCACGCCCGGATAGGCGGACTGCCCGCCGGTGAAGAAACCCAGCAGTTCGGCGAGCTGCTCGCCGAACCGGTCGGCGTCGTCCTTGCCGTGCCCCAGCGCCTTGCGGATGCCGCCGGTGAACCCCACGGACCGCCCCAGCCCCATGTCGATCCGGCCGGGATGCAGCGACTCCAGCACGCCGAACTGCTCGGCCACGACCAGCGGCCGGTGGTTGGGCAGCATCACGCCGCCGGTGCCCACCCGGATCCGCGACGTCGCCGCGGCCACCGCCGCCGCCAGCACGGTCGGCGCCGAGCCCGCGACGCCGGGCACGCTGTGGTGCTCCGACACCCAGAACCGGTGGTAGCCGAGCTCCTCGGCCTGCCCGGCGAAGCGCACGGTCGCGCGCAGCGCCTCGGCCGGGGTCGAGCCCCTGCGGACGAGCGAACGGTCGAGGATCGAGTACGCGGTCATGTACGGGTGCAACGCCCCGGGGCGGCGGATCAATCCACCGGGTCGCCCGCGATGCCCTCATAGCAGGCGAGCAGCCGTTCCTCCAGCGCCGCGTCCCCGCGCAGCTTCGTGCCGTCCACCTCGCCGACCGGCATCACCCCCCACGAGTTGCAGAGGAACACCAGGTCGAACCCCGCCAGGTCGGGGACCCGCAGCGGCCGGCGCTCCTGCGGCACGTCCATGCGCTCCAGCAGCCGCATGGTGACGCCGTGCAGCATCGGCGCGTCGGGCCACACCAGCCGGCCGCCGGCGAAGCCGCCCAGGTTCGTGATCGCGCCCTCGCTGATCAGGCCGTCCTGCGTGGTCAGCAGGGCCTCGTCGAAGCCGGCGCGGTTCGCCGTACGCAGGATGTGCGGTTGCTGGAAGCCCGACGCCTGCTTGATGTGCGCCAGGTAGCGCTGGTAGACGACCGGCGTGACGCGCAGCGGGCCGGGCAGCGGCGGATGCGGCGCGGCCGCCGTCGCGATGACCCGCGGCCGGCCCGCCACCTCCACGTGGTACACCCGTACGCTCGCGTCGCGCTCGTCGCCCAGCGCCGCCCTGATCGAATCCAGCACCACCGCCCGGTCAGGCACGGCGCCGAACAGCTCGGCGCCGGCCCGCTCCAGCCGCTCGACGTGCAGCTCGAGACCGCGCACCCGGCGAGCGGCGACCTGCATGGCGGTGAAGTGGCCGTAGCGGGCCTCCATCCCCAGCAGCGCCTCCTCGCCGAGCCGCTCGCCGTCCATCGCGATCCGTCCTGCCATCGGCCGCCCCTCTCCCTCGATCACGGTACGGCGCCCCAGGCTAGGCCCTCACCGCCGGTAGAGCGCCACCGCCCAGTCCACCGGCCGGTTGGTGCTCGCTCCCCACAGTCCCGTCCGCACCTTGACCTCGACCCGTTGCCCCTTCCGCACCGTGAACGCGGCGGCCCCGCCCGTCCGCGTGCCGCACCCGACCGAGGTGCGCGACTCGACGCCGTCGATCCAGTACTTGAACCACAGGCGGTCGCGCAGATCGCCCGAGCAGTTCTGCTGCAGGGTGTAGCGGCCGGGGGCGACCACCGTGGCCTCGTAGGACCCGTCGCCCGGCCACGTGCCGGTGGACAGGGCGACCTGCTTGGCGCCGTCCACCCGGGCAGGCAGGGTGGCCGGCGCCGGGATGACGGGGCGGGCGGGCGGCGTCCACTCGTAGACGGCCACCCGCCAGTGAGCCGCGCCGGGCCGCTCCGGCGTGCATGGCCCGTCCGCCGTCCTGAGCACGCACGTGGCGCCCGTCGTGTCGAACGTGACCGCGACCTGACCGGTCCCGGCGGGCACCTCCAGAGGACGCAACCGCATCCCCAAGCCCGCGCACGCGAACGCCGGCGGCCCCGCCCGCCGTCCGTCCACGAACACCTCAGGCCCGGCGACGGCACGCCCGCCACCAGCGCCGGTCGCGGGCTCGCCGCCCGCCGGGTCACCGCCGTCGCACAGGACCGCCGCCTCCAGCGGACGGCCGGTGCGCGGCACCGTGAGCGTCGTCTTCGCCCCTCGCGCATCGACCGTGCCGGCCGCGAGCCGACGGTACGCGGTGCCGTCGGACGAGGTGTGCCACGCGGGCAGCTCCACCTCCGGCGTGCGACTGACCGTGCCGGTCAGGGGGCCCGGCCGGGGCGTCTCCCTGATCACGCCGGTGATCGCGGCCGTCGCCAGCACCGTCGCCACCGCCGCGGCCCCCGCGAGCGCCGCCGTGGCCGTGGTCCGCCGCCGCCTGACCCGCCGCACCCGGTCCCTGACCTGCTCGTGCCGGTACGGGTTCGCCGGCGCCGGACCCTCCGCCCGCTCCCGCAGGACGTCACGCAGCTCTTCCACGCTCATCGGTGTGACTCCCTCACGATCGACTCGTCCACGCGCAGCTTGGCCAGCGCCTTGGCGGTCTGGCTCTTGACCGTGCCCTCCTGGCAGCCCAGCAGCGTGGCCACCTCGCTCACCGGCAGGTCCTCGTAGAAGCGCAGCACGATCACCGCGCGCTGCCTGGCGGGCAGGCGGCCCACCGCCCGCCACACCTCCTCGCGCCCGGGATGCCCCTCGTCGTGCACTGGACGGTCCGGCAGGTCGTCGCTGGGCAGCTCCCTGCGCCAGCGGCGCCGCCACCAGGACGTGTACGTGGTCACCAGCACCCGGCGCACGTACGCCTCAGGCTCCTCGATGCCCGGCCACGCGAACCACGCCTTGGCCAGCGACTCCTGCAGCAGGTCCTCCGCTACGCCCCAGTCCCTGGTCAGCAGGTACGCGGTGCGTAACAGCCGATCCGCCCGCGACACCACGAAGTCATCGAACATCGCCCTGTCCGCCACGTCGCGCCTTCCGCCGTCCTTGCCGGTCGCCGGTACTGACGCATCGTCCGCCCCGCCGGGTTGCCTGCCGGCTAGGGGGTTTCCGCGCGCTGCACGGTGAAGGGGGCCAGCTCGCCCAGCCCGCGTACCGACAGCCGGTTCACCTCGCGCAGCCGGAAGGCGCGGTCGCCCTCCAGCTCCTCGGCGAGCTGCGGGTCGGCCAGGATGCTGCCGGGCAGGGACAATGCGGTCAGCCGGCTGGCCAGGTTGACGGTGGTGCCGAACACGTCGCCCATGCGCCAGATGACCGGCCCCGAGGCCAGCCCCACCCGCAGCTCGGGCATGTCACGGCCGCGCGCGTGCGTCTCCACCAGCCGCAGCGCGATCTCGGCCGCCACGTGCGCCTTGTCGGTGATGAACAGCACGGAGTCGCCCAGCGTCTTGACCACCCGCCCGCCGGACGAGGTCACGATGTCGGCCGAGCGCCCCTCGAACCTGTCGATCAGCCTGGCCAGCTCGGCGGCGGTGATCTGCCTGCTCAGCCGGGTGAAGGCGACCAGGTCGGCGAAGCCGACGGCCAGGCGTACGGCGCTCATGTCCTGATCGGCCAGGCGCCCTGCGGCGGCGGCGAGCTGGCGCTGCCAGGCGTAGACGAGCAGCTTGGCGAGGTCGGGCACCACCCGCTCGGCCCGCCGCCGCCAGGCCCGCGGCCGCTCGGCCAGCGGCACCCCGGCCTGGTCGAGCACCTCGGCGCCCAGCTCGGCCTGCGACTCGGCCAGCCGCGCCGTGGCCTGGCCCAGCGCGCGGGCCGTCAGCAGCACGTGCTCCTCGTCGTAGATGCCGGAGGTGACCATGCCGAGCAGGGTCTTGAGCGCCTCGACGTCGGAGTCGGTGAACTCGACCGCGTCGTCGGGCACGTTGGGGAAGCCGAGGGCACGCCAGAAGCGCCGCGCACGATAGACCGGCACGCCCGCCATCTCGGCGACCTGACGACTGGTGTATCGGCGCGGCTCGCGCAGAAAAGCATCTGCAACCCCGTCCCGGTCCACGCGCGCCACCTGGGCAAGATAACACCCTGTGGGCCAGATCACTCCAGCAGCGCCCGCAAGGCGCTTGTCTCGCTTTCCGCCACATAAGGCGCGTAGTAGTCGTACATCGCTTTTCTCGACAATTGGGCGGCCAGCGGGCCGTCGCCCGCCCTGATCGCGGCGATGACCTCCTCGTGGTGCCGGATGCTGCGCCGCATCAGGGCCTGCCGGTCGTCGGCGGCGTCGATGCGGGCCGCGATCTGCCGCAGCACGATCTGCCGCACCACGTCGGTGCAGATCTGGATGAGCTTGTTGCCGCTCGCCGCGACCACCGCGTCGTGGAAGGCCACGTCGGCCCGGCCGAACGCCTCGGTGTCCACTACACCCCACCCGGTGCCCGGCCCGCTGCCCGACTCGCTGTCCGTCCCGGTGCCGGCCGCGGCGCGCATCGCCGCCACCGCCTCGGCCATGCCGGCGAGCTGCTCGTCGGTGCGCAGCCGCGCGGCCAGCAGGATCGCGGCGGAGTCGAGCACCATCCTGAACTGCACCAGCTCGCCCAGCGACAGCTCCTCGACCCGGGCCAGCGTGGTCATCGACTTGTGCAGCGCGGCGGGCGAGAACGGCAGCACCTCCGCGCCGTTGGGGTCGCCGGGCCGCGAGCGCACCAGGCCGCGGGCCTGCAGCACGCGCAGCGCCTCGCGCACGGTGGAGCGGCCGACCGACAGCTGCACCATCAGCTCACGCTCACTCGGCAGCCGCTGGCCGGGCGTCAGTGCGCCGCTCTCGATGGCCTCTTCGATCTGCTCGACGACCCGCTCGTAGGCGCGCACCGCGCGTACGGGCTCGAAGCGCGCACCACCCATGCAAGCCCCCTTGACCCGAGCCGTCGCCGACTGGCAATGTGCGTAGCCTACTGGTCAGACCAGTGCACTAGCCAGGAGGCTGTAAGACATGAGGCGAATCGGGATCTGGCTCGCCGCGGGCGGCCTCCTGCTGGCCACCGCCGCGTGCGGTGGCGGCGGCAGTGGTGACACAGGCGGGGGAGGCGGCGGCTCCAAGGCCCAGTCGTTGTCGGTCGGGTTCGTGGCCGAACCGGCCAACCTCGACTTCACCTCGACCGAGGGCGCCGCGATCCCGCAGGCACTGCTCGTCAACGTCTACGAGGGCCTGGTCAAGCTCGACCAGAACGGCGAGATCGTCCCGCTGCTGGCCGAGAAGTGGGACGTCTCCGACGACCGCAAGACCTACACCTTCACCCTGCGCAAAGACGTGAAGTTCTCCAGCGGCGCGCCGTTCACGGCCGACGACGTGGTGTTCTCGCTCGACCGCGTCAGGAGCGACTGGAAGCTCAAGATCAAGTCGCAGCTCGACGTGATCGACGACGTGGAGAAGAAGGACGGCACCACCGCCGTCGTCACGCTCAAGCGGCCGAGCAACGGCTTCCTCTACGCCATGGCCACCAGGCTCGGCGCCATGTTCAGCCGCACCGGCGTCGCCGACCTGGCCAACAAGCCCGTCGGCACCGGCCCGTACGTGCTGGGCGCCTGGCGGCGCGGCGACTCCATCAGGCTCGACGCCAACCCCTCCTACTGGGGCACCAAGCCGCCGGTCTCGTCGGTCACGCTGAAGTACTTCAAGGACGCCACGGCGATGAACAACGCGCTGCTGACCGGCGGCATCGACGTCATCTCCAGCGTGCAGGCGCCCGAGTCGCTCCAGCAGTTCGCCGACCCCAACCGGTTCGAGACGGTCGAGGGCACCACCAACGGCGAGGTGGTGCTGTCGATGAACAACGGCCGGCCGCCGTTCGACGACAAGAAGGTCAGGCAGGCCGTCCGGCACGCCATCGACCACAAGGCGCTGCTCGACACCGCCTGGGCCGGGCGCGGGCAGCTCATCGGCTCGATGGTGCCGCCCACCGACCCCTGGTACGAGGACCGCACCGGCGACTACCCGTACGACCCGGCCAAGGCCAAGCAGTTGCTGGGCGGCAAGACGTACGACGTCAAGATGCGCATCCCCAACCTGCCGTACGCGGTGAGCAGCGCGCAGGTCGTCAAGTCGCAGCTCGCGCAGGTCGGCATCACGGCCGACATCGAGCCGCTGGAGTTCCCCGCGCGCTGGCTGGACCAGGTCTTCACCAAGGGCGACTACGACCTGTCGATCATCAACCACGTCGAACCCCGCGACATGGGTATTTTCGCCGACAAGTCGTACTACTTCCGCTACGACAACCCCGAGTTCGGCAAGCTGCTCGCCTCCGCCGACGAGGGCACCGAGCAGCAGCAGACCGACGACCTCAAGCAGGCCGCCAAGCTGCTGTCCGACGATGCCGCGGCCGACTTCCTCTTCCTCTTCCCGAACCTGATCGTGGCGAAGAAGGGCGTCACAGGGCTGCCGAAGAACGGTATCTCCGAATCCTTCGACTTCACCGCGCTCTCCCGGCAACCGTGACGCTCTACCTGCTCAAACGCCTGGCGGTGCTGGTGGCCAGCACCGCCGTGGCCGCCGTCGTGGTGTTCGCGTTCATGGCGCTGCTGCCCGGCGACCCCGCCGAGATCGCGCTGGGCGTCAACGCCACCCCCGAGGCGGTCGCCGAGCTGCGCCGCCAGTACGGCACCGACCGCCCGCCCCTCGCGCAGTTCTTCGACTGGGCCGGCGGCCTGCTCCAGGGCGACTTCGGCACCTCCTACGTGACCAGCTCGCCCATCGGCCCGCAGATCTCCGACCGGCTCGGCGTCACCGCCGTGCTCGTGCTCGGCGGCATGCTGGTGGCGCTGGTGCTGGCGGTGCCCGCGGGCACGTTCGCCGCCGTGCACCACCGCAACCCGCTCGGCGCCGCGCTCAGCGCGCTCAGCCAGCTCGGCATCGCCGTCCCCGCGTTCCTCGCGGGCATCCTGCTGGTGTTCGTGTTCGCGGTGCGGGCGCAGGCGCTGCCGTCCGGCGGCTACGTGCCGATCGCCGAGAACCCGGGGGAGTGGCTGCGCAGCCTGCTGCTGCCGTGGTTGTCGCTCGGCCTCGTCCAGGGCGCCGTGCTCACCCGCTACGTGCGCAGCGCCGTCCTCGACGTCATGCGCGAGGACTACCTGCGCACCGCCAGGGCCAAGGGCCGCGGCGCCACCGGCGCGTTGTGGCGGCACGGCCTGCGCAACGCCTCCATCCCCGTCGTCACCGTGCTCGGCCTGCAACTGGCCACGCTGCTCATCGGCGCGGTCGTCGTCGAACGCGTCTTCGTCATCCCCGGGCTCGGCGACCTGCTGCTCAACGGCGTCGCAGGGCGCGACCTGCTGCTCGTCCAAGGCGTGGTGATGGTGCTGGTGGCCGCCGTACTGCTGATCAACTTCGTGGTGGACGTCGCCTACCACCTGCTCGACCCGAGGCTGCGATGAGCGGCCGCCTGAACGCCGGGCTGCTGGTCGGCGGCACGCTCGTCGGGCTCGTCACGCTCGCCGCGCTGGTGTCGTTCGTCTGGACCCCGCACGACCCGACCCTCGTCGACGCCGCCGGCAAGCTGCGCGAGCCGGGCGGCGGCTACCTGCTCGGCGCCGACAAGTTCGGCCGCGACACCTTCAGCCAGCTCATGGTGGGCGCCCGCACCACCCTCTACGTCGGCATCGTCGCGGTCGGCATCGCCGCCGTCCTCGGCACCCCGCTCGGCGTGATCGCCGGGATGACGCCGCGCGGCTGGCTGTCGGAGCTGATCATGCGGGTCAACGACCTCGTCTTCGCCTTCCCCGCGCTGCTGCTGGCCGTCATGCTGGGCGCCGTCTACGGGCCGGGCACGCTGACCGCGATGATCGCGATCGGGGTGGCGACCGTCCCGGCGTTCGCCCGGGTGGCCCGCGCCGCCACGCTCCAGGTCATGGTGACCGACTACGTGCTGGCCGCCAGGGCCGCGGGACGCCGCAGGCCCGCGATCGCCGTCCGCCACGTGCTGCCCAACATCGGCTCCATGCTCATCGTGCAGGCGTCGGTGTCGTTCGCGATCGCGATCCTCGCCGAGGCGGCGCTGTCGTTCCTCGGCTTCGGCACCCGGCCGCCCACCCCGTCCTGGGGGCGCATGCTGCAGGAGTCGCAGGAGCTGCTGTTCTCCACCCCGCGCCTGGCGCTGTGGCCCGGCCTCGCCATCGCGGTCGCCGTGCTCGGCTTCAACCTGCTCGGCGACGGCCTGCGCGACTTCCTCGACCCCAAGCTCAGGAGGATCAGTGCTGAGCGTTGAGGGGCTCACCGTCTCCGCCGGCGACGTCGAGCTCGTCCGCGACGTGTCGTTCGGCATCGCGCCGGGCGAGCGGGTCGGGCTGATCGGCGAGTCGGGGTCGGGCAAGTCGCTGACCGCGCTGTCGCTCATGGGCCTGCTGCCCGAGGGCGTCACCGCCGCGGGCACGGCGAGGCTCGGCGAGCACGACCTGGTGGGCGTGCCGGAGAGCCGGCTCAAGCGGCTGCGCGGGTGCGAGCTGTCCATGGTCTTCCAGGAGCCGATGACCGCGCTCAACCCGCTCATGCGGATCGGCGCCCAGGTCGCCGAGGTCATGACGCTGCACGGCCGCTCCCGCGACGAGGCCCGCGCGCGGGCGCTCGACCTGCTCGGCCGGGTACGCCTGCCCGAGTCCGCCCAGATCGCCCGCGCGTTCCCGCACCAGCTCTCCGGCGGCCAGCGCCAGCGCGTCATGCTCGCCATCGCCCTGGCCAACGACCCCGGGCTGCTCATCTGCGACGAGCCCACCACCGCGCTCGACGTCACCGTGCAGAAGCAGATGCTGGAGCTGATCGCCGAGGTCGCGCCGGCCCTGCTGTTCATCACCCACGACCTCGCCGTCGTCGCCTCGGTCTGCGACCGCGTCATCGTCATGTACGGCGGCCGCGTCGTCGAGTCGGGCCCGCTGCGCGAGGTCTTCGCCCGCCCCCGCCACCGCTACACGCAGGGCCTGCTGGCCGCCTCCAAGCTCACCCCGCGCGGCACCCGCCTGCCCACCATCGCGGGCAGCGTTCCCGCCGCCGGGCGCTTCCCGGCCGGCTGCGTGTTCAGGAACCGCTGCCCGCACGCCACCGCCACCTGCGAGACGGTGCCCGAGCTCACGGACGACGGCCACGCGTACGCGTGCTGGCACCCCGCGGACGATTGACGGAGAACGACATGTCAGGCAGCCCGCTCATCGAGGTCACCGGCCTCAGCCGCGTCTACCGCCGCCCCCGCACCTCGCTCACCAAGCCGGGCGCCGAGGTGCGCGCCCTGCGCGACGTCTCCCTGACCGTGCACCGCGGCGAGCGCTTCGGCATCGTCGGCGAGTCGGGCTCGGGCAAGTCCACCCTGCTCAGGCTGCTGTGCGGGCTCGACAGGCCCACCGCGGGCAGCATCCGCTTCGACGGCCAGGAGATCACCGGCCTGCCCGAGCGGCGGCTGCGCTTCCTGCGCGAGAACCTGCAGATCGTCTTCCAGGACCCGCTCAGCTCGCTCGACCCGCGCATGCGCGTCCGCGACCTCGTCGCCGAGCCGCTCGTCGCGCTCGGCCAGCCCGCCGGCGACCGCGTGAGCGAGCTGCTCGAGGCCGTCGGGCTGAGCGCCGACGCCGCCGAGCGCTACCCGCACCAGTTCTCCGGCGGGCAGCGGCAGCGCATCGCGATCGCCCGCGCGCTCGCGCCACGGCCCGCGGTGCTCGTCGCCGACGAGCCGGTCAGCGCGCTGGACGTGTCCGTGCGCGGGCAGATACTCAACCTGCTCGCCGACCTCGCCGACGAGCTGGGGCTCACGCTCGTGTTCGTCTCCCACGACCTGTCCGTGGTGCGGCACGTGTGCGAGAGCGTGGCCGTGATGAGCCGGGGCGAGATCGTCGAGACCGGGCCCGTGGCCGACGTCTGGGCCGCGCCCGCCCACCCGTACACGCGGGCGCTGCTGGAGGCCGTACCGACGCTGGAGGGATGGACATGATCGAGGTCGACGCCGACGGAGTGGTGGCGTTCACGCAGGCGCTGGTGCGCGTCCCCAGCACCAACGACCCGGCGAAGGGCCGCTCGGAGCAGCCCGCCGCCGACCTGGTCGCGGCCAAGATGCGCGAGTGGGGCTGGGACCCCGTCGTGTACGAGGCCGCGCCCGGCCGCCCCAACGTGGTCGCCGTCGTCGAGGGCGGCGGCGGTCCTGGGCCGACGCTGATGTTCGAGGGACACACCGACGTCGTCACCGAGGGCGACCTGTCGGCGTGGACCGTCGACCCGTTCGGCGGCGAGATCCGCGACGGGAAGCTGTGGGGCCGGGGCAGCGCCGACATGAAGTCCGGCCTGGCCGCCACCCTCTACGCCACCCGCGCGCTCCAGCTCGCGGGACCGTTCCCTGGCCGGATCAAGGTGTGCGCGCTGGCCGACGAGGAGGGCCTGATGATCGGCGCGCACCACTTCGTCTCCGAGGGTCTCGCCGCCGACGTGGACGGCGCCATCGTCGCCGAGCCCGAGGCGGGCGAGATCTGCGCCGTCGCCAAGGGCGCGCTGCGGCTGCGCGTGGACCTCACCGGCAAGATGGCGCACGGCGCGATGCCGCAGCACGGCCGCAACCCCATCCAGGCCGCCGGGCCGCTGCTCGTCGGGCTGCGCGCGCTCCAGGACGAGCTGCAGGCCGCGCACCCCGCCCACGAGCACCTCGGCGCGGTGTACGTCACCCCGACCGTGCTCCAGGCCGGCTCCCAGGAGCAGGTCAACGTCATCCCCGCGGTCGCCTCGGTCTTCGTGGACGTGCGGACGATCCCCGGCGTCGAGCACAAGGACGTCGCCGACCGGGTCGCCGCGCTCGCCGCCGCCGACGGCATCACCGCCGAGGTGAGCGTGCTGGTGGACCGGCCGCCGGTGGACGTGCCCGTGACCGACCCGGTGGTCGCCGCGCTGGCCGCCGCCCACCGTACGGTGACGGGCGAGGAGCCCGTCTACGGCGGCGTGCCAGGCACCACCGACGGCACCGTGCTCACCCACTGGGGCGGCGTCCCCTCCGTCGTGTACGGCCCGGGCGGCAAGTGGATCGCCCACCAGGCCGACGAGTACGTCGAGCTCGACGACATCGTGCGCGGCACCCGCGTCTTCGCCGAGGCCGCCAGGCGCTTCCTCACCGGGGACCACTGATGCGGCCAGGACCCGCCAACGGCCTGCCGGACGTGGCCGGGCTGCGGGTCGGGCACGCCACGCGGACCGACGACGGCCACCGCACCGGCACCACCGTCGTCCTGTGCCCGGGCGAGGGGGCCGTGGCGGGGGTGGACGTGCGCGGGGCCGCGCCGGGCACGCGTGAGACCGAGCTGCTCGATCCGCGTAACCTGGTCGAGCGGGTGCACGCCGTGGTGCTGACGGGCGGCAGCGCGTACGGGCTGGCGGCGGCCTGCGGGGTGGTGGACCGGCTGGCCGACGCCGGGGTGGGCTACCCGGTGGCGGGCGGCGTGGTGCCGATCGTGCCCGCGGCGGTCATCTTCGACCTCGGCAGGGGCGGCGCCTTCCGTGCCACCCCCGGTGCCTCCTTCGGCGCCGCCGCGTACGACGCCGCCCTGGACGGGACCGTTCCCGGCCAGGGAAGCGTGGGCGCGGGCACCGGGGCCGTGGCGGGCGGGCTGGCCGGCGGGGCCGGCATGGCGAGCGCCGTCCTGGACGACGGCACGACCGTGGCCGCGCTCGGCGTGGTCAACGCCGCCGGATCCGTACTCGACCCGCTCGACGGCACGCTCGCCGGCGCCAGGTACGGCCTGCCCGGCGAGTTCGCCCACCTCAGAGCGCCAGATCCGGGCGAGGTGGCGGCGTGGGCTCCCGAGCGGGCGCCGTCGTTCAACACGACGATCGGCGTCGTCGCCACCGACCGCACGCTCACCAAGGCCCAGTGCGGCAAGCTCGCCGGGGTCGCCCACGACGGGCTGGCCAGGGCGATCAGGCCGGCCCACACCATGACCGACGGCGACACCGTCTTCGGCCTGGCCACCTGCGCCGCCCCCGCGCCCGGCCACGACGCCTTCCAGGACATCCTCGCGGCGGCCGCCGACGCGTTCAGCCGCGCGGTGGCCCACGCCGTCCTGTCGGCCACCGGCCGCGACGGCGCCCCCGCCTACCTCGACGTCTTCCCGAGCGCCCATGTCTGACGAGATCCCGAAGCCTGAGGAGGCGGTCATGAAGCAGGAGTGGCCCGGCGGGCTGCCCATCGGCGGCGGCTGGGCGGAGACCGCGGACACCAGTCCGGTGATCTTCCCCTACGACGGCAGCGAGGTGGCCGCCGCGCCGCTGGGCACGCCCGAGCTCGCCGCGCGGGCCCTGGACGCCGCGCTCGGCGTCGCGCCGGCGATGGCGGCGCTGCCCTCGCACGTCCGCCGCGCCGCCCTCATCGGCGCCCGTGACGCGCTGCGGGACAGGCGGGACGACTTCGAGCGGCTGCTGGTGCTGGAGACCGGCAAACCGCTGGTGGACTGCCGCGTCGAGGTGGACAGGACGCTCGTGACGCTGGAGAGCGCCGCCGAGGAGGTCGCCCGGCTGCACGGCGAGACCGTCCCGCTCGACCTGCTGCCCTCGGGCGAGGGCCTGATCGGGTTCTGGACGCGCCGCCCCATCGGCGTCGTCGTCGGCATCACCGGCTTCAACTACCCGCTCCTCCTCGCCGCCCACAAGATCGCTCCGGCGGTCGCGGCGGGCTGCCCGGTGATCGTCAAGCCGGCCCCCGCCACCCCGCTCGCCACGCTCTGGCTGGTGCACCTGCTGCGCGAGTCGGGGCTGCCGCCCGAGGCGGTCCAGCTCGTCACCGGCGACGTTGAGGTGGGCAAACGGCTGGTGGAGGACCGGCGGATCGGCGCCGTCTCCTTCACCGGCTCGGCCGCCGCCGGCCACGCCATCGCCCGCGCCGCCGCCCCCACCAAGGTCCTGCTGGAGCTGGGCTCGAACGCGGCGCTCGTGGTGGCCGCGGACGCCGACCTGGAGGCCGCCGCCGACGCGGTCGTCAGGGGCGGCTACTACGCCTCGGGGCAGGCGTGCATCTCCGTGCAGCGGGTGCTGGTGGAGGCGGCGGCGGCGCAGGCGTTCACCGCGCTGGTGGCCGCGCGGGTCAAGGGTGTGGAGGTCGGTGACCCGCGCCTGCCCGGCACGCGCGTGGCGCCGCTCATCGACCCGGCCGCCACCGACCGCGTCCTCGGCTGGATCGCCGCCTCCGGGGCGGAGGTGGTCACCGGCGGGCACCGCGAGGGCAGGTCCATCGCGCCGACGGTGCTCTCAGGGGTGCCCGACGGGGCCGCCGCCTGGGACGAGGAGATCTTCGGGCCCGTCGTGTGCGTGCGCTCCGTGCCCTCGCTGGACGCGGCGTTCGACGCCGTCAACGCTTCCCGGTACGGCCTGCACGCCGCCGTCTACACCCGCTCCCTGGCCACGGCGTTCGCCGCCATCGAGCGCATCGAGGCCGGGGGAGTGGTGGTCAACGAGGTGCCGGGGTTCCGCGCCGACAACATGCCGTACGGGGGCGTCAAGGACTCGGGCGCGGGCCGCGAGGGCCCCCGCTTCGCCATCGAGGAGCTGACCGTCACCCGCATGGCCATCATCCGCCCCTGACCCACCCCGACCGGCCCCAGCCCGCCCTTGAGCCCGCTCCCGGCCAAGGGGGCGGGCCCGGGTTCCACGTGTCTTGAAGGCGTGTCAGGTGGGTGGGTCGAAGCGGCCGTCCACGGCTGTCCAGCCGCCGTCCACGTACAGGACGGAGCCGGTGACGAAGCTGGACGCGCCGCTCGCCAGGTAGACCACCGCGCCGGCCAGCTCGTCGGGGGCGGCCCAGCGTCCGAGCGCGCTCTTGGCGGCGTACGCGTCGTACCAGGCCGGGTCGTCCTTGATCTGGCGGGTCAGCGGCGTCTCCACGATGCCGGGCGCGACGGCGTTGACCCGCACCCCGCTCGGCCCGAACTCGGCCGCCGCCGTCCGCAGCAGCTGCACCAGCCCGGCCTTCGTGGCCGAGTAGACGCCCTGGCCAGGCTCGGTGACGAAGGCGCGGATGGAGGCGAACCCGATGATCGACCCGCTGCCCCGCTCCACCATGCCCGCACCGAAGGCGCGTACGACGTCGAAGGAGGCCCGCAGGTTGAGCCCCACCACCCGGTCGAACTCCTCGCTGGAGTAGTCGAGCAGCCGCTTGCGCACGTTCGTCGCCGCGGTGAACACCAGCACGTCGGCCGGCTCCTCGGCGGCCAGCGCCCGCACGGCGTCGCCGTCCAGCACGTCGAGCAGCCGGGCGCTGCCGCCGCACCCGTCGGCGGTCGCGGTGGCGGTGGCGAGGTCGCGGTCCGCGCACACCACGTGAGCGCCGTGAGCGGCCAGCGCCAGCGCGGACTCCCTGCCGATGCCGCTCCCCGCCCCGATCACCACGGCCCGCAAACCGTCCAAGCGGAACAACGTGTCATATCTCATGCACCGACCTTAGCCCCGGCCCGCCGCCCGCCTGCTCGGCAGGTGCCACCGCGGCGCCGCTCAGGACAGGGAGGGGATGACGTGGTCGAGCGCCAGCGGCGGGGCGGGCGGCAGCGGTGCGGCGTTCTCGGCGCGGAACGCCTGCAGCAGGTACGCCACCAGCCGCCGCGACGCGGCCTGAGCCCGGTCACCGGCGCCGTCGGTCACGGCGCAGTTGGCCTGCAGCAGCAGGAGGAAATCGGCGAAGACGAAGTCGGCGCGCAGCCGCCCGGCGGCCTTGGCCCGGCGGATGATCTCGTCGAACCCCTGCTCGGCCCGCCGCCGCGCCCGCTCGAAGTCGACCGCCTGCGGGAACGCGGTGAGGAACGCCCCCGTGAACCCGTGGTCGGCCACCTGCATCGCGCACACCTTCTCGACGGCGCTCTGGAAGGCGTGCCAGGGGTCGGGGTCGGCCAGCGCCTCCTCGACCGCCGTCGCGCACGACGCGAGCTGGTCGGAGAACACCTCGGTGATGAGCGACTCGCGGGAGGGGAAGCGCCGGTAGAGCGTGGCGACGCCGACCCCGGCCCGCCGCGCGATGGCCGCCATCGGCACGTCGAGCCCGCGCGTCGAGAACGCCTCCCGCGCGGCGTCGAGTATGCGCTCGCGGTTGTGCTCGGCGTCGGTGCGCAGCTGCGCCCGCTCGGCGATTTGAGAGGGATGACCAGGCATGTTTCTCACATTAACCGAAATGGAGAGTGCCGTCCGTTTCGCTGGCTAGCGTCGCAGACATGAACACAGTGAACGAGACGATGCGCGCGGTCCTGTTCGACCGATACGGCCCGCCCGAGGTCCTGTACGCGGGCACGCTGCCCAAGCCGGTCCCCGGCCCAGGAGAGGTCCTGGTGCGGGTGCACGCGGTCAGCGTCAACGGCGGCGAGCTGCACGGCAGGGCGGGCGAGCTGCGGCTGGTCACGGACCTGATGGCCCGGGGCTTCCCGAAGCGCGTGGGGCTGGACTTCGCCGGCGAGGTCGCCGCGCTCGGCCCCGGCGTCACCGGCCCGGGAGTGGGCGATCGGGTGTGGGGCGCGCTCGGCAGGACGTTCGGCAGCCTCGCCGAGTACGTCGTCGTCCGCCCTCGCCAGATCGCCCTGGTGCCGCAGGGGATCGACCTCGTGGAGGCGGCGGCCCTGCCCGTGGGCGCGGTCGCCGTCACCGCCCTGCGCGACAAGGCCGGGCTGCGCCCTGGGGAGCGGCTGCTGGTGCGCGGCGGCAGCGGCGGCGTGGGCCACGTCGCCGTGCAGCTCGGCAGGGCGTACGGGGCGCACGTCACCGCCCTCGCCGGGGGCCGCACGCTGGACTTCGTCCGCGACCTCGGCGCGCACGAGGCGTACGACTACGCCACCACGACCCCGTCCGAGCTGGGCCGCTTCGACGTGGTCCTCGACACCGTCGGCACCGAGCACCCGGCTTACCGCGGGCTGCTCGCGCCCGGCGGGCGCATGGTGGCGATCGCGTTCGACCTGCGCCGCCTCGTCCCGTCGCTGGCCTACATCGCCGCCTCGGCCCGGCACGGCCGCGCCCGCGTACGCGCCTTCAGCGGCCGGCCCACGACCAGGCTCCTCACCGACCTGGCGGGGCACGTGGCGAAGGGTGAGCTGCGGCCGGCCGTGGACCGGGTCTTCCCGCTGGAGGAGGCCGCCGCCGCGCACCGGGCGCTGGAGGCGGGCGGTGTGCGCGGCAAGATCGTCGTCAAGGTCGTCCAGAACCCTGTTCTGGCCCCTGAGCAGCGGTGAAACCCACCCCGGGAGAAAAATTGGAGCCCCACGTCGGGCGGGGTTTGACGGGCTGTGAGGAAATGTGGTCATCTCGTGACCAATGTTTCTGATGGGATGAACCGAGATAGGTCGGGGGAAACGCTCAATGCCGCACGCCCTCCTGCGCGTGCTCGCTTCGACGACGATCGCAGGCACGGTCCTGACCGCCGTGCCCCAGCCGGCCCAGGCACAGGCCCCGCTCCAGCAGGCGCTGTCCGCCGGCGTCAAGCCCGTACCGGCGGTCGAAGAGCCGCCGGCCGCCGTCGTCAACGTCCAGAAGCAGCCCTCGCTGGCGCTGCGACCGGCCGGCGAGCAGCGGGTGGGACCCGCCGCGCCCGAGGTGACCACGCCCGCGGGCCCCGGCCTGGTCGGCCAGGTCACCTCCGGCGCCGCCGCCGTGCAGGAGCAGCAGGGGTTCGGCAAGGGGGCGCCCGACGCGGGCGACGTGCTCCCCGACACCTCGCAGGCCAAGCCGCTGGGCCTGGCCAAGCAGGTGGAGTCGGTGACCAAGGGCTTCGACGGGCTCGGCGCGCTGCTGGGCAAGGTCACGACGAAGGTGCTGCCCCAGACCTCGAAGTCGGCGTCGAAAGCGGTGTCGGGGGTGACCTACCGGCTGTGCGTGGAGAGCGCCGAGGTGCCGGTGTCCTGCTCGATCCGGCAGCCCGTCGGCGTGCCGGTGGCCGCCGACGTCACCGGCGACGACAAGCCCGACCTGGTCGCCGGGCTGGTGCCCGTCGCCAACCCGGGGCAGGGCTCGGTCGGCGTCACGTTCGCCGTCAAGCGCCTCGCGGGGCAGAGCCTCAGGGCGCAGGTCTGGGCCGAGTACGACGGCAAGGTCTCGGTCGGCTTCGACGGCCTGCGCCGTGGGTCGTCGCTGTCGGCGTCCGACAAGGGCACGTTCACCGTGGACCTGGCGGGCAAGCGGGTCAAGGCCGTCGTCAAGCGCAAGGAGCCCGGCGCGTCCGCCGCGCTCGTCGCCGGGGTGACCGGCCGCGCCTCGGTGAGCCTGCGCCAGACCCCCGCCACCTCCGAGCTGACCGTGAACGCCACCCTCGCGGAACCCTCACTCGACGTCGCCGCCTCCGCCCCCGCCAGGCTCGAGGCGCTCGCCGTGAACGGCCGCCGCCTCACCCACGCCGTGCTCGACCGCATGGGCACCCGCGCCGCGGTGCGCGTGTCCGGCGGCAAGGTCAGCTTCACCAGCCCGACCACGGTGGGCCGGGCCGTGCTCGACGACCTCGTCTACCGCGACGGCCGCCTGTCGCGTGTCATCCGCGCCGAGATGGACCGGCTGCCGCCCGCCTTCACCGCCCAGTACCGCTCGGCGAAGAACAAGCAGACGCTCTCCACCGCCACGGCCAAGGGCGCCTCGGGCCCGGCCAGCCTCCTCTTCTACGACCGGGCCGCCGGCCAGACGGTGATCAAGGCCGAGCTGAGCGCGCTGCCCGCCAAGGTCCGCGTGGTCAACGACCTGGCCGCGCACCGCGTCACCCACACCTCCAGCGCCCCCATCCGCGATCTCGGCCTGGTGCTGCAGCGCGGCGGCGGCGCGATCTCCACCCCGCGCGGCAGTCACGTCACGATGATCAAGGACGGTGCCGCCGTCGGCGTGTCGGGGCGGCTGTCGGGGCTGCGCGGGTTCGACGTCACGTACGGGGCCACGCCGCACGCCCACCTCGACGCCACGTCGGGCGGCGGGCCCTTCGTGGGCGCCGCCAGCATCGACCGGACCCATGTGGCCCGGCTCGAACTGTCCAACACGCCCGCCACCGTGGACGTCACCCTCGACCCCGCCGCCCGCAAGGCGGTCTACCGGGCCGGGGGCGTCATCGGCACGCTGCGGGCCGCGTACACGAACCTCAGGTCGGGGCCCACCGTGGACGGCACCGTGCTCGGCGTGCGCGACGACGTGCAGGCGTCGTGGGCGCTCGGCGAGCGCTCGACGGTCAAGGTGGAGAGCTCCGGCAAGGTGCGGTCCGTACGGATTTATGCCAATAAAGCGCACGTGACGACGCCGTCCGGCGAGGACGTCCGCGCCGTCGTCGAAGGCGTGCGCAAGCGCGCCGAGCTTGTCGCCGACACCAAGGCCCACACCCTCACCTGGGACTCCGACGGGCCGGTGACCAAGGTGACCGCGCTGGCCAGGGTCAAGCTCGGCAACCGGTACGCCAGGGCCGCCGCCCAGGTCACCGGCGTCCCCGCGAAGTTCGACGCCTCCTGGGACGGCGGCTCCTACCGCTTCCGCGGCGTGTCGGGCCCCGTCGGGTCGGCCGAGGTGGCCTTCACCAACCACGACCGCGCCACGTCCCCCACGGGCCCGCACCTCGCCGCCCACTACGACCAGGCCACCGGCGACCTCGACGCCAGCGTCCGCGTCACCAAGCTGAAGCAGGTCGAGCTGACCCCGGCCGCGCAGGGCTTCACCGCCGGCCTGGACGCCGGAGGCCACACCATGACCGTGGACGCCGACATCCGGCGGGGCGACGACCGGTTCGGCCTCATCGGCACCGTCGGACCCGTGCCCGGCAGGCTCGCCGTCGCCTCCGAGGGAGGCAAGCTCACCTACACCGGCTCCCGCCTCGACGTCCGCGCCCGCGCCTGGCTCGGCAAGACCGCCGCGCTCGCCCGCATGCGGGCCGCCCCCGCCGTGACCGGCGGCGTGTCGCTGGTGGACGGCGCCTGCGTCCCCGGACGTCCCGGCTGCTCGCAGGGAGCCTTCTGCGTGGCCCAGCGCGGCTGCTTCGGCCTGCAGGGCTACATCGACGTCAGCGGCCTGCCCGAGCAGGTCTCGGTGGACCTCGGCGGCAAGACGTTCGGCTTCTCCGGGTTCCGGCCCAAGAACCGCACCCTGGACGTCTACCTCGCCAGCAACGTGCTGTCGCCGGTGCCCGTCAAGGCCAGGGCCAGGTTGACCGGGCTGCCGGAGAAGATCACCGGCATGTCGCTCGGGCCCATCACGGTGGCGCAGGGCAACGTCGTGCAGGCCGCGTACCGGATCGAGCCCGCCGCCACGCTCGGCAGGCTGGACGTGCGGGCCGAGGCCGCCGGGCTGCGCGGCCACCTCGCCATCGACCCCGTGCCCGCCTCCGTCGCCTTCCAGGGCACGTACGGCGCCAAGACCCGCATCAGGGTCACCAACTCCGCGCCCGTCAAGCACCTCAGCGCCAAGGTCACGCTGCCCGGCAAGGGCACCGGCGAGCTGCGCTTCTCCGACGTGCCCGCCGTCTTCGGCGTGGACGCCGACGCCTCGGCCGCCGGGCTCAGCGTGCCGGCCGTCACCTACAAGGCGATCGGGAACGTCAACACGCTCGACGGCCGGCTCAGCGTCGAAGGCGGCCTGATCGACCCGTCGGGGCGGCTCGGCGACGTCGCCTTCGCCGTCCGCGACCTGGCCGCCGACACCACCGTCAGGCTCAACCCCGACCAGTCGCTCGACCTCGTCTCCAAGCCCGTGCCCACCGGGCGCATCAGCGTGCGCGGCGGGCTGCGCGTCGACGCCGTGCCCGCGCAGAAGCTCGCCGTGCACAAGGAGGTGCCGTCCACGGGCGGGTTCCTGACGTACCACGTCGGCGGGCGGTTCGGGGTGCGCAAGAGCTCCGTCGAGCAGGTCACGCTGAGCATCTCCCGCATGTCGTGGCTGCGGCTGCGGCCCGGCAGGATCCCGTTCGGGCTCAAGGCGCCGGCCGCGCTCGGGTACGTCGCCCCCGGCTTCGAGGGGTCGTACGGCACTCTCAAGATCGCCGCCAAGGGCGTCGACCTGCGGCCGGACGTCAAGCTGGACATCAAGCTGAGCCGCAAGGTCGGCGCCGACGTCTTCCGCGAGTCCGTCCGCATCGGCCGCGTCACCTCGCTCGCCCTGCGCCGCTACGACCAGCGCATGCGGCCCGTCGGGCACAAGCAGGAGGTCAAGGCCGCCGGCATCAGCCTGGCCTGCGTGAGCGTGGACGCCAAACCCGGCTTCGCCGCCGGGGGCCGCGCCGCCGACACGATCACGCTGCGCGGCGCCGACGGGCCCCAGATGGTGTCCCTGCTGGACCCCGGCGGTCAGGTGCCCGACTACGCGGTGGACCTGCTGACGCACTTCATGAGCCCGTTCCCCGGGGCGGAGTGGAAGGTGGCCGGGCTCGACGCCGGCTCCTGCGGCTCTGACCGGCCCGCCTCCCGGACGTCCGACCGCTGACTCGTCCATAATGTCGGCTTAGATCTTCGCAGCCCGACAGGAGACGTACGCATGTCCATGCCCGCCCCACGCACCCCGGAACAGCGCAAGCAGGACACCCTGCAGCGCCTCGAACACGACGTGGACGCCTGGGTGGCCACCGCCAGTGCGGACGGGACGCCGTACATGGTGCCGCTGTCGTTCCTCTGGGACGGCGAGTCGATCATCGTCTCGACCAACGGCGCCAGCCCCACCGGCCGCAACCTGCTGGCCAACGGCAAGGCGCGGGTGGGCATCGGACTGGTGCGCGACGTGGTGCTGGTGGAGGGCACCGTCCGCGCCACGCCGGCCGGCGAGCTGCCCGCCGACGTCGGCGACGCGTTCGCCGCCAAGGCGGGCTTCGACCCCCGCAAGGAGCCCGAGTCCTACTACTACTTCCACATCACGCCCCGCCGCCTCCAGGCGTGGCGCGAAGCCAACGAACTCGCCGGCCGCACCCTGCTCCGCGACGGCACCTGGACCGTCACTCCCTGAGCACCGGCCCCCACCTGACCGGCGGGTGAGGATGAGCGGGCCCGGCCTCCCGACGCTCTGTGAGCCGCGTCACCATGCCCACCCGCAGGCCGGTCAGGTCCAGGGGCTCTTGTCCACCGCGACCCGAATTCCGGGTAAAGAAACCCGTCAGGGAGGGTTGAGGCGCGGTGTGGAGGGAAGGGCAGGCAATTCCTGAACGTCGAACGTGAGGAGGAGCCGTAGTGCTCACCCTGACAGCCAACGCAGCCCAGGCGATCCGCGATCTGACCGCGGCGGCGCCCGAGCCCTCCCAGAGCGGGATCCGCATCTCGTCTCAGGGAGAGGGCGCCAGCTCGCTCACCCTTACCCTGGCCACCGCCCCCGAACCGGCGGACGCGGTGGTCGAGTCGGAGGGCGCGCGAGTCTACCTCGACCCTGTGGCGGCGACCGTGCTGGAGGACAAGTCCCTGGACGCCGGAGCCGATGACCAGGGGAGCGTGTCGTTCCTGGTCACCGAGCAGCCCGCTTGAGGCGGCCCTGCCGCGCCCGAGGCGACTCGGGCGCGGCGGGGTCCCCTCCTGATCCGATCAGCCGTCGGACAGCAGCTTGTGCAGGTAGCGCACCTGCTCCTCCGACTGATAGCCGCTCCCGCCCTCGTGGTTGTTCCACGGATAGACGTTGATCTTCTTCGGGCCCTGCCAGTGGTTGTAGGCGGCGAACACCGTGGACGGCGGGCAGATGTCGTCCATCAGCGCCACCGAGTACAGCGCGGGCACCTGGGCGCGGGCGGCGAAGTTCATCCCGTCGAAGTACGCCAGCGTGCGGAACACCTGGTCGGCCGCGTCCCTGCGGGTGGCGAGGTAGCGCACCAGCTCCTGGTACGGGTCGCGCGGCGTGATCTCCACCGCCCGCCTGAAGTGCGACAGGAACGGCACGTCGACGAGCGCAGCCTTGACGCCCTGGTGCAGCGCGGCCGTGGCCTGCGCGATGGCGCCGCCCTGGCTGCCGCCCGCCACCACGATTCTGCTCGCGTCCACGGCGG
This sequence comes from Nonomuraea sp. NPDC049504, assembly GCF_040676845.1. Classification (NCBI taxonomy): domain Bacteria; kingdom Bacillati; phylum Actinomycetota; class Actinomycetes; order Streptosporangiales; family Streptosporangiaceae; genus Nonomuraea; species Nonomuraea sp. NPDC049504. Next base: position 163,464 of record NZ_JBFAPT010000018.1, read on the forward strand.
GATGCCCGGCCGCCGCGTCCACCGCCCGCACGGCGTCGGTGAAGACCCGCCGGTAGTAGTAGTCGGCGGGGTCGAGGATGCCGCGCGTCATCATGCCGGGCGCCTGCGCGCCGGCCGAGCCGTGCGGGTCGCCGGTGACGCCGGGGCTGTTGACGTTGGCGCCGCCGTGGCCGCGCGTCTCCATCACGAACACCGCGTACCCGGCGGCCGGCCACAGCAGGTGGTCCTTCGGGAAGCCGCGTCCTCCGCTGTAGCCGATGTAGTGCATCACGCACGGCAGCGGGCCCTGCGCGCCGCTCGGCAGCAGGAACCAGCCGTTGACGCGGTGCCCGCCCCAGCCGGCGAACGACACGTCGAACACGTCCACGCCCGCCAGGGGCAGGTCGTACGGGACGTACTCGGCGGCCAGGTCGTGCTCTCTGGCCTCGGCGAGGGTCGCCGTCCAGAACGCGTCGAAGTCGGCGGGCTCGTCACGGTCGGGGAGGTAGGAACGAAGTTGCTCGAGCGGCAGGTCGAACAGTGGCACGTCGGTGACTCCAGCTGTGTAGAGAGGTTCCTGATATTTCACCCCAAAGCGGAGGAAAGCGCTATCCTGCGTGCTTTTTTCCACTGAAGGTGTCATATCTGGGTAGGCGCTGACCCGTGACGGAACATGTTATCCAGGTGCCCTACTCTCACCTTCACCCTGGTTTGGTCCTCGACGCGCCCGCGGACACGCACGACTTCCTCGTCCTTTTCGGCGACGACTCCGAGTCCCGCGCCCAGCTGCTCCACGATCACACGGGACGGCCGGTGCTGCGGATGGGCGGATACATGACGGCGAACGGGACGGTGATCGACGAGCGCGTGTGGACCATCCGCGAGAGCGCCCGCCACGGCCCCCGCCTCCATCTCCGCCTCGGCGACTCCCTCCCCTGACCGCTAAGCGGGACCCTTGTAGCCCGGGGGAGGGGCGTCGCCTTCGTACGCGGTGAGCGGACGGTCGATGAGGAAGGCTTTCAGGAGCCGCAGATGGGCGGTGTTGCGGTCACGCCCCGCGGCCTCGCCGAGGTAGGCGAGGCGGGCGTCGGGCAGCGCCTGCCGGTACGCGGCCGCCGCCGACCAGCTCTCCGTGTCGCAGGCGCCCTTGACGATCAGTACGGGCACGTTCACCGCCCCCAGGTCCGTGCGCAGCGACGCGGGCGCCGGCCGCCCGGCCAGCGCGACGTAACCTCCGGCGGCATCCTCCTCGGCGGGGGAGGGGCAGGGTGCCGCGGCGGCCCCGCGCACGCGGGCGAGGTGCGCCGACAGGCCCGGGTCCCCGGCGAAGGCGTGCGCGGCGACCGGATCCACCTGGAGGAGCGTGGCGACGGCGAGCGTACGGGGGCCGGGCAGAGCCCCAGGGGTGAGCAGGGCCGAGGTGGCGGGGCGCGACGGGGTGAGCCCGTCGGGGGAGTACAGGGCCGCCCTGGCGACCCGGCCTGGATGGCGTACGAGATAGGCGGCGGCGAGCTGGGCCCCGTGGTCGCGGGCGACCAGGTTGAGGCGCTCCGCGCCGATGAGGCGGCGGACGGCCTCCAGGTCGGCGACGTCGCGGTCGAGGCCGTAGCCGCGCGGGTCGTCGAGCAGGGCGGAGCGTCCGGCGCCGAGCTGGTCGTAGACATACACCTCGAAACCCACGGACGCCAGCCGTCCGTAGAACGCCGCGTCCCGCTCCAGATCGCCCACGCCAGGGCCGCCGTGCAGGAACACCACCGGCTCCGCCCGGGTGACCCGCTTCGGCGCGGTACGCACGTACGCCAGCCGCGAACCCGTCGGCAACCGCCACTCCCGCTGCCCGGCCACCTTGGCGGGCGCGACGGGCGACGGCGGCGGCCCGAGCGTGGCGGCGGCGGCCTGCCAGACCACCAGCGCCTCCACGGCGAGCAGCGCCACCGCCCGCACCCACCGCCCCCACACCGCCCTCGGCCTGGGCACGCACAGCAGCAGCCCGAGGAAGAACACCGACGCGAACACCGCCAGCCCCGCCACCGCGAACACCACCGGCCGCGCCCCCACCATCGCGGTCCCGGCCAGTCCGGCCAGCCCCAGCATCGGTGAGAGCGCCAGCACCCCGGCGCCCGCCACCACCCGACCTGCCAGCCTGGCGACTGAAACCACGCAGGGGACGTTAGTGCAATACACCCCAAAGAGGGGCGAAAAGGCGCAGGAGCCTCCAGGTTTCGCGCTGGTAGGGCCGGGCAGACGGTCCAAATGATCAGGAGGTGCGGAACACGCGACAGCGTGAGGCGCGCCTGCGAAGGCCAGAGCCCCGGACAGGGCTCGGAGAGGCGCGGCGGTGGGAGGCGCGCCTGTGGTTGCGGGGGTGCCGGGCGGGGCCCCGAGCGGCGATTACGCTCTGTGGGTGAGATGTATCACTCCGTCATAGGAAGCCTCATGCGCACACGTCTGACCCTTCTGCTCGCCGCCGCGGCCCTCGCCGCCCTGACCGGCTGCTCCGGTCAGCAGCCGCCGCCGCAGAGCGCCGCCGCCGTTCCAGGGCCCACCGGCGAGCAGCCGTCCGAGCAGGACAGGACCTGGATGCGGGCCATCCACCAGGCCAACCTGACGGAGGTCCAGGCGGGACGGCTGGCCCAGGGCAAGGCCACCACCAAGCCGATCAAGCAGGTCGGCCAGATGCTCGTCAAGGACCACACCAAGCTCGACACCAAGGTCACCCGGACGGCCGAGCACCTGGGCGTCGATCTGCCCACCTCACCGTCGCCGGAGCAGCACGAGCTGCTGAACCGTATCAGGGAGGTCAGCGGGCAGGACTTCGACCAGGACTTCCTGGCCGGGATGATCAAGGCGCACCGCGAGGCGCTGAACGCCACGAAGACCGAGATCTCCAAGGGCTCCGCGCCGGCGGTGGTGGCGCTGGCCAAGACGGCGGCCCCGTCCCTGGACCAGCACCTCAAGGCGCTGCGCAAGGCCCAGGGCGGCGGCTGACCGAGCACGACGAACCGCGAAGGAGGCGATGAGCGATGAGCAGGACGGACAGGGGGACGGACAGGGGGACGGACAGCACAACGGGCAACGCCGCGAGCAAGGGGACGGGCGCTGCGACGGGTGACGCCACGAGCAAGGGGGCGGGCGCTGCGACGGGTGACGCCACGAGCGCCACGAACGGCGCGACGGAGGGGTGGACCGCGGGCGGCTCGCCGCATGAGGGCGCAGGCGGCGCAGCGCGCAAAGGGCCGGGTGGCGCGGCGCGTAAGGGGTCGAGTGGCGGGGTGGATCGGGTTGCGCGGGGGCTCGGGGTTGTGGCCGCGGCGGTGGCGCGGCAGGTGACGCGGTGGGTGGCGCGGTGGGTGGCGGCGGTGCGGCGTGGAAGGGCGCTGCATCCGCGTGGGCTGCTGCTGCGGGCGACGCTCACCGTGGAGTCGGAGTTGCTCGGGGAGCATGGCGAGCACGAGGTGCCGGTGCGCCTGTCCAAGGGGGTGTCGCTGCCGGGCCGGCTGCCCGACGTGCTGGGTCTCGCCGTACGCCTGCCCAACGGCGTGGACCTGCTGCTGTCCACCGGGTACGGGTTCGTCCCGGTGCCGAGGCGTGGCTTCACTTCGGGCCCCTACTCCACGCTGGCCTCCTACTACTGCGGGCAGCGGCGGTGCCGGATCGTGGCCAGGCCGGAGGGCGGACGGCGGGTGCCGGTCGATCCGGCGGAGCTGCCGGGCGTGCTGGAGCGCCGGGACCTGGTGTTCCACCTGTGGGCGGGGGTGCAATACCTGGGCAGGCTGCGGATCCACACCGCGCTGCCGGACGGCGACCTGACGTTCGACCCGCTCGTCAACAGCGTCCCGTACCTGCGTCCGGCGAGCCGCCTCCAGGTGCTGCGCGGCGCCGCGTACGCGGGGTCGAGGCGGGGCAGGGGCGCGAAGCTGGGGGAAGGCGGGGAATGACCCGAGAGCCGTTCCGTGAAATAGGCCGAAACGTGCCCAACCCCTGTACGGCTTTGCGGTGATCTGGGGTATTTGTCCCTCTTGAACCAGGACGAAAACATCAGGGGGATCGTCGTGGCTATGAACACAGAGATCCGCAACCTGCTCGACTGCCATGTCGTGGGGTCGGACGGACAGTCGATCGGGAAGGTCGGCCAGGTCTACCTCAACGACCGCACCGGCGAGCCCGAGTGGGTGACCGTACGCACGGGATTCTTCGGCATGAAGCAGACCTTCGTGCCGCTCCAGGGCGCCCGCCGCTCGGGCGAGGAGATCCGGGTTCCCTTCGACAAGGAGATGATCAAGGGGGCGCCGAACATCGACGTGGACGGCCGCCTGTCCCTCGACGAGGAGACCGACCTCTACCGCTACTACGGCATGCAGCCGACGGACGTCCCGCGCCAGCGGCCGGCCGACTTCGACGACAGCGGCGAGCGGCAGGGCTTCGCCGCGGAGAACCGCGAGGGCCTGGCCGCCGGCAGCCCCGGCCTCATGGACCGGCCCGGCACAGGAACCGGCACAGGAGCCGGCACAGGAGCCGGCACAGGGACGGGCGCGGGGCTGGGCGCGGGGTCCGACATGTCCGACATGTCCGACATGGACAGGTCCGGCGGCCTCGACGAGTCCGACCGCCTCATCGGCGACACGCCCGGCACGCCCGACGAACCCGGCCTGATGCCCGGCGGCAGAACCATGGGCATGACAGACGACCAGCCCAGAGGCTTCACCGATGAGCCCAGAGGCTTCGCCGGCGAGACCGGCGGCTTCGCCGAGGACCGCGACATCGACATGACGTGCTCGGAGGAGCAGCTCCACATCGGCAAGGAGAGCAGAGAGTCAGGCCGCGTACGCCTGCACAAGTACGTGGAAACGGAAAACGTCCAGGAATCGGTCCCGCTCTCGCACGAGGAAGTCGTCATAGAGCGCGAGGACATTCGCGACGCCGGATTGTCGGGATCGTACGAGATAGGCGCGGAGGATCGCGAGATGATCCTGCACGAGGAGCGCCCGGTGATCGGCAAGGAGACCGTCCCGGTCGAGCGCATTCACGTGCACAAGCAGGACGTCCAGGGCGAGGAGATCGTCGAGGGGCAGATCCGCAGAGAGCGCCTGGAGATCGACGAGGAGGGCCCGGCCAGGGACGACGGGGGCTACGGCCGCGGCGACGGGTTCCCGCCGCGGCGGTGAAAGGGAATGCGCCGGGCGGCTGCCGCCCGGCGTATCCAAAAACGTCTTGAAAAAGCCGCGAAAAGGCTCAGGAATAGAGTTCGATCTCATTCAGCATGCTGCATTCGTATCCGATCTCCGCGTCACATCCGGACGCGGCCGGCAGGACCACCTTGACGTATCGGGCGGTCCGCCCGACCGTCGCGTACCGGAGCGCGTAATCGGTCCGATCCTTGACGGTGACCACCGGCGGGCCCCACGTCCGGCCGTCCTGTGAGACGTACACACGGGCCGAGGCGGGATGTCCAGGCCGGAGGCTGAGCCCTACGCGGCTGATGGTCCGGGGCCGGGAGAAGCGCAGGACGTACCGGCCGGGCCCGGCGGCGACCGCGCTCGACCAGTGGCCGGTGCTGCCGTCGAAGGCCCCGCCCGGACCGGTGCGCGGCCGGTACGGGCTCGTCCACCGCATGGTGGTGGACACCCGGAGCTCGCCCCGCCGCCGCAGGTCGGCCAGGTCGATCCGGCTGCCGGGGACGGCGACGTCGAAGAGCAGCCGCTTGATCGCGTACCAGCCGCCGTGCTCGAACCGCCCGTGCGCCGGGCAGGCGGTCTCGTCGAGCAGCCCGCTGGGCCGCACCCCGGGCAGCTTGCAGTTGTCGAACACCTGGATCAGCCGGTGCGGCCCCACGGCGGCGAGCCCGGTGTAGCCGGACGAGCCGTGCGCGGGCCAGATGCCGTCGCGGTTGTGGTACGTCACGCGCGGCTCCCGCCACGTCTCGCCGAGCCCGTCGGGCGAGACCGCGAGCCAGTTGTCCGGCCGCCCCGCGCTGAGCACGAGCGCGCCGCCGGGCATCAGCAGCAGCCGCGGCGCCACGCCGCGCACCACGCAGTCGAGCCCGGCGAAGCGCAGCTCGCGGGCGGGCGTCCAGGTGTGGCCGCCGTCGGGCGAGCGGCTCTGCCACAGCGTCGCGTACGGCCCGCCGTCGCGCCGCAGCACCGCCACCAGGCTCCCGTCCACGGCCTGCGCGATCGCGGCCTCGGTGAACTGGAAGCCGCCGCCCGGCTCGGCGATGACCCCGCGCCTGACGAAGGTGCGGCCGCCGTCGCCGCTGGCGTACACCTCGGCCTGGTAGGCGTCCACCGGGGCGTAGCGGGCGTACACGGTGATGAGGATCGTGCCGTCGGCGAGCTGCAGCGGCGTGCCGTGCGCGGCCCCACCGGGCAGCAGGTCGCCCGGCGTGATCAGCGTCGACTCCGAGCGCAGCCAGCTCTCGCCGTCGGAGAGGGCCGACGAGGTGAGCACGCCGAGCCGCGCGGTGTGCGGCCCGGTGCGGTGCGGATAGTACTCGGTGGCGAAGAACCGGCCGTCGAGCAGCTCGACCGGCGACTCGCGCAGCGGCGTGGGGCCGGCCGGGCCGAACGTGCGCCCGTCGTCGTCCGAGACGGCCGCCGAGCTGGTGAGGACGACCACCCGGTCCACGTTCGTGGTGAACGTGGTGATGACCTTGCGGGCGGGCCGGCCGCGCGGCCCCGTGACGTCGAGCGCCGACACGTTGGGGAACCCGGCGAAGTCGAGCCGCTCGGTGTTCGTGGGCTCCGGCGCGAGGGGTGCGGGATGCGGATGGATCCAGCCCAGTGAGGAAGCAGTATCGATGAGGTAAGCCCCGGACTGGAGGGAGTGTTCCGGTAGCACGCAGTAACCGGGGCCGCCGTCCGCCTTGACGGGCCACCCGGCCGGTACGAGGGCCGCCGACATGCCCACCGACAGGCCCACGACCATGGATCTTGGCACCCGCACGCGCTCGCTCCCCGGCTCTCCTCCACGACCGTCGGCACCACAGCGAACTTTAGATCATCGACAGCGCGTAACCCGGCATTCACCTGCGGGAAGTCGGCGGTTCACGGCGCTACCCACCTTCGGGCGTGGCCAGACATACCAGATGCGTAAAGTGACAGTTGACAGAGAACCGGCTCCTGACGACGATCGGGACGGCACTATTAAGTGTCAATTTACGTAGGTCGGGTCAGGAGGTGGCCCTCAATGAGCATCGAGCCGAGGGCGAGAGTAGCCCCCGAGCGCGTGCTGCCCAGCCCGGCGCCCATGGCGCCGGAGACGGCCGCGCAACAGCGGGTCGTCGAACGAATCTGCGCCAGGGTCGCGCCCGCCGGCGTGGACGTCGGCGTCGCCGAACTACCCCCCGGCGGACTGCAGGTGTGGATCGACACCCCGGTGCCGGTCGCCGAGCAGGAGTCGTGGGTGCTGTATCACCGGATGGCCCGCGAAGTGGCGCTGGTCGGCTGGCATTGCGAGGCCGACGCCGACCGGCTGCTGGTTCTGGGCTGGAGCGCCGCGTGCCTGCACAATCGCGTACGCCTGCTGCAGAGCGGGCTGCGCAGGCTCGCCGACTTCGAGCACACCGCCCAGCGGGCCGTGCAGCTCGACGGCCGCGACCCCGGCGGCGCGCCGGCCACGCGGCTGGTGGAGGAGGTGTGCGCCGCCATCGAGCGGCGGCTGCGCTGGCCGGAGCGGCTGGCGGAGCTGGACGGCTTCGAGCGCAGCTCGGGTCTGCCGCACCTGCAGCTGCTCCTCGCCCAGGTCGCCGGCCTGGAGGCGAAGGTCGCGGCGGCCTGCGAAGAGCACCTCGTCATGGCGCGGGTGCTGGCGCGGGCCGTCTGCGAACACCACGCGCGGCACGGGGACCCGGCCCGTGCGCGGCGCGACGTGCTGGCGGAGTCGCGCCGCTGGGTGCACGCCAGCTCCATGATCAGGGGGACGGCCACCGCACGGCCGATCCCCGCGGGCGCGGGCCGGCCGCACATGGGCCTGGCCGAGCGCCGCATCGCAGCGAGCGTCATCAACCACGGCGTGCCGCGGGTGATCCCCGCCGCCGTCACTCCAGGGGTCGCACACGCCGACCTCGAGGAGGGCGCCCGCTGATCCCGAACCGCTCAACGGCGAGTGGTCGCCCGGAAAACCCACCCGAATCCGGTAGGAGAGCTCCCGTCATGCGAACCCCCCCGCACCTGCCCGCCCGATCCAGGCATGACCGTACCGACCGGGCCAGGCGCCACCCCTACGGGCTGGACATGCCCGCGCAAGCCGCGCCGCACGGCACGATCGACTTCACCGCGGACTTCCCCGCCGACTACGCACCCGGCCGCTTCAGCACCCCGTTCGACGCGCCCCCGCCACCCGAGGCGGACGAGTTCGTCGAGCAGCGGCTGCTCGGCATCAGGGAGATGTCCAACCAGGCCATCGGCTCCATCGACGACCTGCTTCAGCACACCGTCTGAGTCGTGCCCCAGCGGCCCCCGACGCAGGGAGCCGGAAGAGCGAAACCGCACCACTTGAGGAGAGTCATGCAGGACCTTTCGCGCCCGGAGCTGCGGTCGCGTGACGTCGGGGGCCACCAGCCGCGCACCGTGGCGGGCGTCGAGACGCCACGCACCCTGGACGAGGTACGCACCCTCGTCAGGCAGGCGACGGCGGACCGCCGCCGTCTCTACCCGATCAGCACCGGCAGGAACTGGGGCATGGGCTCGGCCATGCCCGTCACCGACGACAACCTGGTCGTCGACCTCGGCGCGATGAACCGCATCCGCGGTCTCGACCTCGAGGCCGGCTACGCCGTCATCGAGCCCGGCGTCACCCAGCGCCAGCTCGCCGAGGTGCTGCGCGGCACCCCGTGGATGCTGAACGTCACCGCCTCGTGCGCCGACACCTCCGTGATCGGCAACGCGCTCGACCGCGGCGACGGCTGCATCCGCTCCCGCGTCCACGACGTGGCCGGGATCGAGGCCGTGCTCGCCGACGGCAGCGTGGTCACCACCGGCGGGCTCGACCCCGCCGGCCGCTACCACGGCAGGGTCGCGGGGCCCGACCTGACGCAGGCGTTCGTCCAGCACAACCTCGGCATCGTCACGGCGATGGCTGTCTCGCTGGTGCCGCGCCCCGAGACCATCGCGCTCGTGCACGGCCGCATGCCGGCCCACCAGGCCGGGGTGGCGCTCGAGGCGATCGCCGGCTTCCTGCGCCGCGGCAACCCCGCCGACGGCCTGATGCGCGTCCGCGAGCTGGCGCTCGTCCCGTCCCACGGCGACTGGACGCTCCCCGGCGGCGTCGACCCGAGCCTGTTCACCGTGCTCGGGCCGCTCATGGGCGGCGACGCCACCGTGGAGCTGGCCGAGGAACTGCTGCGTAAGTCGCTCATCGAGGTCGAGGGCGCCGAGGCGCTGCGCGTGGTGGACGCCGCGGAAGTCGGCCCGCACGACCCGCTCTACGCCAGGGCGCTCATGTCGCTGGGCATCCCCACCTGCCTCGGCGTGCACAACGCGCTCGGCGTGACGTCCTGCGACCAGATCGATGACGGCCCGATGGGCTTCCTCGCGCTGCTGCCGCTCATGCCGCTGCAGGCACGCAGGACCGAGCACCTCGTCGGCGCCCTGCAGAGCGCCGTGGACGCGCACACCACCGCTCTCATGATCGAGTGGAACCTGGTCAGCCCGCACATCGGCAACGGCGTCATGCAGATCTTCTTCGACCGCGGCGCCCCCGGCGCGGCACACCGCGCGCACCAGCTCCGCAACGACGGCAACTGCGTGCTGCGCGGCAACGGCTGCGCCATCTACCGCTCCGACATCGACCACGCCGCCGCCGACGTCTGGTCCGAGACCAGCACCGCCGGCCTCGGCATGCTGCACCGGCTCAAGACGGCGCTCGACCCGGACGGCCTGCTGTCGCCCGGCCGGTACGGCGCCTGACACTCGCCGGCAGACCTCGCAGATCGCGCCGCCCCGGCGCGCGGCCGGAGCGCCCCGGGGCGGGAGAACGGCTCGACGCAATCCAAGGAGGACCCACGTGCGTTCGTCACCAGCGGCCGTCAGGCCCACCACCACGAGCCGGCGTCACGGCGTGATGCTGCGCCTCGTCGGTGCCGGTGTCATGTTGACGGTGATGGCCGACACCACGGCCACCACCCTGGCGGTGGGAGTACTGAAGTACACGCCCGCAGGCGCCGGCATGCCGCTCGGTGATTTGGTCTGGCTGACCAGCGCGGCGTTCATCCCGATCGCGGCGCTGCTGGCCACCGCCGGCCGCTGGGCCGACCTGTTCGGCCGGCGGCGCGTGCTGGCGGTCGGGCTCGTGGTGTTCGTGCTGGGCGGCATCGCCACCGTCGCCGTGGAACCCTGGTCGTACGTGCTGGCCGCACGGGCCGTCCAGGGCGCGGGCGCCGCGGCGATGATCCCGGCCAGCCTCGGGCTGCTGCTCGGCGAGCTGCCCGAGTCGCAGCGCAGGGGCGCGATCGCGCTGTGGAGCTCGGCTTCAGGGCTCGGCTGCCTGCTCATGCAGGCCGGCGGCGGCTGGCTGGCCGTGGCCGTCGGCTGGCGCGCCCTGTTCCTCCCCAACGTGGTGATCGGCGTGCTCCTGCTGATCGCCTGCATCGGGCTGCCGGCCGGCAAGCGCGGCAACGCCAAGGGCGTGCCGGACGTCCTCGGCGCGTGGCTGCTGGCCGCCGGCATCGCGGTGATCGTGCTCGCCATCTCCAAGGCCATGGCCTGGGGGACGGACGTGCTGTGGCTGGGGCTGGCCGCCCTCGCCCTCATCGGCGGCGCGCTCGCCCAGGCCAGGCACCACCGGCTGCCCGCCATCGACCTGGCGCTGTGGCGGCGGCCCAGGTTCGTCTGGGGCTGGCTGGCCACCTGGGGCTTCGGCGCCCTGTCGTACGGGCTGCTCACCGTGCAGCCGCTCTACCTGCTGCACCTCGGCTACCCGATGCTGGAGGTGGCCATGTGGCTGACTCCGACGTCGGTGGCCGTGGTCGTGACGAGCTTCCTGGCCGGAAAGCTGGTCAAGCGGGTCGGCGCGTACGGCCTCATCTACGCCGGGTCGCTGCTCTGCGGCGGCGCCTGCGTGCTCGTGCTGACGCAGGCCGGGCCCACCGTGTGGGGCCTGATCGCCAGCGTCGTGGTCGGCATGGGCGTCGGCGCGCTCGCGCCGGGCACCTCCGTCGCCACCACCCTGGCCGCCCGCCCCCACCAGTACGCCTCCGCGGTCGGCGCGGCCACCATGGCGCGCATGGTGGGCGGGGCCGTCGGCGTCGCCGTCGTGTCGGTCGTGATCGACCACCCGTTCATGACCGGGCCCTTCGCGGGCCTGGCCGGCGCGCTCGCCCTGTGCGTGGGGATCTCGGTGCTGATCGGCGCGCTGGCGCTAACCAAGATCACCAGGCAGCGGCCCGACCCTGGCGACGTGATGGTGAAGGTGCCCCGCCGGATGCTGCTCGAACTGCGCATGACCCTCGCCACCGTGGCGGCGGAGGCCGACGCGCTGCTGCCGGTCGAGACCCGTGCTCCCTCCGCAACTCCGTCCGCGCACCCCTCTGCCGCCCCGCACACGGATCATGTCCCGCGGCCGCGTGCGGCCGAACCGGGGCCGCTCGCCGGGACCCGCGGACATACGAACTAGTTCCACCCATTCAGAAGGGCTCTCGTCATGGCTACCACATCGTGCGACGTAGCGATCGTCGGCGCCGGGCTCGGCGGCTGCTTCCTGGCCTTGCTGCTGGGCCGCCGCGGGCAGCGCGTCGTCGTCATCGAGCAGGGACCCTCGGTCCCGAGCGCGGGCGCCGACTTCCTCAAGCCCCCGGGACTGCGGGTGCTCGCCCGGCACGGCCTGGCCGACCTCGTCGGCCGTAACGGCCTGCGGCGCGACACCATCCGCTACTACCACGATGGCGACCCCATCCAGGAGATCCGCTTCCCCGACGGCGGCTTCCTCATCCGCCCCTACCGCGAGCTGGTCGAGCTCATCTACACCTCGTGCGCGATGGCGGGCGTGGAGTTCTGGTTCGACGCCGGCATCGACGACCTCGCCACCGGCGAGGGCCGCCCGGCCGAGCTGACCCTCCACGACGGGCGGCGGTTACACGCGGGCGTGGTCATCGGCGCCGACGGCACCAAATCCGCCGTCCGGCAGGCGCTCGCCATCGAGCAGTGCACGATGCCGTACGAGCGGGTGCTCATGCGGGTGGCGACCGTGCCGCTCAGCGCCAGCGTCGCGCAGCTCAACCGGCTGTACTTCAGCTCCGACGGCTGGTTCACCTACTTCTACCCGATCAGCAGGGACGAGGCCCGCGTCTTCGTCGGCCTGCCCCCCGAGGACGACAAGGAGATCTTCCAGGACGGCATCCCCGCGCTGCTCGACGAGCTGAAGAAGTTCGTTACCGACAGCTCCGACACCTTCAACCACCTCCAGGCGGCGACCTGGCAGCGCATCAAGGTGTCGTCGCTGCGCGTGGAGGCGTACCACCGGGGCAACGCCGCGCTGCTCGGCTCGGCCGCGTTCGCCTGCCACCCGATGACCGGCATGGGCATGAGCTACACGCTGCGCGACGCCGAGATACTCGCCGACGTCATCTGCGCCGCCGGCGGCGACGCCGAGCTGCTCGACCGGCTGCTGTACGCCCGCTACGAGCCGCGCAGGCACGCCCACCGGCAGCTCATCGACTACGGCGACGCGCTGGCCGCGACCTTCCGCGACCGGGCGTCCTACCTCGCGGCCTTCCGCCCCGACCTGCACATCCACGGAGAGGCCTGTGCCGTGCCCGACGCGCCGCAGCTCGTCTGAGCCGCGCCCCCGCCGCCCGCCGTTCCCCACCTGGTGAGGTCGTCCAGTGCCGCGCTGAGTGCGGTGGCAGCCCGATACCCAGGCGGCGGGGGCGCACATACGGTAGTGCTGGCCCTACCGTGAAATCGGGTGACAGCCGGGGTTCGCAGGACGCCTATCGACCGGAATGCTGGGAAGAGATCACATTTTCCCCTCGGCATCCCGGAGACGCATGTGACTGTGACGGAGACCTCCCGCCCCGGCTCTGGGCAGCGGGGCAGCGACTACGCGCGGCTGTCGCGGCGTATCGCCCAGGCTGGGCTGCTCGAGCGGCGGCCCGGCTACTACGCGGCCAGGATCACCCTGGTGGCCGCGCTGTTCGCGGGCACGTGGGCGCTGTTCGCCGCGCTCGGCGACTCGTGGTGGCAGCTCGCCGTCGCCGTGCTGCTCGCGGCGGCCTTCGGGCAGGTCACGCTGCTGGCCCACGACCTGGCGCACGGGCAGATCTTCCGGTCCCGGCGCACCAGCAGGAACGCCGGGCTGATCGTCGGCAACCTGGCCGTCGGGCTCAGCTACGGCTGGTGGATGGACAAGCACACCCGCCACCACGCCAACCCCAACCACGAGGACCACGACCCCGACGTCTCACCCGACTTCCTCCTGTGGTCGGAGCGGCAGGCCGCGGCCAGCAAGGGGCTGCCCCGGTTCATCGGGCGCTACCAGGCGTGGCTGTTCTTCCCGCTGCTCACCCTAGAAGGCGTCAACCTCAAGGTGTCGAGCTTCCGCGCGCTGCGCAGGCCCACGCTCAAGAACCGCGCGATCGAAGGGGCGCTGCTCGGCGGGCACGTGCTGGCGTACCTGGGGGCGCTGCTGCTGGTGCTGCCGCTGCCCAAGGCGCTGCTGTTCTTCGCCGTGCACCAGGCCTGCTACGGCGTCTACCTCGGCTGCACCTTCGCCCCCAACCACAAGGGCATGCCCGTGCTCACCGCTGAGGACGAGCTGGACTTCCTCCGCAAGCAGGTGCTGACCTCCCGCAACGTCCGCGGCGGGCATCTCGTCACCACCGCGCTCGGCGGGCTGAACTACCAGATCGAGCACCACCTGTTCCCCAGCATGCCCACCGCGAACCTGCGCAGGGCACGGCCCATCGTCCGCGACCACTGCGCCTCGCTCGGCATCGACTACGTCGAGTGCGGGCTGCTGGAGTCGTGGGGGCAGGCGCTGCGGCACCTGCACGAGGTCGGCCGGCCGCTGCGCCGGGTCAGGACGTGACGATCAGCTCCAGGCCGTCGAAATCCTCCGTGACCTGGTGACCGGCCTCCACCAGCACCGTGCGCAGCGCGAGCTGCACCGCGTCCCTGATGGTGGAGTACCTGACCAGCTGCTCCGCCGAGCGGCCCCAGGTCACCACCACCCCGCGGGCGGGGTCGTGCCAGACCCCGAGCCCGCCGTCGGCGGTCAGCAGCGACGGCTCGACGCTGAAACCCGCCTCCGTCAGCTCCTGCCGGACCACGCGTTCGAGGTCCTGGCCGGCGCCCGTGGCGACGCTCGTGGCGACATCCGTGGGGGTGTCCATCCGGATCCGCTGCCCTCACCCGCGCGCTCCGAACCTCGGGACCGCGAGAAGTGTGTGGAAGGATGTCGCCTGTGTCCCCCGCGACATCCCAGGCCCCATCCCCGGCCTCGCACCCGGTCCCGCACCCGGTCCTGCAGCCGGTCCCGCACCCGGTCCCGCACCCGGTCCTGCAGCCGGTCCGCCCAGCGGCCCGGACCCTAGGCCCGGCCGACGGCGCGCCGGCGATGGGTGCGCGGCCGGCCGCTGTGCCAAGGGCCGGTGTGTCGAGGGCCGGTGTGTCGAGGGCCGGTGTGCCGAGGGCCGGTGTGGTGCTGCGGCTGGCGCGGGCCGTCGTGTTCGCGACGGTCTGCGGTGCCGTGTCGGTGGGCGGGCATGCGCTGGCCGGGGGAGGGGCGGTGCCGTTCCCTGTCTATCTGGCCGCGGTGCTGGCGACGCTCGCGCTGGCGTACCTCGCCGACGGGCGGGAGCGCGGCCCCGGCGCGGTGCTCGCGGCGACCGTCGGCACCCAGATGCTGCTCCACCAGCTCTTCGACCGCCTGGCGCCCGGTGAGGCGGCCGGGCACGTCCACGGTCATCCGGCCGCCGGCATGCTGCTGGTCCATCTCACGGTCGCGGTGCTCAGCGCCTGGTGGCTGCACCGCGGCGAGAGCGCGCTGTGGCTGATTCTCCGCCTGTACGGCACCCCGTTCCCGGCCGTCCGGCTGCTCGTCACCGCGGTCGCCGTACCCGATGCCCGGCCGCCCGCCTGGCGCCCGGCCACTCCCGAGACCGCGCCCCTTCTGGGCCGTCTCGTCTCCCGCACGATCAGCAGGCGAGGACCGCCCGCCGGCGGGCGTCACTGACGCCCCACGGCGCCTTTTCACCCTTGGCCTGTGTCCGGACGTCCGGCGCCACGGGCGCGGTCGTCCGGAAGATCATTCTGGAGACCTGACATGGCATTCTCGCCCCATTTCGCTGGGCTGCGCTCTCTCCTCGCCACCCTGTTCGCCGCCGCCTTCATAACGGGCCTCATGGCATCGCCCGCGCTGGCCCACGATGCGCTCAAGCGCAGCTCGCCCGCGAAGGACGCCGAGGTCACGGCGCTGGAGGAGATCGAGCTCGAGTTCACCGCGAGCGTCAAGTTCCCGTTCGTGGTGCTGCACGACGCGTCCGGCAAGCAGCTCCAGCTCGGCGAGCCCGAGCTCGACGGCCCGCTCGTCACCGCCGGCGTCACGCAGCCCCTGGCGCCCGGCTCGTACACGATCGGGTGGCGGGTCGTGTCCTCCGACGGACATCCCATTGAGGGCGAAATCCCGTTCAACGTGAAAGGATCTACATCTCCGTCCGCCTCGCCCACGGTGACCGGCGAGACGGCCGCGGCACCGGCGACCGGAGCCACGGCCGGACCGTCCGAGCCGGGGAACCCCGGTGCGGACACACCGGCAGGCGCCACGACCACCGACGAGGCGCCGGCGGGTGTGCCCGCCTGGATCTGGGGCGTGCTGGCGGTGCTCGTCGTGCTGGGCGTGCTCGTCTGGTTGAAGACTTCGCGCCGCGGCCCCGACCGGGAGGAGCTGGATGCGGATTGAGCAGGCGAGGCAGGTCGCCCGGCAGTGGGTGCTCGAGGAGGGCGCGAAGCTGCCGGGGTTCGGCGGGGCGTTCCTGACCGGGTCGGTCCTGTGGGCCGACCCCGGCGACGAGCTGGCCGTGTCCTCCGACGTGGACGTCATGGTCGTCGCCGACCCCGCCGCTCACATAGGGCACATCGGGAAGTTCCACTACGAAGGGGTGCTGCTGGAGGTCTCCTCCATGGTGGCGCCCCGCTCCGTCCACGACGTGCTCAGCGACTACCACCTGGCCGGCAGCCTCCATCTGCCCGGCCTGCTCGCCGACCCGACCGGACGGCTGAGCGAGATCCACCGCGTCGTGGCCCGCGACTTCGCCGAGCGCCCCTGGGTCCTCGCCCGCTGCACCGGCGCCATGGACCGCGTACGCGGCTGGATCAACGGCATCGACGAGTCCGCCTCGCTGCCCGCCCAGGTCACCTCGTGGTTGTTCGGCACCGGCGTCACCACTCACGTGCTGCTCGTGGCCGGGCTGCGCAACCCGACCGTACGCCGCCGCTACGCCGCCGTCCGCGACCTGCTCGCCGAGCACGGGCGGCTCGAATACCACGAGAGCCTGCTCGACCTGCTCGGCTGCGCCCACCTGAGCCGCGCCCAGGTCGAGGGGCACCTCGCGATGCTGGAGAAGGTGTTCGACGCCACCGCGCCGCTGCGGGTGCCCGCCTACCGGTTCGACACCGACCTCAGCCCGGTCGCCCGCCCCGCCGCCATCGACGGCACCCGCGAGCTGATCGCCGCCGGCCTGCACAGGGAGGCGGTGTTCTGGCTGGTGGCGACGTACGCGCGGTGCCTGGACAAGCGGGCGCTGGCGGGGGAGCGGGGCTTCGAGGACGGGTTCGGCGAACTGCTCGCCGACCTCGGCGTGGCGACGCCGGCCGACCGCCGCCGACGCGCCGACCGGGTGCTGGCCGCCCTGCCCGGCCTCTGGCAGACCGCCACCACGCTCTTGTCAGCTTCTCGGTCGTGAACGACCGAGCTTGCAGCTCCTCGCCGTCGATGGCTTCGACGGTCCGGTCCGCGTCAGGCAGCGTGACTCACTGCCCAGCCCGTCGCACCGCGTGAGGCGATGTTCCGGGCTGCGTTGACGTCGGCGTGCTCAGCGAAACCGCACGACGTACACGAGAAGGTGGCCTGGTCAGGCCGGTTGCGCTTGTCCACATGCCCGCAGTGCGAGCACTGCTGTGAGGTATGGGCCGCATCCACGGCGATCACTCAAAGGCGTTTCTGCCCGGCTCCTGCGCAAGGAGTACGGCGCCCTCCCGAGCGTGAACGCCCGGGGCTCCACGCCACATTCGGCTGAACCGGCATGAACCGGCAGGGCTCAGGCGCGGCGCAGGGTGCGGGTCAGGCCGGTCGCGATCGTCGTCGCCAGCACCCACCCGGCGGCGATCAGACCGTAGGCCAGCCATTGCGCCCCGCCACCGGGGTTGAACGCCTTCTCCTGCCCGAAGTCGATGATCGGCAGCAGCAGGTCGAGCGTGTAGACCAGCGGGTTGAACTCGGGCGCCTCGCCGCGCTTGAGCGGCGGCGGCCGGTCGAGCCAGAACACCGCCGTGCCGACGGCGAGCAGCGCCAGCAGCCACCCGGCCGCGCGCAGCGGGCGGAAGCCGTAGCCGACGGTGACGTCCTGCAGGTGGCCCCAGGCGCGGGCGTACCAGGGCAAAGTGGCGCGGCGCTGCTGCTGCCCGGCCAGCATGGTCGCGCGGGCGTCGGCGTCGCCGCCCAGCCGCCGGTACATCGCGGCGAGCTGCTCGTAGGCGTTGGGACGGTAGCCCTCGGGGTCGCGGCGCAGCCAGGCGATGCGCTCGGCGGCCGGCAGCATGGGGTCGAGCACCTCGTACGACGCGCCGTCCATGCGCAGCTCGCCCGGCCAGACCGCCGGGTCGTCGCGGAGGACGCCGATGCGGGCGTGGCCCAGCTCGACCCGGCCGCGCACCGGCGCGGCGGTGCGCATCGCCAGCTCGCGGGTCTCCAGCCGCCAGCCCTTGAGCGCCACGTCGCCGGGCGCGGCGAGGGTGGCGTCGTCGAGGCACAGGCGGCTGCCGATCTGGGCGTTGGTCAGGCGGACCCGGCCCTCGGCGGTGAACCCGTCGCACAGGTTGAGCACCTTGCCGACGGTGATGCCGTTGGCCGACAGGGCCGCGCCGCCGGGGTTGACCAGCCGCGCGCCCTCGAAGTGGGCGGGCCCGCTGACCGAGGCGTCGAGCAGGCTGATCTCGCCCTCGGCGACCAGGCCGTGCCGGCCCACCAGGGCGCCGTCGACGGTCAGGCCGTCGCCGGCCAGCGCCTGCCCGCCGGGGTTGACCAGGTGCGCGCCGTCGAGGCTGAGCGTGCGGCCGACGGCGGCGGCCCGCAGCCACACGGCGCCCTCGGTCTCGGTGTGCGCGAGGAACAGTCCGCTCTCGGCCTTGAGCCCGCCGCCGTGCACGGCCAGGCCGCCGGGGTTGCGCAGCTTCGAGCCGCGCAGCGTGAGCGGCCCGCCGACGCGCGCGAACCGCAGGCTGACCTCACCCTCGACCTCCATGCTGCGGGCGAACAGCCCCACCTGCACGTCGAGGTTGGAGCCGCCGAACGCCAGCCCGCCCGGCGCGCGTAACCTGGCGCCGTCGAAGTTCACCGCCGCGCCGACCCTGGCGGCGGTCAGCACGATCTCGCCGTCGCAGACGAAGCCGTCCTGTGCGCGCAGGCTGCTGCCGACGTCGAGGTGCTCGGCGTTGATCGCGGCGCCGCCCGGATGGTCGAGCCGCGCGCCGCTGAGTGAGAGCGTGCCGTTGATGTGGGCGCCGGGCAGGCGCAGCTCGCCGGTGACGTGGCAGCCGTTGAGCCGCAGGTTGCCCTCGACCTGCGCGTTGGACGCGATGAGGCCGGGCAGCGTGGAGCCGGTCAGGCTGATGAAGCGGGTGCGGGCCTGGTAGAGGTCGGGCACCTCGTCGAAGACGCAGTCGTGCAGCAGGATCGGCAGGTCGAGCTCGGCGAACGCCAGGTGCAGCCGGCCCGTGACATGGGCGCCCGACAGCCGCAGCGCCGGCTTGGCGCCCGGCTCCGTGCGCTCGGCGAGCAGCAGCTCCGCCAGCACCTCCGCGCGCACCGGTCCGAGCGGGCCCGCGTCGACCTTCGCGCCGCGCGGGATCGCCTCGGAGACGGCCTGCTCTGCCGGGGTCAGCTCGCGCACGGCGTCACCCGCGTACGTCGAAGCCCAGGCCGGCGGCCACGATGGCGGCCTGCGCCGGGTCGATGCGGGTCTCCTTCAGCGTGACCTCTCCGGGCTCCAGCGTGAGCAGATCGCTGCCCCGCAGGTCGCACCGGGTGAGGTCGGCGCCGCGCAGCAGCGCCCCCGACAGGTCGCACGAGCGCAGGGACGCCTTCTCCAGCCGGGCCTCCGACAGGTCGGCCTCGCGCAGGCGCACGCCGTCGAAGGTGCTGCCGCGCAGGTCGGCGCCGTAGAGCGAGGTGTAGGACCAGTCGCCGCCCGTCGCCTTGAGCAGCCCGAACGTGCAGTCGGCGAAGACGGCGCCGGTCAGCTTGCAGCCGGTGAACGTGGCGTCGAAGAACGAGCAGTGCGTGAAGACGCAGCCGGCGAAGCTCGCGTCCCGGTGGACCGAGACGTTGAAGCGGACGTTCTCGAACCGGCACTCCTCGAACGAGCAGCCCTGGTCGGTCAGCTCGGTCATGTCCACCTCCTGGAACAGCACCCGGTGATGGCGCTCGCCGGAGATCTCCCGGCTGTCCCAGTCGGCGGACCTGACCGTCCGCTCCATGGAGCCCTGTCGTTCTGTCATCCGAACACGGTATCGGATGCGGGTGACGCTACGCCGCCCGTTCCGCGATGGCGGTGATCAGCGGCTGCACCAGCTTGGCCGCCAGCGGGCCGAACGCCGCGAGGATGAGCACGTACGCGGCGGCCAGAGCACCCAGGTCGGGGTGCACGCCGGCGCCCACCGCCAGACCGGCGATGACGATGTTGAACTCACCGCGCGGGATCAGGGCGATGCCGGCACGTGCCTGACCGGCCTTGGCGATGCCCGCCCGCCTGGCCGCGTACGCACCGGTCAGCAGCTTGGTGATCATGCTGACCAGGGCGAGCAGCGCCGCGAGGCCCGCCACCGGCAGGATCTTCGCCGGGTCTGTCTGGAAACCGAAGAAGACGAAGAACACCGCCGCGAACAGGTCGCGCAACGGCGCCAGCAGCGCGTGCGCGTCCTCGGCGAGCTGCCCCGACAGGGCGATGCCGACCAGGAAGGCGCCGACCGCCGCCGACACCTGAAGCTGCTGGGCGAGGCCCGCGACCAGCAGGGCCAGGCCGACCACCTTGAGCAGCATGACCTCGTTGTTGGGGCTGCGCACGAACGCCTCGATGTAGCGTCCGAACTTCAGCGCCACGACGAGGACGATACTCACGGTGAGCAGCGCGATGCCGACCGAGATGGCCCCGCTGAGCAGGCTCAGCCCGGCCAGCATGGTCGTCAGGACCGGCAGGTAGATCGCCATCGTCAGGTCTTCGAAGACCAGCAGCGACAGCACGGTGGGCGTCTCCCGGTTACCGATCCACCCCAGGTCGGACAGCACCTTGGCGGTGATGCCCGACGAGGTGGCGTAGGTGACGCCCGCCATGGCGATGGCCGCGACCGGTCCCCAGCCGAGCAGCAGGGCGATGATGGCCCCTGGCGCGGCGTTGAGCACCAGGTCGACGATGCCCGCGCGGAAGTTGCTGGTCATGCTGGTGACCAGCTCGTCCGCGTTGTATTCGAGGCCGAGCGTGAGGAGCAGCAGGACCACGCCCATCTCGGCGCCGGTGGAGATGAACGCCTCGCTCGTCGCCAGCGGCAGCACCCCGCCGGTACCGAACGCCAGTCCGGCGATCAGGTACAGAGGGATGGGAGAGATGCCGCCGCGCAACGCGAGCGCGCCAAGAATCCCCAGGCCGAGCAGGACAGCGCCGAACTCCAGGAAGATGATCGCGGTTTCGTGCACCCGCGGCCCTACCCGTTCGCCAGGATGCCGGCCACGTCGGACGTGCTGTCCTCGCTGCCCACCACGACCACGACGTCACCGACGGCGAAGACGAAGCCGGGTCCCGGGCTCGCGAACACCTGCCCGCCTCTGACGACGGCGACGATGGACGCGCTGGTACGGGTGCGCACGCGGGCGTCACCCATCGGACGCCCCGCGTAGGGGGAGCCGGCCGGGATCGGCAGCTGCACGCTCATCAGGCCTTCGACCTGCTGGTGCAGCTGGTTGAGCCGCTGCACGATGCGAGGCGCGCCGAGGAGCTCGGCGAGGGCGTCGGCCTCCTCGTCGTTGAGCTTCACCGTCTGGCAGACCGCGTCGGGATCGTTCTTGTCGTAGATGACCAGATCCCGGCGGCCGGTGCGATGAGAGACGACACCGACCCGCTGTCCCTTGCGAGTGGTGAAATCGTGCCGTAGCCCGATGCCCGGCAGTGCTGTTTGTTCGACCTCCACCTGTCCCACCCGTATAGATCCGGATATTTTCGGATAACCCTACCAATGGTGTGACTTGCCCTTGCCAGGGCTTCGCACGGCCTTGACCTTGGACCGTCCACACCGGCCTGGACCTGGGCGAAGGCCGGTGCTCCGCAGAGCATGGGAGACTGGGTCAAGGCGTCGCGGACCCAGGCGCCCCAGCCCGTGCCGACCCGGCAGCACGCCACGCCAAAAGGGACCTCACCATGCCGCCCCCTCCTCCGATCCGGCTGGTTCTCGTGGAAGACCACGCGATGGTCGCGGAGGCCCTCGGTCTCGCCCTCGGCCGCGCGCCCGACATCGAGGTGGTGGCCCAGGCCGGCACCGTCGCGCAGGCGCTCGCCGAGACCGGCAGGTGCCGCCCCGACGTCGTCGTGCTCGACCGGCGGCTGCCCGACGGCGACGGCATCGCGGCCATCGACCGGCTGACCGCGCTCGCGCCCAAGGCCCGGGTGCTCGTGCTGACCGGCGAGGCGAGCGCCGCCGTCGCGGCCCGGGTGGTGGCCGCCGGTGGTGCCGGGCTGGTGGTGAAGTCGTCCCGGCTCGGCGAGCTGGAGTCGGCGGTGCGCGAGGTGGCCGCGGGCGGGGTGGTGTTCGCGCCCGGGTTGCTGCCCGGGGTGTTCGACCGCCTGACCGGGCGCGCGGGTCACGTCGGGGCGGCGCTGACCGCGCGCGAGCGGGAGACGCTGCTGCTGCTCGCCGAAGGGGTCAGCACCGACGAGCTGAGCGACCGGCTGGGGGTCGCCCGCAACACCGCGCGCAACCACGTCCAGCATGTGCTGGAGAAGCTGGGGGCGCGGTCCAAGCTGGAGGCGGTGGCGTTCGCGCGGCGGGACGGGCTGCTCGACTGATGCGGCTGCACCAGGTCACGTCCCACATGCGTACCAGGCGGCCTGGGGTGCCTGCGTCTCGTGACCGGCCGCCGCGCTCCACGAAAGTAGAGGCGTGGAACGTGCGGAGGCCGAGACATACCAGGTGGACACCCCTTTGCCGGAGGAGATGGCCAGCATCACGGAGGCGCGCAGGCTGGCCCGCGAGGCCCTGGTGACGTGCGGCTTCCAGGGGCGGCACGAGGACGTCCTGCTGGTGGTGTCCGAACTGGTGACCAACGCGCTCGTGCACGGCGACGGCTCGCCCGTGCTGCGTGTGCGGGGGAGCGCCGACCGGGTGCGGATCGAGGTCGGCGACGCGGGTGCAGGGGTGCCGCGGACGCGCGAACCCGGGCCGGCCAGCGGGTGGGGGCTGCACGTCGTACGGCTGCTGTCGGCCGGGTGGGGCATCTCACCCGCGGACCCCGATCACCTGGGTGGCCCGCTAAGGGGCGGCGGTCCCGGTGACGGTCCCGGTGACGGTCTCGGGGGCGGTCCCGCGGAGGGTGTAAGCGGCGGTCTCAGTGGCGGTCTCAGTGGCGGTCTCAGTGGCGGTCTCAGTGGCGGTCCGAGTGGCGGTCTCAGTGGCGGTCTTAATGGCGGTCTTAATGGCGGTCTCAGGGGTGGGAAGGTCGTGTGGTGCGAGCTCGTCGCGGGCCTCTCCGACGCCCAAGCGCGCACCTCAGAGGCATGACGGCGGAGCATGGCCGGCAGGGCGTGATCGGCTTTGGCGTCGCGCGCCACGCGTGAGAAGGTGCGGTATGCCCGAGCATGACCCGTCGCCGGATGTCATGAGCCAGCTCGTCCAGAGCATCCGCGATCCCGCCATCCTCATGCTCGACCCGCACGGCGTCGTCCTCAGCTGGAACGCCGGCGCCGAGCGCATCACCGGCTACACCGCGGGCGAGGCCGTCGGCGCCCACTTCTCCCTGTCGTACCCGCCCGCCGGGATCGCGGCCGGCGACCCCGCCCGCGCTTTGGCGGCGGCCGCCTCCGGGGGCCGCTGGGAGGAGGAGTGCTGGCGGGTGCGTAAGGACGGCACCCGCTTCTGGGCCGGCGTCGCCATCACCGCCTTGCGCGACGCGGCGGGCGCCTTGCGGGGCTTCGGCGAGGTGACCCACGACCTGACCACCCACCACACCCCCGCCGGGCCGCCCGGCGAGCGCCCGAGCAAGAGGCCCGCCACCGCGGGCGGCGAGCGCGGGCTGACCGAGCAGCGCGCCGCCGGCACTGCGGCCGGTGAACGTGAGCTGCGCGAGCGGGGCGCCGCCGGGACTGCGGCCGGTGAACGTGAGCTGCGCGAGCGGGGCGCTGCCGGCGGGGCGGCTGGTGAGCGTGAGCTGCTGGTGTCGCGGCAGGCGCAGGAGCGGGAGCGGCGGCGGATCGCCTCCGGGGTGCACGACGACACCATCCAGTCCATGGTGGCCGTCGGGATGCGGCTGCGGTCGTGGGGTGCGAGCCTGCCGGCCGAGCAGGCGGCCACCGTGCGGGCGCTCGACGACGACGTCAACGCCGCCGTGCTGCGCCTGCGCGACCTCGCCTTCGCTCTGCGCCCGCCCGCCGACGGCCTGGTGGACAGCCTGGCCGGCTACCTCGAGCGGACCATGCCCGCCGCGGGCCTCACCCACGAGCTGCGCCACGACCTCGACACCGAGCCGCCCGACGAGACCGTGCTCGCCGTCTACCGCATCTGCCAGGAGGCGCTGACCAACGTCCGCAGGCACGCCGCCGCCCGGCACGTCACCGTCATGCTGCGCTCGCTGGGCGCGGGCGTGCACGTCCGCGTCCGCGACGACGGCGCCGGCCTGTCCCCGGCCGCCACCGAGCCCGGCCACTTCGGGCTGATCGAGATGCGCGAACGTGCCGAGACCGCCGGCGGCTGGTGGACGATCCTCGGCCCGCCGGGGGCGGGCACGACGGTCGAGTTCTGGATCCCCACCCCACCACCAGCCGGCCACACCTGACCTCCCGCATCCCTGCCGCCCACGACCGCCGTCCTGGGCCCGCCGTCGCCCCCGACCAGAGCCGTCGCCCCCGACCGGAGCCGCTGTCCCGGACCAGCCGTCGCCACCGACCAGAGCTGCCGTTCCGGAACCCCCGCCGCCGGCCCCGATCAGGGCTGAGCGGGGGCTTCGTCGCCGTTGACGAGGGCGCTCGCCTGGCGGGCGATCTCCCATTCCTCGTCCGTCGGGATCACCAGGACGGCGACCTCCGCCCCTTCACCCGAGACGGCGCGTTCGGCGTCCGAAGGGGCTTCGTTGCGCTCCCGGTCCAGGGTGATGCCGAGGCGGGTGAGGCCGGTCAGGGATTCGGCGCGGGTGGCGGGGTCGTTCTCGCCGATACCGCCGGTGAAGACGACGGCGTCCACGCGGCCGAGCAGGGCGTAGTAGGCGCCGACGTACTTGCGGATGCGGCGGGTGTAGACGGCGAGGGCCAGGAGCGCGTCCTCGGCCCCGGACCTGGCGCGGGCGCGCACCTCGCGCATGTCGCTCGACCCGGTCAGCGCGAGCAGGCCGCCCGCGTGGCCGAGCGCGTTCTCGGCGCTCTCGGCGTCCATGCCGTCCACGCGCGCCAGGTAGCCGGGCAGCGCCGGGTCCACGTCACCGGAGCGGGTACCCATCACCAGCCCTTCCAGCGGCGTCAGGCCCATCGAGGTGTCGACGCTGCGCCCGCCCGAGACGGCCGTGGCGCTGGCGCCGTTCCCCAGATGCAGCACGATCAGGTTCAGATCGGACAGGTCGCGGCCGAGGAAGGCGGCGGCGCGGCGGGAGACGTACGCGCAGGAGGTGCCGTGGAAGCCGAACCGCCGCACCCCGAGCCGCTCCCGCCACTCGCGCGGCACCGCGTACGTGTACGCCTCGGGAGGCAGCGTCAGCTGGAACGCCGTGTCGAACACCGCCACCTGCGGCACGGACGGGAACGCCGCCCGCGCCACCCTGATCCCGGCCAGGTTGACCGGATTGTGCAGCGGCGCGAGCGGAGCCAGCTCCTCGACGGCCGCGATCACCCCGTCGTCCACCAGGACGGCCCGGTCGAACCGGGCGCCGCCGTGCACCACCCGATGCCCGACCGCGACGGGATCGAGCGCGGGACCGGCCGCCGCGAACGCCTCCATCATCGCCGCCAGCCCTTCGTCGTGACCGGGAAAGGGCCGCTCCCGCACGTACGGGGGGCCGTCGCCGTGATGGTGGACGAGCCGGCCGTGCTCCTCGCCGATGCGCTCCACCAGCCCCCTGGCGGGGCGCTCCCGGCTGGCCACGTCCACGAGCTCGTACTTGATGGACGAGGAGCCGGTGTTCAGGACGAGAATGTGTCCGGCCATGTCCACGACCTGATCTCCGCCGGATCCTCGCCGTGCTCCCGCGTGTACGCGCGGGCCCGCAGCCGCTCGTCGCTCATCAGCTGGCGCAGGTGGGCGGCCTTGCTGCCGAGGCCGGGCACCCGGTCGATGACGTCCATGACCAGGTGGAAGCGGTCGATGTCGTTGAGCATGCACATGTCGAACGGCGTCGTCGTCGTGCCCTCCTCCTTGTAGCCGCGCACGTGGATGTTGTCGTGCCCGTGGCGGCGGTAGGTGAGCTGGTGGATCAGCGACGGGTAGCCGTGGAAGTTGAAGATCACCGGCCGGTCCACGGTGAACAGCGTGTCGAACTCGGCGTCCGGCATGCCGTGCGGATGCTCGGACTCCGGCTGCAGGCGCATCAGGTCCACCACGTTGACGACGCGGACCTTCAGCTCGGGCAGGTGCTCGCGCAGCAGCGCGGCCGCGGCCAGCGTCTCCAGGGTCGGTACGTCGCCCGCGCAGGCCAGCACGACGTCGGGCTCGCTGCCCTCGTCGCTGGAGGCCCATGGCAGGATGCCCAGGCCGCGCGTGTTGTGCGCGATGGCCTCGTCCATCGTGAACAGGTCGAGCACCGGCTGCTTGCCGGCGACGATCACGTTGATGTAGTCGCGCGAGGCCAGGCAGTGGTTGCCGACCGACAGCAGCGTGTTGGCGTCCGGCGGCAGGTAGACCCGCACCACCGACGCCTTCTTGTTGACGACGACGTCGAGGAAGCCCGGGTCCTGGTGGCTGAAGCCGTTGTGGTCCTGGCGCCACACGTGCGACGACAGCAGGTACGTCAGCGACGCCACCGGCCGCCGCCACGGGATCTTCTGCGACGACTGCAGCCACTTGGCGTGCTGGTTGAACATGGAGTCTACGATGTGGATGAACGCCTCGTAGCAGTTGAACAGCCCGTGCCTGCCGGTCAGCAGGTAGCCCTCCAGCCATCCCTGGCAGAGGTGCTCGCTCAGCACCTCCATGACGCGGCCGCCGGCGCAGAGGTTCTCGTCGGTGGGCAGCGTCTCGGCGTTCCACGCCCGGTCGGTAACCTCGAACACCGACGACAGCCGGTTCGACGCCGTCTCGTCCGGCCCCATCAGCCGGAACGTCCTCGGGTTGGCCGCGATCACGTCGCGCAGCAGCCCGCCGAGCACCCGCGTCGGCTCGCTCGACTGCGTGGCCGGCGCCTTCACCTCGACCGCGAGGCGGCGGAAGTCGGGCAGCCGCAGCGGTTCGAGCAGCTCACCGCCGTTGGCGTGCGGGTTGGCGCTCATCCTGCGCTCGCCGCGCGGCACCGTCTCCAGGATCGCCCCGACCGGCTTTCCGTCCGCGCCGAACAGCTCCTCCGGCCGGTACGACCGCATCCACTCCTCCAGGAGCGCCAGATGCGTGGCGTTCTCGCGGACCTTGGCCAGCGGCACCTGGTGCGACCGCCACGTGCCCTCCACCGGCAGCCCGTCGACCTCGCGCGGTCCCGTCCAGCCCTTCGGCGTGCGCAGGATGACCATCGGCAGCCGGCCGGCGTCGCCCGCCTTGTACGCCGCCAGCTCGTCGAACGCGGTGTCCAGCGTGCCCGCCATCTCCTCGTGGTCGGGGCCCACCAGGTGGGGGCGGTAGCCGTACCCCTCCATGAGCTTGATCAGCTCGTCCGCCGGGATGCGGGCGAGGACCGTCGGGTTTGCGATCTTGTAGCCGTTCAGATGCAGGATGGGCAGCACCGTCCCGTCGCGGCGGCGGTCGAGGAACTTGTTGGAGTGCCAGCTCCCGGCCAGCGGGCCCGTCTCGGCCTCGCCGTCGCCGATGATGCAGGCCACGACCAGGTCGGGGTTGTCGAAGGCGGCGCCGTACGCGTGCGCCAGCGCGTACCCCAGCTCGCCGCCCTCGTGGATCGAGCCCGGCGTCTCCGGCGCGACGTGGCTCGGGATCCCGCCGGGGAAGGAGAACTGCCTGAACAGCCGGCGCATGCCCGTGACGTCCTGCGACACGTCGGGATAGCGCTCGGAGTACGACCCCTCCAGCCAGGCGTGCGCCACCGCGGCGGGACCGCCGTGACCTGGCCCCGCGATGTAGATCATGTCCTGGTCCCGCTCGCGGATCACCCGGTTGAGGTGGGCGAAGCAGAAGTTCAGGCCCGGCGTCGTCCCCCAGTGGCCGAGCAGCCGCGGCTTGATGTGCTCCGGCCGCAGCGGCTCGGTGAGCAGCGGATTGTCCAGCAGGTAGATCTGCCCGACGGACAGGTAGTTCGCCGCCCGCCAGTACGCGTCGATATGGTCCATGCTCCTGCTGCTTCCACCACAGGATTGCCGCAATCCCCCCGGAACGCCAATTCCACTGAGCTGCTAAAGACTCCGCTCCGCCATGCGCGGAATCAACCGTGCGGGGTACACGGTTACGGGACGATGGGACCAGGCATGATCGGCTTGGCGCCACGAGGTTTGGCGACACGAGGAGGCAAAGCGTGAACGGCGACATCACCCAGAGCCAGGAGTGGGCGGCCCTGGGCAAGCACCACGAAGAGCTGGCGGGCAGGCACCTGCGCGAGCTGTTCGCGGACGACCCGGGCCGGGCCGGGCGCATGACGGTGACCGCCGGCGACCTCTATCTCGACTACGCCAAGCACCGCGCGACGCAGGAGACGTTCGACCTGCTCACGGCGCTGGCCGAGCGGGCCGGGCTGCGCGAGCGCATCGACGCCATGTTCCGCGGCGACCACATCAACGTCAGCGAGGACCGCGCGGTCCTCCACGTCGCGCTGCGCCTGCCGCGCAGTGCCGAGCTCGTCGTCGACGGGCAGGACGTCGTGGCCGACGTGCACGCCGTGCTCGACAAGATGAGCGGCTTCGCCGACCGGGTCAGGTCCAAGGAGTGGAAGGGCGCCACGGGCAGGCCCATCGAGACCGTCGTCAACATCGGCATCGGAGGCTCCGACCTCGGCCCCGCGATGGCCTACGAGGCGCTGCGCGACTACGCCGACGCCGGCATCACCGCCCGCTTCGTCTCCAACATCGACCCGGCCGACATCACCGGCAACCTCGCCGGCCTCGACCCGGCCACCACGCTGTTCGTGGTCAGCTCCAAGACCTTCACCACGCTCGAGACCCTCACCAACGCCAGGGTCGCGCGCCGATGGCTGGTCGAGGCGCTCGGCGAGGAGGCCGTCGCCAAGCACTTCGTGGCCGTCTCCACCAACGCGGCGAAGGTCGAGGAGTTCGGCATCGACACCGCCAACATGTTCGGCTTCTGGGACTGGGTGGGCGGCCGCTACTCCTACGACGGCGCCATCGGCCTGTCCCTGATGATCGCCATCGGGCCCGAGCGCTTCCGCGAGATGCTCGACGGCTTCCACACCATCGACGAGCACTTCCGCACCGCGCCGTTCAAGGCGAACATGCCGGTGCTGATGGCCCTGCTCGGCATCTGGTACACCGACTTCTTCGACGCCGAGACCCGCGCCGTGCTGCCCTACAGCCAGCGGCTGCACCGCTTCCCCGCCTACCTCCAGCAGCTCACGATGGAGTCCAACGGCAAGTCCGTACGCGCCGACGGCACCCCCGTCACCGCCACCACCGGCGAGATCTTCTGGGGCGAGCCAGGCACCAACGGCCAGCACGCCTTCTACCAGCTGCTCCACCAGGGCACCCGGCTCGTGCCCGCCGACTTCATCGGCTTCGCCGAGCCCCACGAAGACCGTGAGGGCATGCACGACCAGCTCACCGCCAACCTGCTGGCCCAGACCTCCGCGCTGGCCTTCGGCAAGACCGCCGACGAGATCGCGGCCGAGGGCACCGCGCCCGAGATCGTGCCCCACAAGGTGATGCCGGGCAACCGGCCCACCTCCACGATCCTCGCGCCCAAGCTCACCCCGTCCACGCTCGGCCAGCTCGTCGCCCTCTACGAGCACATCGTGTTCGTCGAGGGCACCATCTGGGGCATCGACTCCTTCGACCAGTGGGGGGTCGAGCTGGGCAAGAAGATGGCGCTCGACCTCGCGCCCGCGCTGATCTCCGACGCCCCGCCCACCTCCTTCCCCGACCCCTCCACCGAACAACTCATCCGCCGCTACCGCGCGCTGCGGGGAAGGCGCGTCTGACATGAACGCCACGGGGGAGTCCCCGACACCGGCCCCGACACCGGCCCCGACACCGGCCCCGACACCGGCCCCGACACCGGCCCCGACACCGGCCCCGACACCGGCCCCGACCACTCCGACCGCCACAGCGGGTGCGGTGTCAGGCGAGGAGCCCGGTGCGGCGGGGGCGCTGGTGCTGTTCGGCATCACCGGCGACCTCGCCCGCAAGATGCTGCTGCCGGCCCTCTACCGCCTGACCGCCGACGGCCGGCTCGACCTGCCGATCATCGGCGTCGCCAGGACCGACCTCGACCTCGACGGGCTGCGCGAGCACGCCCGCGAGGCGTGCGGTGGGCCGCACGACGCCGCGTTCGACAGGCTGGCCGGCAACCTGCGGCTCGTCGCAGGCGACTACCGCGACCCCGAGACCTTCACCCGGCTGGCCGACGAGGTCCGGGGCAAGGGCTTCCTCGTTCACTACCTCGCCGTGCCGCCCGCCCTGTTCGCCCCCGTCGCCGAAGGGCTGGCCGGGGCGGGCCTCAACCACGACGCGCGGCTGGTCGTGGAGAAACCGTTCGGCCACGACCTCGGCTCCGCCCGCGCGCTCAACGACCAGCTGCTCCAGCACTTCGACGAAGACCACCTGCGCCGGGTCGACCACTTCCTCGGCAAGGAGCCGGTCGAGGACCTCCTGGTCTTCCGGTTCGCCAACATGCTGCTGGAGCCCATCTGGAACCGCTCCTACATCCGCAGCATCCAGATCACCATGGCCGAAGACTTCGACGTACGCGACCGGGGCGCCTTCTACGACGCCAACGGCACCGTCCGCGACGTCGTCCAGAACCACCTGCTGCAGCTCCTCGCCCTCCTCGCGATGGACCCGCCGCCGTCCACCGACGCCCGGGCCACGCTCGACGAGAAGTGGCGGGTGCTGCGGGCGGTGCAGACCATCGACCCGGCCGACGTCGTACGCGGCCAATACACCGGCTACCTCGACACCGACGGCGTGCGCCCCGGCTCCACCACCGAGACCTACGTCGCCCTGCGCGCCTACATCGACAACTGGCGCTGGGCCGGCGTGCCCTGGTGCATCCGCTCCGGCAAGGCGCTGCCCACCACCGACCTCGAGGTCGTCGCCGAGCTGCGCCGCCCGCCGGTCACCATGTTCAGCGACGCCCACGCACCCGGCAGCCCCAACCTCATCCGCTTCCGCCTGCAACCCGACGCCGGCGTCACCTTCGACGTCCTGGCCAAGGAGCCCGGCAAGCAACGCACCCGCCCGGTGCCCGTCAGCGTCGACTTCACCAAAGAGCTCGGCCCGATGGACGCCGCCTACGAACGCATCATCGCCGACGCGGTCAGCGGCGACCCCCGCAGGTTCGCCAGGTTCGACCTGGTGGACGAGTCCTGGCGCATCGTCCAGCCCCTCCTCGACCTGCCGGAGCCACCCTTGCCGTACGACCCCGGCACCTGGGGCCCCGCGCCGGCGGCGGACATCGCCCCGGGCGGCTGGCACAAAATCTCCACCACCTTCGACTGACGCACGACTTCAACCGAACCACGACGGGGCGCACCGCGCACGGGCTCACCTCGCAGGGGCCGTCCGCACGGGGGCCGTTTGCGTGCGGGGGCCGTGCGTGTGGGGGCCGTGCCGTGCCGCGCCTTCCGACAAGTGCCGGCGCCCCTGACGGGTGCTGGCTGGCAATCCCAAGAGGCGGCCGCGCACGAGGGCCGTCCGATCGAGGGCCGTGCCGTGCCGCGCCTTCCGACACGTGCCGGCGCCCCGGACGGGTGCCGTCTCGTTCGCCCCAAGGGGCGGTCGCTCGGCGGTGAGCAGCGTGTTCGACGGGGCGACGTCCGGGGGTGACGATGGGGTATGGACCTCATAGAACTGGTCGAGAAGTCGAAGGACGCCGCGACGGTCAGCCGGGTCTTCGGCGAGCCCGTCCGGCACGGCGACGTCGTCGTCATCCCGGTCGCCAGGGTCGCTCAGGGCGGCGGTGGAGGGCACGGCCGGGGCACGGGTGAGAGGGGCGACGAAGGCGGCGGCAGCGGCGGCGGCTTCGGCTACAGCGCCACCCCTGCCGGTGTCTTCGTCCTGAAGGACGGCGAGGCTCTGTGGCGCCCCGCGATCGACGTCAACCGCATCGTCATCGGCGGCCAATTCGTCGCAGTAGTCCTGCTCCTGACCCTACGCTCGATCTTGAAACGCCGCCGCCGCAAGCGCTGACCCCACACCCCCGCCGCCCACCCTTCAGGAACGCCGGCTTCGCGGTGACAGGCCCACACTGCCACCGCGACCGGCCAAAACCCGGACCCCGCCCACACAGGCAACCTCCGCCCCCCACTCCGCGCTTCAGCCGAACAGGCCCACCCATTGCGCCGAAGACCGGCGAGACCCGCCTCCCGCTTCGAGGCCGGCGATGCCGGTTGCCTTTCCGAGGGTTGGTCAGGTCGGACCCGATGTTCGGGGCTCGGTGAGGTGGGTCCCGTTGCCTTCCGGCGGGGTGATGCCGGCTTCCCTCATCGGAAGTTGGACTGGCCGGCTTCGTTGGCCCGGGGTGGGTGAAGGAGGCTCGGCAGTGGGTGGGGGTTGGTGGAGGGGAGGTCGTAGGGTGGGCGGGTGACGGCTTTGGGGCAGGTTGTGGCTTTTGGTGGTGTGGTGGTGCTCGGGGCGATGTCGCCTGGGCCTGACTTCGCGGTGGTCGTGCGGCGTTCGGCCGTTTCCGGTCGCGTGCACGGGATGGCCGCCGCCTCTGGAATCGCGGTGGGCGTCTTCGCCTGGGTGGTCGCCGCAGCCACCGGGGTGGCCGCGCTGCTCGCGGCATCCGCCGCCGCCTTCACCGTCGTCAAGGTGGTCGGCGCGGCCTACCTGCTCTATCTCGGCGTACGGTCGCTGCTCGCGGCCTGGCGCGGTGGCGGCACCCTGCGGCTGGACGTCCCGGACGCGGGCGGGCGGGGGCCGGGGGCCGCGTTCATGGAGGGCTTCCTGACCAACGTGCTCAACCCGAAGGCCGCCCTGTTCTTCGTGGCGCTGGTGCCGCAGTTCCTCGGCGCCGGGGCACCGGTGGTGGCGCTCTCGGCGGCGGCGCTGGTCGGGACGGTCGCCTGGTTCCTGGTGGTGGCCAACGTGGTGGGAGCCCTGCGCAAACTGTTCGCCCGTCCGGGCGTACGCCGCGCGGTGGACGCCCTGACCGGCGTGGCCCTGGTGGCTCTGGGCCTCAAACTCGCCACCTCCACCCGCCCCTGACCGCACGACGCGAACGCGCGGTGTGCTGCGTTCGCGCGTTCGCGTGGTGCGGGGGCGGTGTCGTTAGCCCAGCCCGTACGGCTCACGCGTCAGGCGATGGCGACGCCCAGGAGGTGGCCCAGGCCGAAGGTGACCGTGGCGGCGCCGACGCCCAGGGCGAGTTGGCGTAGACCCCCGAGCCACCATGGGCGGGCCGTCAGGACCGCCACGACCGCGCCGAAGCCGAACAGGGCGATCACGCTCACCAGCAGCGCCACCATCAGCCCGGACGCCCCGAACAGGAACGGTGCCAGCGGCACCAATGCGCCGGCGGCGAAGGCGCAGAACGACGAGCCGGCGGCCACGTACGGGGACGGCAGGTCGTCGGGGTCCACGCCGAGCTCCTCGCGGACGTGCACTCGCAGCGCCTGCTCGGGGTCGGCGGACAGGCCGTCGGCCACCCGTTCGGCCAGCTCGGCGTCGAGGCCCCGCGAGCGGTAGAGCGCCACCAGCTCGGCGCGTTCACCGACCGGGTTGCGGGCCAGCTCGCGGCGCTCGACCGCGATCTCCGCCCGCATCAGCTCGGTCTGGGACTTCACGGACGTGTACTCGCCGGCCGCCATCGAGCACGCCCCGGCGAACAGCCCCGCGAACCCGGCCAGCACCGCCCCCTGCCCGGCCCCCGCCGCGCCGACCACTCCGGCTATCAGCGCGAAGTTGGACACGAGCCCATCCATCGCCCCGAACACCGCCGGCCGCAGCCATCCACCGGTCACGTCCCGGTGGGTGTGGTGCTGCTCGGGAGAGTGCGGACGAGCGAGCTCGATCGTCATACGTTTTCCTCCGATTTCGGATCTCTCATGAAAAATGTGGCATATGCTCCACAAGATCCGCAACGAAGGCGAGCCTTGCCTGACCTGCGGTGTTGACGGGCTTTCCGGCGTTCTGTGCTCGCCCGGTCATGGACGGTGACGCCGCTCCGACCGTCTCTCAACGACCGCTCCGATCGTCTCTCGGCGACCGGTCGGACCGTCTATCGACGACCGGTCCAACCGCCCGTCGGCGACCCTCGGACGGTGCCGGACGGCCCTGCGAAGGTGCCCGATGCTCACAGGCTGCGGGGTGGGTATCGCAAAGCTCGACGAGAGAGCGCAAGTCAGCGATTCGCGCGGGAAAGGATCAGTGGGCGGCGGGTTCACGAGCTGATCAGTGATTGGCGGAACTCGTCCGAGAGGTGATCTGAGCCGTGGCGATTGCTTGATCTTCGGGCGCGAACTCCGATCTCATGACCTCCCCTCGCCCCGCCGGGTTCCTGATCTCGGGCGTAGGAAAGGCCAGAACCGTCGATGGGAATGCAGGCCGATGGCCTGCCTTGGTGCTGTCGCCGCAACCAACGAATGCGCTGTCGGCCACCAAAGGGCGTGAAGTCACGACGCGCCCCTGGTGAATTCCGAGTCCGACGTGTGCGACGGCGCAGTGGCTCTGCCGGCGGTGGTGGGCCGCGGCCAGGTGTCGGGCGCGGGG
Organism: Nonomuraea sp. NPDC049504; assembly: GCF_040676845.1. NCBI lineage: Bacteria > Bacillati > Actinomycetota > Actinomycetes > Streptosporangiales > Streptosporangiaceae > Nonomuraea > Nonomuraea sp. NPDC049504. Next base: position 197,872 of record NZ_JBFAPT010000018.1, read on the forward strand.
GATGCCCCCGCACCCGGAGAACGAGGCTGCGGTCCTGACGTGTCAGGCGTGGGCTGGGGCCGGAGCTTCAGTCGTGGCGGGGCGCATGAGGGTGGCGCATTCGTCGATGGTCTCCTCCAGCAGCCTGCGGAGCAGGGCGTCCGGGTCCGGGATGCAGGCCTGGACGATGCCGACCACCGCCAGCTGCACCGCGTTCGGGGCGGCGTAGCGGCGGAAGCCCTTCTCCGTGATGCGGGCGGCGCGGCTGAAGCGCCGGGCCTGTTCGGCCGCGTGCGGGACCTCGGCCATCGCGCGGCGGCTGCGCTCGCTCATCCGCCCGGACGGCGCCCCGTCGAGGCGGGCGAGCATCTCCTCGGCCGCGAGCACCGACACGGCCAGCGCGAGCTGGCGTTCGGCGGCGGCGACCGGCAGGGCGGTGGTGGCGCAGCGCAGCGCGATGTGCGCGTCCACGTGCAGGTCGTCGCTGTTCAGACCGATGATGGACGGTACGAGATGGACGAGTTTGGCCCGGTTCTCGTCGTCGGTGTTGTCGTTGACGAGCCTGGCGAGCGCGGCCAGCAGCGGATGTGTGCAGGCCGGGTGGTCGCTCCAGCGCTCGCCGGCCAGGTAGGAGGCGAGTTCCATGAAGCAGGCACCGCGTTTCGGGTTGCGATGCCTGCCACGGGAAAGGACCGGCAGGTGATCAAGGTGATTGTCCACGGGTGCTCCACTGCTCCACGCGATCGCCGTCTATCCAGTCTGCGCCGTCGTGCGGCTCATTGCCAGTGATGCGATGAACGTTCCCTCTACCCCGTACAGCCACACTCCAACGCGGACGAACCACCCTTTACGGCTCCACGAAGACGGCGACCGTGCGGGCCGGAACGGTCAGCGTGCCGGTGGACGGGTCGTACGACGACGACCGTACGACCGGATCGGCCGACTCCGCCTGGACGGGATGGAGCGTCACGGGCGACGCGGCGGCCTGAGCCTGAGGTGACGGCGTGGCGTTGAAGACCACCATGACCGACCGCCACCGCTCGTCCAGGCCCGAGGTGTCGATGCGCATCGTGATCACCCCTTCGGCGGACTCGGGGAACGTCAGCCGCCGCCGCACCTCCTCGGCCGTCCCGAGCGCGAAGGCCGGCGTCGAGGACCGGATCCGCAGCAGTTCGCCGACCATGGCGCGGGCGGCCGTGATGTCGGCGGGACCGGGCCGCAGGGACGGGTCGGCGAGCAGCGGGCGGGCGTACGGCCAGCGGGCCTCGTTGTCGCGCCGCGGCGGCAGCCCGGCGCCGAAGCCGTTGCCCTGGGCGCAGTCCCACAGCAGCCGGTTGAACCAGTCGCCGGAGTCGTAGGAGTTGCGGTCGAGCGACTTCGAGCGCAGCCGTTCGCTGCCCGCGTGCAGGAACGCCATGCCCTGCGCCAGCAGCACCACAGCCAGCGACAGCACCTGCATGCGCACCCGGTCGGCCATCGGCGTGTTCTGCGGCAGTTTGTAGGCCAGCGCGTCGTACAGGGTCTCGTTGTCGTGCGCGTCCACGTACGCGACCGCCTCGCCCGGCGCGGTGGTGTACCCGGCGGGCATGCCGTTGTACCAGACCTCCGAGCCCGCCCGCCCGGACGGCAGCACGTAACCGGCCAGGGCGCCGGTGAGCCCGATCCTGATGAGCTCGCAGTAGCGCGCCAGCCGCTCGCGCTGCTGGTCGGGGCCGCCGTTGACGGGGGCGCCGTTCGGCGCGCCGGCCAGGCCCGAGCCGAAGCCCTGCACGCGCGGGTCGGCGTCGAAGGGGGCGCCGCCGCGCACCGCGTCGCGCAGCCGGTCGTTGAACGTCGCGATGGCGGTGCCCGCCAGGTTGGCCTGGGTGGCCTGCACGAACCGGGCGTCACCGGCCACCTCGCCGAAGCTCCACCCCTCCCCGTACAGGATGATCGACTTCCCGTCGACCCCGTCGGCGGCGGGCGTGAGCGCGTCGAGCGCGCGGCGGACGGCGAGCAGGTTGGACTTCGGGTGGTGGCCCATGAGGTCGAAGCGGAAGCCGTCGACGCGGTAGTGGCGGGCCCAGGTGACGACGGAGTCGACGACGAGCTTGCCCATCATGAGGTGCTCGGGGGCGGTGTTGGCGCAGCAGGTGGAGGTGGCGAGCGAGCCGTCGTCGAGCAGCCGGTGGTAGTAGCCGGGCACGATGGGATCGAGCACGGCGGTGGAGTGGGTGTGGTTGTAGACGACGTCCATGACGACGCGCAGCCCCGCGTCGTGCAGCGCGGCCACCATGGCGCGGAACTCGCGGACGCGGGCGTCCGGGTCGGTCGCGTACGAACCCTCCGGCACCGTGTAGTGCAGCGGGTCGTAGCCCCAGTTGTAGGAGTCGTTGGCGGCGGTGCGGGCCACGATCTCCTGCTGCCGCTCGGAGTCGGGCGGCAGCGCGGCCAGCTCGCCGGCGGGAGGCTCGGTACGGTCCTCGCGCCGCTCTGGGATGGTCGCCACGTCGAAGACCGGCAGCAGGTGCACGTGCGTGACCCCGTCGGCGGCCAGGGCGCGCAGCTCGCGCGTCCCGTCGGAGTCGAGGGCGAAGGCCGCGTACGTGCCGCGCAGCTCCTCGGGCACGGTCGGGTCGGCGGCGGAGAAGTCGCGGACGTGCAGCTCGTAGATCACCGCCCGGTGCTGCGGCACCGGCGGCGGCGCGGCGCGCCGGTCCCAGCCGGGCGGTTTGAGCGCCGCCCTGGTCAGGCAGACGATCCTGCTGCGCCGGCCGTCGGCGGTGACGTCCACGCCGTACGGGTCGGTGACCTCGTTCGTCACCACCGCCCCCGCTTCGGGCGAGTAGACGGTCACCAGGTACGTGTACTCCAGCCCCCACCACGCGGGCGGCCCGTGCACCGTCCACACGCCGGTCTCGTCGTCGCGCCGCATGCGGTGCACCCGCCGCCCCGCGGGGCCGTACAGGGCCAGCTCGACCTTCCGCGCGGTCGGCGCCCACACCGCGAGCTTCGGGAACATCCTCCCCGAAGGCCCCAGCACGGCGTCGGCGGCGGCCGCGTACAGGTCGTCGAGGACGCCGGGCAGCTGCACGCCGGTGACGGCCTCGACCCGGCCCTCGGGATCGCGCCGCACGGCCACCACCTGGCCGCGCAACGCCTCAGGGACGAGGTCGGCGTCCTGCGGATCCACCTTGTACGCCGGATGCCCGGCCAGGTGCGGCCACCTGACGCGCTGCTGCCCGGTGAGCCTGCCCGCCATCAGCCGGATCAGGCAGGCTCCGCAGTCCTGCTCGCCGTGGCCCCACGGCACGTCGCCGGGGTGGAAGACCAGGAACGCGCCCTCCTGGCAGGCCGGCTCGCCCGGCCACACCACCGTGTCGCGGTCGATCCAGTGCGCCCTGGCCTCGCTGAGGCGCCCGTCGTCCCCCTCGGCAGGGCGCTCCTGCGGCGCTTCCCTGTCGTCGCGTCTGCGAATGATGTCTCTCAGGCTCTCCGCCCCCTCGCCCATCGGGCACCCCCGCACCCCCGTACGGACGCCACAGCGTCCTCGTTCCCACCTGAGCGGCGGTGAAGCGAAGCGCCCCGGAATACTCCTCTTTGCCATGTTTGCCGCAGCGTGACCATGGCCGTAAACACGACGAGTATTTGACCAATCACAGTAAGTGATTAGATGCTGGGTTGGTGGACGGTTTTCTCGACGAGACCTACGACGGTGTGACCGAGCTGCGCGTGCACGGCGTCTCGGGCACGCCGCCGGCCGGCATCCTCGCGCATCCCCACCCCAGGCTCGTCGCGGGCGACGGCACCACCGGGTTCTATCGCCGCTGGTGGGAGGGCGGGCCGCCGGCCGGAGAGCACGCCGACGTGCCGGGGGTGCGTCACCGTGAGGCCTACGCGTGGGGCAACCTCACCTCCGGGGGCCGGGCCATCGCGCTGTGGCTGCTCCTGCTGCCGTTCTCGCTCGCCAACCTGGCCTACTTCATGCTCCCCAGACCCGCCGGGGCCAGGCGGCTGCGGCACGTGACCGAGGCGGGGCAGCGGCTGTTCGCGCTGCTGCTCACCGGCACGCTGGTCGGCGCGGTCACCCGGGTCGGCGTCGATCTCATCGGCTGGCAGTGCACCGCTTCCGGCCGGGCCTGCGCCGCCGACACCGCGCCCGTCTGGGTGCGGTGGCTCGCCGTCCTCTGGGGCGACGAGCCGTCCAGGCGGCTGGCGGTCACGTCGCTGCTGCCGCTGGCGCTCGTGGTCCTGCTGTGGTGGCTCGCCCGGCGCACGTGGCGCCGCGACGAGAACACCCGCCCTCCGGACGGTCCGGCGACCCCACCTGCGGCCGGCGTCCCGGCTCCGCGCACCCAGACGGACGACACCCCACCCCCCGCACCGGCCGCGGGGGAGCGGCCGGGTGATGCGCGGGTGAGGGAGCGGCCGGGTGGTGGCGCGGAGCCAAGGGTGGAGGAGCGGCCGGGTGGTGGTGTGCGGCCCGGCGGCGGGGTGCTGTTGGGGAGGCCGAGGCTGTGGCATGGCGGGGCGCCGGTGTGGCGGCTGCGGGTGGTGCATGTGGCCTTCGCCGTCGCCTCCATCGGGGTGGCGGTGGTGGCGCCGTTCGCCGGTACGGCCTTGGGGCTCGTGCTGACCGTCGCCAATGCGGCGATCCTGGTCGCCGCCGTCGTGCTGGTGACGTTGCCGTGCATCGCCCGCCGGGTCGATCCGCAGGCGGGGCGGCGTACGCCGGTGCTGCTCGACGCCGCGTGCCGGGCGTTGCGGGTGGCGGCGCCGGTGGTGTTCGTCGCCACGGCCGGCGCCGCGCTGGCGGGTCTTGAGCCGGGTGACGGTGGCACGCTCGCCTGGCAACTCCCCGGCGTCGGCATTGGAGCGTTCCAGTACGCGCTCACCGTCGGCCTCGGGCTGTTCCTCCTGATCACCACCTTCGCCCTGGCCCGCGCCGCCAAGGACGAGGAGGGCGGGCCGCGGGCGATGGCCGGGATGGCGGCCTGGTTCGTGCTCATGGTGGCCGTGGGCGCCGCGAACGTGCTGGCGCTCGGCCTGCTGTTCTGGACCGCCGCGTTCTTGGGCGTCCCCGGCACCGCCGCGGAGCCCGGCCCGCTGGGGCGGGCGCTGCTGATCGACGACTCCGCCTGGTGGACGGCGGCCCTGGTGCCGCTGCTCGCGTTCGGCCTCCTCGCGCTGGCGGGCGTGCTCTGGCTGATCAGGAAGGCGGCGGCGGCCCGGCTGGCGCCCGAGCTGAAGCCCTACTACGGCGAGCGTGACGACGCGGAGACGGTCGCGAGCGCGTGGGCGCTGGCCGCGCTCACCGACCGGGCCGGGCTGGTGCTCGGCGTGCTCACCGCGCTCGGCGCGGCCGGGTCGGCGGTGGTGACCGTGCTGCACCGGCTCGGTCCTTTCACCCCAGGAGGCGGCGTCTCGGGCATGCTCGCCTCGGCGGGCGGCTGGGTCATGGTGGCGGCCGTGGTGACGCTGGTGCTGGTCGGGCGGCGTACGTACAGCGACGCCCGGCTGCGCAGGACGATCGGCATCCTGTGGGACATCGCCACGTTCTGGCCGCGCGCCATCCACCCGCTCGCGCCGCCCTGCTACACCGAGCGGGTGGTGCCCGAGCTGGTCGCCAGGGTCCGCAGGCTGGCCGCGAAGGACGGCGACCAGGTCGTGCTGTCGGGGCACAGCCAGGGCAGCGTCATCGCCGCCGCCGTGGTGCTGCAGCTCGATCCGCAGGCCCGGCGGCGCGTGCGGCTGCTCACGCACGGCTCGCCGCTGCGCCGCCTGTACGCCGCCTACTTCCCCGCCTACTTCGGCGGCAGGGAACTGACGGCGGTACGCGAGGCGGTGACGTGGTGCAACCTCTACCGCCTCAGCGACCCCATCGGCGGCCCCGTCTTCCGCCGCGTCGACCCCCTGGCGGGCGGCGAGCAGGACGCCGTCGACCGGTTCTGCTGGGACCCGCGCAGGCCCGGCCCTGGCGAGCCGCTGCCCGAGGCCCGGCGGCACACCGCGTACTGGCTGGATCCGCTCTACGACGAAGCCCTGACCAGGCTCATCACCGTCGAGCGCGCCGTCTGACGGTCCCGCACTGTAGGGTGTCCCGCGGTCTGGAGTCGGTGAGCCATGGGGGCTGACGGTGCGGTGGGTGCTCTTCCTGGTGGTGCTGTTCGCGGGGTTATGGGTCACGCCCCCCGCCGATGCCGCCCCGGAGGGCGGCAGGGTCGCCTTCATCGGCGTGCCGGGGCTGCTCTGGGACGACCTCGACCCGCGTGACACCCCGCGCATGTGGGAGCTGGCCGGGCAGAGCGCGCTCGGGTCGCTCTCGGTCAAGGCCGTCGGCACCGTCACCTGCCCGTACGACGGGTGGCTGAGCGTGTCGGCGGGCGTGCGCCAGGCCGTCGACCGCCGCTGCGGCCTGCCGCCCGAGCCGATCGCGCAGGGCGCGGGCGCCGTCGTGCCCGAGGTGCCCGAGCTGCGCGCCACCACCAACGGCATGTACGCCGGCGCGCTCGGCGGCGCCGTGCACGCCGCGGGCCACTGCACGGCCGCCGTCGGCAGGGGCGCCGCGGTGGCGCTGGCCGACCAGCAGGGCAGGGTCGACCTCTACGCCTCCGAGCCCGCGGGGCTCTCCGACTGGACGCGCTGCCGGGTGCTGGCCGTCGACGTCGCCGCGCTCGTGCAGCCGTACCTCGAAGACGGCAGGCTGCCGCAGGAGCCCGAGGTGATCTCACCCGAGCAGCGTCGCGAGCTGGCCCGCCAGGCCGACGCCGAGGTCGGCGCGGCGCTCGACCGGCTGCCCGCGGACACCGAGGTCGTGCTGGCCGGCATCGGCGACCACGGCTCGGTGCCGCACCTGCGCGCCGTGCTGTGGCGGCGGGCGGGCACCGACGCGGTCACCGGCGAGGCCGGGCCGTCCATCGGGGCCGGTTCCACCATGCGCGACGACCTCGTGGTGCTGCCCGACATCACGCCCACGCTCCTGGGCGCCGCGGGCATCACGCCGCCGTCCGGCGTCGTCGGGGTGCCGTGGCGGCTCGGCGACCCCGTCACGCCCGCCGACCTGGTCAGGGCCGACGTGGCGGGCACCTCCGTACGCGGCATGACCGGCTGGTTCTTCACCGCCTACGCGATCCTCCAGGTGGCCTTCTACGTGGGGGCGTACCTCCTGCTGTCGAAGCGTCGCAGGCTCGGCCTGGTCGGGACCGTCGCGGTCGTGCCGGCCTGCGTGCCCGTCGCGACGTACGCGGTGAACGTGCTGCCGTGGGACCGCAGCCCCTACCCGGTGGCGACGCTGATCGGCGCGGTGCTGGCCATGACGGCCACGATCGCCGCCGTGGCGCTGCTCGGCCCGTGGCGGCGCGACCCGCTCGGCCCGCCCGCCGCGGTCACCGCGATCACCGCGGCCGTGCTCGTGGCCGACCTGCTGACCGGCACGACGCTGCAGTTCAACAGCCTCATGGGCTACACCGCCGTGGTCGGCGGGCGCTTCTACGGCCTGGCGAACATCCCGTTCGCGCTGCTCGTCACCTCCGTGCTCATGTGCTCGGCGATCGCCGCCCAGCATCTCGTACGCGCCGGGCGGCCGCGCGCGGCCGTGGCGGGGGTGGTGGCGTCCGGCGTGGTGGCGATGCTGCTGGCGGGCTGGCCCGGCGTGGGCAGCGACTTCGGCGGCGTGATCGCGTTCGTGCCGGGCATCGCGGTGACCGCGCTGCTGGTCGCGGGCCGCAAGGTGTCGCTGCTGAAGCTGGCCGGGTTCTGCGTGCTCGGCGGGGTGGCCGTGTCGGTCATCGCCGTCCTCGACCACCTGCGCCCGCCGGCCGCGCAGACGCACCTCGGCAGGTTCGTGGGGATGGTGCTCGACGGCACGTTCCTGCCGATGATCGCGCGCAAGCTGGGCGCCATGCTCAACACCCTGCTCTCGCCCAACCTCATGCCGATCGTCATGGCCGGGCTGATCTTCCTGATCTTCGCCGTGCTGCGGCCCGGCAAGGTGAGCGCGGGCGTGGTGCCGCTGGCGTTCGAGCGGCTGCCGATGCTGCGCGCCGGGCTGCTCGGGGCGCTGGCCAGCGGCGTCGTCGGCATGCTGGTCAACGACTCGGGGACGGCGGTGCTGTCCATGGTGGTGGCGCTGGCGGTGCCGCTGGTGCTGCACGCGGGCGTCCGGCTGCCGGAGCTGGCGGGGCAGGAGGAGGAGCCTCCGGGGGACACGGTGGGGGAGCGTGTGGCCACCAAGATCTGAAATTTTCTTTTAGTTCATGTCAAAGCCTTGAAAGTTATAACCACGAGCGATTGCATTCGGGGCGTGCAGACCCTCCGATTGCTGGCCGCCGCCGCGCTCGTGTTAGCCCCCGTGGCCATCAGCGCGCCCGCGCAGGCCGATCCCGTCTCTCCCGCAGAGGACGCGTCCCAGGCGTCGTCCTACCCCGCCTCCTCCACGCTGCTCGCCAAAGCCTCCGAAGGCCGGCGGCTGGAGACCGCCAAGACCACCCGGCCGGTCGCGCCGGGCCTCTCCCTGACCTCCTTCGACACCTTCGACGAGCTCGGCTGGCTGCGTGCCGACGCCGTCACCGCCGACCTCGGCAGCGTCAAGGCCGACTACGTCTTCTCCGGCGAGGTGTCCAAGACCGAGCCGCTGTCCGGCCCGGCCAAGCGCTCGCGCGCGGTCGCGGCCGTCAACGGTGACTTCTTCGACATCAACAACTCCGGCGCCGCCCAGGGCATCGGCGTGCAGAACGGCACGCTCGTCCAGTCGCCGATCGCCGGCCACGAGAAGGCCGTCGCGATCTCCGGCGACGGCGTCGGCCGGGTGCTCGCGATGTACTTCGAGGGCACCGCCACCCCCGCCGGCGGCGCGCCGATCACGCTGACCCAGTTCAACCAGATCGTCCAGCGCGACGGCGTCGGGCTGTTCACGCCGCTGTGGGGCTCGTACACGCGGGCCCGCGCCGTCGAGGGCGCCACCGCGGTCGCCGAGGCCGTGCTGGTGGACGGCGTGGTCTCCGAGGTACGCGACGCCGCGGGCAGCGGCCCCATCCCGGCCGGCAGCACGATCCTGCTCGGCCGCGACGCGGGCGCCACCGCCGTGGCCGCGCTCCAGCCCGGCGACAAGGTGGAGGTGAAGTACCAGCCCAAGCCATCCGACGGCACGTCCGTCAAGGCGGCCGTCGGCGGCAACTGGGTGCTGCTCAAGGACGGCGTGGTGCAGAACTCCACCGACACCGCCGCGCACCCGCGCACCGCGGTCGGCTTCTCCGCCGACGGCAGGAAGATGTACCTGCTCACCGTGGACGGCCGCCAGGCCGACAGCCGCGGCGTCACCCTGAACGAGCTGGCCGCCATGATGAAGGAGCTCGGCGCGGCCGACGCGCTCAACCTCGACGGCGGCGGCTCCTCCACGATGCTGGCCCGCGAGCCCGGCTCCGCCGACGTGCAGGTGGAGAACAGCCCGTCCGACGGCGGCGAGCGCCACGTGCCCAACGGCCTGGCCCTCTACGCGCCCGAGGGCAGCGGCAAGCTCAAGGGCTTCTGGGTGGAGACCGCCTCCGACCCGGCCAAGGCGCCCGGCGCCGCCCCCGTCGGCGGCGGCCGTCCCGACCGCGTCTTCCCCGGCCTGACCAGGCGGCTGACCGCGGCCGGCTACGACGAGACGTACGGCCCCGCCGCCGGCACCCCGTCCTGGCGCGCGAAGCCGGCCGTGCACGGGGTCGTCCGCGACGGCCGCTTCCACGCCCTGCTGCCGGGACAGACCACGGTCACCGCCGCCCGCGGCAAGGCCAAGGGCGAGATCGAGCTGACCGTGCTGCAGCCGCTGGAGCGGCTCGGCGCCACCGCCGACCGCGTCGGCATCGCCGGCCAGGACGGCACGGCCGCCTTCGGCGTCGTCGGCTACGACCGCAACGGCAACTCCGCGCCCATCGAGCCCGCCGACCTCAAGCTCTCCTACGACAAGAACCTCTTCGAGGTCACCGCCGCCGAGCACGGCTACTTCACCGTCAAGGCGCGCCAGGCCACCGGCTCCGGGCTGATCACCGCCAAGGTCGGCAAGCTCAGCACCGCCGTGCCGGTGACCGTCGGGTTCGAGGACAAGCAGGTCGCCGACTTCGAGGACGCGGCGAAGTGGACGTTCGCCGCAGCCCGCGCCACCGGCTCGCTGTCGGCCGCGCCCGGCCACGACGGCGGCGGGCTGAAGCTCTCCTACGACTTCACCACCTCCACCGCCACCAGGGCCGCCTACGCCGCCCCGCCCGGGGAGCTGGTCGTCGAGGGGCAGCCACAGGCGTTCGGATTGTGGATCAACTCGACCGGCAAGGGCGAGTGGCCCAGCCTGGAGTTCTACGACGGGCTCGGGCAGTCGCAGATCCTGCGCGGGCCGTACATGACGTGGACCGGCTGGCGCTACGTCGAGTTCCCGGTGCCGCCGGGCGTCAACTACCCGCTCAAGCTGCGCCGCTTCTACGTCGCCGAGACCAAGGCCGACGCCTCGTACACCAACGAGATCATGATCGACGGGCTGGTGGCCAAGGTGCCGCCGTCGGTGGAGGCCCCGGCCGCGCCCAAGGTCGCCGACCCGGTGGTCAGGGCGGACGTGGCGGACATGCCGTGGCGGTTCGCGGTCATGTCGGACGCGCAGTTCGTGGCCAGGGACCCCGACAGCGACCTGGTGAAGAACGCGCGGCGCACGCTGCGCGAGATCAAGGCCGCGAAGCCGGACTTCCTGATCGTCAACGGTGACCTGGTGGACGAGGCGTCACCGGAGGACTTCGCGCTGGCGAAGAAGATCCTCGACGAGGAACTCGGCGGGACGGTGAAATATCACTACATCCCGGGTAACCACGAGGTGATGGGCGGCCAGATCGACAACTTCAAGGCCGTCTTCGGCGACACTTACCGCACCTTCGACCACAAGGGCACCCGCTTCATCACGCTGGACACCTCGCGCCTGACCCTCAGGGGCGGCGGCTTCGACCAGGTGGCGATGCTGCGCGACCAGCTCGACCAGGCCGCGAAGGACGCCTCGATCGGGTCGGTCGCGGTGCTGTTCCACGTGCCGCCGCGCGACCCCACGCCGGGCAAGGGCAGCCAGCTCGGCGACCGCAAGGAGGCCGCGCTGGTCGAGGACTGGCTGGCCGCCTTCCAGCGCGAGACCGGCAAGGGGGCCGCGTTCGTCGGCGGGCACGTCGGGACGTTCCACGCCGAGCACGTGGACGCGGTGCCGTACGTCATCAACGGCAACTCCGGCAAGAACCCGGCCACCGCGCCCGACGACGGCGGCTTCACCGGCTGGTCCCTCTGGGGCGTCGACCCGGTCAGCAAGGCCGAGGCCGAGCTGGTCAGGCGGAGCTGGTTCACCGACGCGCCCACCTGGATCGGCACGCAGGTGCGCCCGCACGTGGACGAGCTGACGCTCACCGCGCCCGCGAGCGTCGCGGTCGGCAGGCCCGCCGCCGTCAGCGCGTCCGTCGTCCAGGACGGCCGGACGGTGCCCGCCGCCTACCCGGTGTCGGTCACCTGGTCGGGCTCGCCCAACCTGCACGTCGGCGGCCGCGCCTCGGCCAGGCCCCGGCACGTCGCCGTCCTCGACCCGGCCACCGGCACGCTCACCGCGCTGCGGCCCGGCCAGGTCACGGTGGCCGTCACCGTCAACGGCGTCACCCGCCAGGCGACGGTGGCCCTGACCGCCAGGGCCGCCGCCTGATCTTCCCCTTTCAGCGGGCCCCTGGGAACGTCTCCCGGGGGCCCGCCCCTGTGTTGGGGGCCTCGGCGGGCGGGTACGAGATCGAATCAGCGCCGTCTGATCGGGAGGACCGGCGATGTCGATGGAGCTCGAAGTCGTGCCCGCCGGGCTGGCCCGCGTGCTGGAGGAGCTGCCGCTGGTGGACCACCACGTGCACGGGGCCACCTCGCACGACCTGTCGCGCACCGCGTTCGAGGAGTTGCTCGGCGAGTCCGACCGGCCGGTGCCCGACTGGATGACCCGCTTCGACTCCCAGCTCGGGTTCGCCGTGCTGCGTCACTGCGCGCCCGTGCTCGGCCTCGAACCGTTCTGCCCGCCGGAGGAGTACCTCGCCAGGCGGGCCAGGATCGGCGCGCACGAGGCCAACCGGCTGCTGCTCGGCGCGTCCGGCGTCGGGCACTTCCTGGTCGAGACCGGCTACCGCGCCGAGGAGCTGCTCGGCCCCTCCGGGATGGCCGAGGCGAGCGGGGCGCCCGCCGACGAGGTGGTGCGGCTGGAGAGCGTGGCCGAGCAGCTGGCCGCCGCCGGGTGCGGGGCGGGGGAGTTCGGGCGGCGGTTCGCCGAGGCGTTGTGGGAGCGGACCGGGGACGCGCGCGGGCTCAAGACCGTCGCCGCCTACCGGTGCGGGCTCGACTTCGATCCGGCGCCGCCGTCCGCCGACGAGGTGGCGGCGGCGGCCGGGCGGTGGCTTGAGGAGGGCGGGCGGCTGCGCGACCCCGTGCTCGTCCGTCACCTCATCTGGACGGGACTCGAACGGGGGCTGCCGCTGCAGTTCCACATCGGGTACGGCGACCCCGACATCGACCTCAAGCGGTCCGACCCGCTGCTGCTGCGCGGGCTGATCGAGCTGGCCGAGCCGACCGGGGTGCCGTTGCTGCTGCTGCACTGCTACCCCTTCCAGCGGCACGCCGGGTATCTGGCGCAGGCGTACCCGGCGGTGTTCTTCGACGTGGGGCTGGCGCTCACCCACGTCGGGGCGCGCGGTTCCGCGCTGCTGGCCGAGAGCCTGGAGGTGGCGCCGTTCGCGAAGATCCTTTACTCGTCCGACGCGTGGGGGCCCGCCGAGCTGCACCATCTCGGCGCGTTGCTGTGGCGGAGGGGGATGGCGCGGGTGCTCGGGGAGTTCGTGCTGGAGGAGGAGTGGTCGGTGGCGCAGGCGGTGCGCGTCGCGACCATGATCGGCGCGGAGAACGCGCGCCGCGTGTACGGCCTGGGCGGCTGACGTTCCTTTGGGGACGGGTATGGGACGGCCATAAGGGCACGTATGCGGACATTGCACATATTCGATGGAGAGGAGAGACGGTGACGGGGGCAGCACGAGCGGCCGGGAACGGACATCGGGCGGCGGGGCTGGAGGCGGCGCTGCGGGCCGCCCTGCGGCGGGAGCTGCCGGCGGCCGTCGCCCTGCGCCGCGAACTGCACGCGGCGCCCCGCGTGTCCGGGCAGGAGGGGCCGACGCTCAAGCAGGTGCTCGACGCGCTGCCCGACGGTCTCGTCGAGCACGTGGCGGGCACCGGAGCCGTGCTGCGCGTCGGCGGACCCGGCGCCGCCGTGGGGGTGCGGGGTGAGCTGGACGCGCTGCCGATCGTCGAACGTACGGGCGTGCCGTGGGCCGCCACCAACGGCGCCATGCACGCCTGCGGCCACGACGTGCACCTGGCCGCCGTGGTCGCCCTGGCCCGCGCCGTCGCCACGGTCGCCGCCGGCGGCCCGGCGGAGGCCCGGGAGGTCCTGACGGAAGCCGCCGCCCAGGGCGCCGCGGAAGCGGTCACGGACGCGGACCCCGCCGGCGGATCCTCCGCACGCCCCGCCGCCACCGGAGTGGTGGAGGAGGTCGCCGAGGCCGCCATGGCAGGGGCCGCCGAGGCGGTCGCCGAGGTCGTGGGTGGGGCGGAGCCGATGCCCTTGCTGGTGGTGTTGCAGCCGCGCGAGGAGACGTACCCGTCGGGGGCGCAGGACGTCGTGCGGTCCGGCGCGCTGGACCGGCACGAGCTGCGGGCGATGGTCGGGGCGCACGTGCAGCCGGTGCTGGAGGAGGGGACGATCGCCTGCACACCGGGGCCGGTCAACGCGTCGTCCGACGAGTTCAGGGTGCGGGTCACGGGGGCCGAGGGGCACGCGGCGTACCCGCATCTGACCCGCGATCCCGTGCTCGCGATGGCGCAGGTGATCGTGGCCGCGCAGCAGCTCGTCAGCCGGGCCGCCGACCCCATGGTGCCGACGGTGGTGACGTTCGGGACGGTCATGGCGGGCACCACCCCCAACGCCGTGCCCGGCGAGGCGCTGGCCACCGGCACCCTGCGCACGATGTCGGAGAGCTGGCGCGAGGAGCTGCACGTCAGGTTCAGGCAGGTGATCAGGGACACCGCCCGCGCGTACGGCTGCACGGCCGACGTCGAGATCCTGCCCGGCGAGCCGATCCTCATCAACGACCACGACCTCGCGCTGCGCGCGGGGGAGCGGCTGCGGCATGAGGGGTGGACGGTGTCGGACGAGCTGCGTTCGTGCGGGGCCGACGACTTCGCCAGGTACGGCGCGGTGGCGTCGTCGCTGATGATGTTCGTGGGCGTGGACACGGTGGCCGGGCTGCACAGCCCCCGGTTCCTGCCGGACGACGAGGCGGTCGGGGCGGTGGCCGAGGCGCTGCTGGCGGGCTACCTGGCCGCCTCCGGCCCGTGACCCCCGTACAGTCCGGACGAAGGACCCCATCGCTGACGAAATCTCCCCCAACCTCTAGGCTCAGCGGCGATGGATCTCGAAACCTTCACCCCCGGCTCGGGCCGGCTCGCCCCCCGCGCGGCCCTCCACTCCGACGCCCCCGCCATCAGCCTCAACGGCACGTGGCGCTTCCGCCTGTCGCCGGCCGCCGACGTCCCCGAGGACTTCACCGCCCCCGGCTACGACGACTCCGGCTGGGACGACCTCCCCGTCCCGTCCCACTGGAACCTGCACGGCCACGGCGCCCCCGCCTACACCAACGTCTCCTTCCCCATCCCGATCGACCCGCCGCACGTCCCCGGCGAGAACCCGACCGGCGACTACCGCCGCGTCTTCGAGCTGCCGGACGGCTGGCAGGGCGGGCGGCAGGGCGGACGGCAGGGCGGGCGGCAGGGCGGGCGGCTGCGGTTCGAGGGCGCCGAGTCGTTCGCCCGCGTCTGGCTCAACGGCCACGAGCTGGGCTTCTCGACCGGCAGCCGGCTGCCCGTCGAGTACGACGCCGCCCCCTACCTGCGGCCCGGCCGCAACGTGCTGGCCGTACGGGTGCACCAGTGGTCGGCCGCCACGTACCTGGAGGACCAGGACATGTGGTGGCTGCCCGGCATCTTCCGCGACGTCACGCTCACCAGCTCCACCGCCGACGTGTACGTCCGCGCGGACCACCGCGACGGCCGCGGCGTGCTCGCCTACCTCGAAGGTCCCGGCCCGCTGAGCATCCCCGAGCTGGGCGTGACCGGCCTGGAGCCGGGCGGCGAGATCACCGTCGAGGCTGAGCCGTGGACCGCCGAGACCCCCCGCCTGTACGAGGCCGTCGTCGCCGGCGACGGGGAGACCGTGCGGCTGCGGGTCGGGTTCAGGACGATCTCCATCGAGGACGGCGTGCTGCTCGCCAACGGCAGGCCGCTGCTGCTCAAGGGCGTCAACCGGCACGAGTTCCACCCGGAGCACGGCCGGGCGGTGCCGTACGAGACCATGCGCGAGGACGTGCTGCTGATGAAGCGGCACAACGTCAACGCGGTCAGGACCAGCCACTACCCGCCCCACCCGCGCTTC
Organism: Nonomuraea sp. NPDC049504; assembly: GCF_040676845.1. Lineage (NCBI taxonomy): Bacteria > Bacillati > Actinomycetota > Actinomycetes > Streptosporangiales > Streptosporangiaceae > Nonomuraea > Nonomuraea sp. NPDC049504. Next base: position 213,335 of record NZ_JBFAPT010000018.1, read on the forward strand.
CTCGACCTGTGCGACGAGCTCGGCCTGTGGGTGATCGACGAGTGCGACCTGGAGACGCACGGCTTCTGGGAGGTCGGCTGGCGCGCCAACCCCACCGACGACCCCCGCTACGCCGACGCGCTGCTCGACCGCATGCGCCGCATGGTCGAACGCGACAAGAACCACCCCAGCGTCATCATGTGGTCGCTCGGCAACGAGGCGGGCGTGGGCCGCAACCTCGCCGTCATGGCCGACTGGGCGCGCGAGCGCGACCCGTCCAGGCCGCTGCACTACGAGGGCGACCGCTCCTGCGCCCACACCGACGTCTACTCCCGCATGTACGCCTCCCACGCCGAGGTCGAGCTCATCGGCAAGCGCGAGGAGGACCCGCTCGACGACCCCGAGCTGGACGCGCGCCGGCGCACGCTGCCGTTCCTGCAGTGCGAGTACGCCCACGCCATGGGCAACGGGCCCGGCGGCCTCGCCGAGTACCAGGAGCTGTTCGAGCGCCACCCCCGGCTGGCCGGCGGGTTCATCTGGGAGTGGATCGACCACGGCATCGCCCACCCGGTCCACGAGTACGCCTACGGCGGCGACTACGGCGAGCCCGTCCACGACTCGAACTTCGTCATCGACGGCCTCGTCTTCCCCGACAGGACGCCGTCGCCCGGCCTGACCGACCTGAAGAAGGTGTTCGAGCCGGTCCGCTTCACGTTCGACGGCGATGACGTCGTGCGGGTCGTCAACGGGTACGGCTTCCGCGACCTGTCCCATCTCCGGTTCACCGCGACCGTGCAGGTGGAGGGCGAGACGGTGACCGAGCACGTGCTCGGCGTGCCGGCGGACGGCGGCGAGGTCGCGCTGCCCGGCGCGGGCGGCGGGCCCGAGGGCGAGCGGTGGCTCACCGTACGGGCCGAGCTGGCCGAGGACCAGCCGTGGGCGCCGGCCGGGCACGAGGTCGCCTGGGGCCAGACCCGGCTTGCTGCGGCCACACCCGCGCCCGCGTCCCGCACGACCGCGTTCACCAGGGACGGGCTGATCACCGCCGGCGACTGCGCGTTCGACGCGTCGGGGCGGCTGGTGCGGCTGTTCGGGCTGGAGGTCGAGGGGCCCAGGCTCGGCCTGTGGCGGGCGCCCACCGACAACGACCGCTACGGCGGGCTGGAGGGCCGCTGGCGGGCGCTCGGCCTGCACCGGCTCACCCACCGCGTGGACGAGGTCAGCGTGGGCGACGAGCTCGTCGTACGGACGCGGGTCGCGGCGGCCGCCACCGACCTCGGGATGCGGGCGACCTACAGGTGGACGTACGACGGCGGGCTGCGGCTGGCCCTGGAGATCGAGCCGGAGGGCGAGTGGCCGGGGCCGATCCCGCGGCTCGGCGTCGACATGACGCTGCCCGGCGCCGCCGTGGACCGGGTGACCTGGTTCGGGCCGGGGCCGGGGGAGTCGTACCAGGACACCGGGATGGCCGCCCGCGTCGGCCGCTGGTCGGCCACGGTGGAGGAGCTCCAGACGCCGTACGTGTACCCGCAGGAGAACGGCCACCGCGCGGACGTCCGCTGGGCCGTGCTCACCGGCGAGCAGGGCGGGATCCGGGTGTCGGGCGAGCCCGCGTTCGGGCTGACCGCGCGCCGGTGGAGCGCTGCCGAGCTGACCGCCGCCCGGCACCGCCCCGACCTGGTGCCGGGCGACCGCCTGCACCTCCACCTCGACCTCGCCCACCAGGGCATCGGCACCGCCACCTGCGGCCCAGGCCCCCTGCCCGCCTACGACCTGCACCCCCAACCGGCCACCCTGCGCCTCCGCTTCACCCCCGCGTGAGGACGCGCCCATGAGAACGGCCGTCCCGGTCGTGATGACCGGGACGGCCGTTCAGGGGGGTCAGGCGGTCAGGACGGTGCCCGCGCCGACCGTGAGGCCGCCCTCACGGATGGCGAAGCCGAGCCCCGCCTCCAGCGCGACCGCCTTGCCCAGCGTCACCGTCACCTCCACCGTCTCGCCGGGGGCGGCGCTCTCGACGCCGTCCGGCAGGGTCAGCTCACCCGGCACGTCGGTCGTGCGCAGGTAGAACTGCGGCCGGTAGCCGGAGGCGATCGGCTTGCGCCGGCCGCCCTCCTCCGGGGTCAGCAGGTAGACCCGGGCCGTGAACGCCCCGAGCGCCCGCTGGCTGCCCGGCGCGGCCAGCACCATCCCGCGCCGCACCTGCTCGCGGCGGATCCCGCGCAGCAGCACGGCCGCGTTGTCGCCGGCCTCGCCCTGCTCCATCGTCTTGCCGAACGTCTCGACGCCGGTGACGACGGCGGTGAACCCCTCGCCGAACCCGACCACCTCGACGGTGTCGCCGACGCGGACGGTGCCCCGCTCGATGGCGCCGGTGACGACCGTGCCCCGGCCGGTGACCGTGAGCACGTTCTCGACCGGCATGAGGAACGGCGCGTCCACGTACCGCACGGGCACGGGGATGTGCTCGTCCACCACCCGCAGCAGCTCCTCGACGGAGGCCGTCCAGACCGGGTCGCCCTCCAGCGCCCGCAGCCCGGAGACCCGCACCATCGGCACGTCGCGGTAGCCGTGCTCGGCGAGCAGCTCCTGCAGCTCCAGCTCGACCAGGTCGACGAGCTCGGGGTCGGCGCCGTCGGCCTTGTTGACGGCGACGACCAGGTGCTCGACGCCGACCCGCTTGGCCAGCAGCACGTGCTCCTTGGTCTGCGGCATGATGCCGTCGTGCGCGGACACGACGAGGATCGCGCCGTCGAGCTGCGCCGCCCCCGTGATCATGTTCTTCACGTAGTCGGCGTGGCCCGGCATGTCGACGTGGGCGTAGTGGCGGGTGTCGGTCTCGTACTCGACGTGCGAGATGTTGATCGTGATGCCCCTGGAGGCCTCCTCCGGGGTGCGGTCGATCCGCTCGAACGGCGTGTACGTCGCCTGCCCACGCTGCGCCAGCACCTTCGTGATGGCGGCGGTCAGCGTCGTCTTGCCGTGGTCGACGTGACCCATGGTGCCGATGTTGAGATGCGGCTTGTTGCGTACGTAGGCCTGCTTGGCCATCGGTTCCCTTTCCCTGAAACCTGCGGAGTGAGTGACCCGTGTGGGCCGGTTCGACCTCCCCCCGCCGGGTCACTTCAGGGACTTACGGGAAGAGGTCGGCGCTCCAGGCCGTCGCAGGCACGCCCGGACGCGCCCGGCAGTGCGGGCGTCGCGAGGTGGGCGAGCGGGAACATGATGTTCATAGTGCGGTCGTCAGCAACGAACCGCAACGGATTATTCCGCCGCGTGGGTCAGGGGCGGCCGACCCCCATGTAGGTGTAGCCGAGCCCGCGCATCTCCCGCGGATCGAGCAGGTTGCGCCCGTCGAACAGCACGGGACGCCGCATGGTCGCCGCCATGCCCGCCCAGTCGGCCTCCTTCAGCTGCGGCCACTCGGTGACCACGATGGCCGCGTCGGCGCCCTCGACGGCCAGCTCGGGGGTGGCGAGGCGGGTGGTGGAGGTCCACGGCTCGACCTCGGCCGGCCGCGCCATCGGGTCCCAGCAGCGCACCTCGGCGCCCTCGGCCAGCAGCCGCCCGGCCAGCACGGTGCTGGTGGCCTCGCGCATGTCGTCGGTGCCCGGCTTGAACGTCAGCCCGAGCAGCGCCACCCGCATGCCGGTGAGCGTGCCCAGCTCGTCCTTCAGCTTCTGGATCGCGCGGCGCTTCTGCAGGTTGTTGACCTCGATGACGGCCGACAGGAGCTGCAGGTGGTAGCCGGTGTTGGAGGCGAGCTGGCGCAGCGCCTCGGAGTCCTTCGGGAAGCAGGAGCCGCCCCAGCCGATGCCGGGCCGCAGGAAGTGGGGGCCGAGCCGGTGGTCGAGGCCGACCGCGCGGGCGACCTCCTCGACGTCGGCGCCGGTCTTCTCGCACAGCGTGGCGATCTCGTTGATGAAGCTGATCTTCGTGGCGAGCAGCGCGTTGGAGGCCAGCTTGACCATCTCGGCCGAGCGCACGTCCATGACGACCACCGGGCCCTCGATGCCCTCGTGCAGCTCGGCGACCAGGGCGGCGGTGGCGTCGTCGGCCGAGCCGATGACGATGCGGTCGGGCCGCATGAAGTCGCGTACGGCGCTGCCCTCGGCGGTGAACTCGGGGTTGGCGGCGTAGCCGACGTGGGACAGGCCGGCCTCGTCGAGCGCGGCCCGCACGCGGGTGCCGGTGCCGACCGGCACGGTGGACTTCATCACGACCGCCCGCAGGTGCTCGGCGCCTTCGAGGGAGCGCACGACCGACCAGACGCGCGACAGGTCGGCGTCGCCCGAGGCGGACGGCGGGGTGTCGACGCACACGTACGCGATCTCGGCGCCGTCGAGCGTCTCACCGAGGTCGGTGGTGAAGGACAGGCGCTCCTTGTTCCTGGCGATCATGTCGCCGAGGTCGGGCTCGTAGATCGGCACGTCGCCGGAGCGCAGCAGGGCGACCTTGCCGGGGTCGATGTCGCGGACCACGACCCGGTGACCCAGCTCCGCGAGGCAGGCGCCGGTCACCAGACCGATGTAACCGGCACCGAACACGGCCACCTGCCGTTCCGGCGTGCGTACCATGCTTGAACCATCCATTCTCGGGAAAACTCGGGGGAAATCAGGCGCCGGGGACCGGCGGGGGATCTTAACCTTAACGTTCGCCCCGTCATTCTCCCCGACCGGCGGGACCACCTGGTTCCCCGGCCGCTTGTAGCGGGGCACAACCAGGGGCCGGGCGTTCGTCCGGGAGGCCGAAGCAGGGCCGATGCCGGTGGCCTACGGTTCGCATATGCGACGTCTCACCCTGGACGACCTGTACGGCTTCGCCGTCCCCTCCGATCCGGCCCTGCGTCCCGACGGCGGCGCGGTGGCGTACACGCTGACGAGCGTCGTCCGCGCGGCCGACGAGAACCGCACCGAGGTGTGGCTGGCCGTCCCCGGCGGGCAGCCGCGCCGGCTGGCGGAGGGCAGCGCGCCGCGCTGGTCGCCGGACGGGCGCACGCTCGCGTTCCTGCGCCCGGTGGACGGCGCCGCGCAACTGCACCTGCTGCCCATGGACGGCGGCGAGCCCGCGCCGCTCACGAAGGCGCCGCTCGGCGCGGGCCCCGCCGTGTGGTCGCCCGACGGCACGAAGATCGCCTACGCGGGCCCGGTCGGCCCTGGCGACGGCGGGCCGCCCGACCCGCACGCGCCCGTGGTGGCCGACCGGCTCGACCACAAGGCCGACGGCGCGGGCCTGCTGCGCGGGATCACCACGCACCTCTTCGTGATGGACGTCGCCTCAGGCGAATCCACCCGGCTCACCGAGGGCGACCTGCACGCGGGCGAGCCGTCGTGGTCGCCGGACGGCGCCACGCTGGTGTTCACCGCGGCCCTGGAGCCCGACCCCGACCTGGAGCTCGACGCCGGCGTGTACGCGGTGCCCGCGACCGGCGGGAAGCCCGAGCGGCTGACCGACCCCGAGCTGCTCTGCGCCGGCGCCTGGTGGCTCGGCGACCGGCTGGTGGTGGCCGCGCAGAAGGGCGAGCCGGTGGGCCACGTCCGGCTGTTCGAGCTCGGCCAGGACGGCGCCGCCGAGGTGGAGACCGGGCTCGACCGCAACGTCATGGTCGGCCACCCCGGCTACCCCGGCGCCGTCCCCGCCGCGCACGGCGACGACCTGCTGTTCTGCGCCCGCGACCGCGGCCTGACCCGCCTCTACCGCGCCCCCGCGCACAGGCTGGTGCCCGGCGACGTCAGCGTGGCGGGCGCGAGCGTGGCCGCCGGCAAGGTGGCCTACGTCGCCGCCACGCCCCGCAGCCCCGGCGAGGTCTTCCTCCTGGACCTCGCCGGCACGACGCCCGAGCGGCTCACCCGGCACACCCCGGCGGACATCGAGCCATACGTGCCGGTCAGCCGCACCTTCACCGCCCCCGACGGCACCGAGGTCGAGGGCTTCGTGCTGCGCGACGAGAGCCTCGAGGAGAGCCGCACCGGGCCCGGGCCGCTGCTGCTCGACGTGCACGGCGGCCCGCACAACGCCTGGGCGCCCGTGCTCGACGGCTTCCACCTCTACCATCAGGCGCTCGCCGCGCAGGGCTGGACGGTGCTCACGCTCAATCCGCGCGCCAGCGACGGCTACGGCGAGGCCTTCTACAAGGCGACCGCGGGCGCCTGGGGCCTGGCCGACACCCAGGACTTCCTGGCCGCCGTGGACGCCCTCGTCGCCGACGGCGTCGCCGACCCCGAACGGCTGGCCGTCACCGGCTACAGCTACGGCGGCTACATGACGTGCTGGCTGACCGGCGTGACCGGCAGGTTCAAGGCCGCCGTCGCGGGCGGCGCGGTCACCGACCTGAGCAGCATCTCCGGCACCTCCGACCTGGGCCACCTGCTCAAGACGTACGAGTATCACGGCGACCTGGCCGCCCAGTCGCCGATCACCCGCGTCGGCGAGGTCACCGCACCCACCCTGCTGCTGCACGGAGAGAACGACGACCGCTGCCCGATCGGCCAGGCCGAGCAGTGGTTCGCCGCACTGCGCGAGCGCCGCGTGCCGGTCCGGCTCGTGCGCTACCCGGGGGCCTCCCACCTGTTCATCCTGAACGGCCGGCCCTCACACCGGTACGACTACAACGAAAGGATCATCGCGTGGCTGGAGCAATGGGTCAGCAGCGGCTCGCCGAGCTGATCGCCCGGTACGAAGTGCCAGGAGCGGCGCTGGCGTACCTGCACGAGGGAGAGCTGACCGAGGTCGCCGCCGGCACGCTCAACGCCGCCACCGGCGTCGAGGCCACCCCCGACGCGCTCTACCAGATCGGCTCGATCACCAAGGTCTGGACGGCCACCCTGCTCATGCAGCAGGTCGAGCGCGGCAGGCTGACGCTGGACACCCCGGTCGCCGAGGTGCTGCCCGAGTTCAGGGTGGCCGACCCCGAGGTCAGCAAGACCGTCACCATGCGGCACCTGCTCTCCCACACCAGCGGCATCGACGGCGATCTGTTCCTCGACACGGGCCGCGGCGACGACTGCGTGGCCAAGTACGTCGAGGCCTGCGCCGACCTGGCCCAGAACCACCCCATCGGGGCCACCCAGTCCTACTGCAACTCCGGCTTCGTCATCGCCGGCCGCGTCCTGGAGAAGCTGAGCGGCAAGACCTGGGACGCCCTGCTGCGCGAGGAGATCGCGGAGCCCCTCGGCCTGACCCACACCTGGACGCTGCCCGAGGACGTGCTGCGCTTCCGCGCCGCGATGGGCCACGTGGACGGCGGCGCGCCGGCCCCGGTGTGGGGGCTGATGCGCAGCGCCGGCCCGGCCGGGCTCATCTGCGCCCGCCCGGCCGACGTGGTCGCCTTCGCGCGGGCCCACCTGGAGGGCGGGCTGCTCGACGACCCGCAGGCCATGTGGGAGCCGCAGGTGGACGTGCCCAACCCGCACGGGCTCGGCCCCCAGTGGGGCGTCGGCTGGATCCTGGACGAGTGGAGCGGGCAGCGCGTGGTGTCCCACGGCGGCAACACGATCGGCCAGCACGCCATGCTCTGGGCCGTGCCGGGCACCGGGACCATCGCCTGCGTCACCGCCAACGGCGGCCACTCGGGCGCCTTCACCCGCGCCGTGGCGACCGAGCTGTTCGCCGAGCTGGACGGCCTCGCCGTGCCGCAGATGCCCGCCCCGCCGGAGACCCCGATCGAGGTGGACGCCACCCCGTACGCCGGCGTCTACGAGCGGGCCGGCGCCCGCATCACGGTGTCGGTCAAGGACGACGGGCCGTGGCTGACGATGGAGGCCACCGGGGCGCTGGCCGAGCTGGAGCCGGAGCCGGTGAAGCGCAGGCTCGTCCCCGTGGAGGGCGGCGAGCGGCCGCTGTTCGCGTGCAAGGAGCCCGACGCTCCCGACTGGCTCGCGGTCGTCTTCTACGAGCTGGCCGACGGCTCCCCGTACGTGCACATGGGCGCCCGCGCCACGCCCAAGACGGGGTGAACTATCGTGACCCCATGAGAATCCGCCCGCGCGCCAGCCTCGGGCGGATCCTCGACGACCTCGGCACCACGGTGCTCGACGTCGCCGCCTCACCGGGCGACCTCGACGCCGAGGTCACGGGCGTGCACATCTACGACCCCCTCGACGAGCTGATCGTGCCCGAGGGCGCGATGGTGCTCGCGGTCGGGGTGCAGGGCGCCGCCGACGTCTGCGCGCTGCTGGCCCGCGTACCCCACGCGGCCGGCGTCGTCGTCAAGCTGCCCGTCGACGTGGACGAGCGCGTGCGCGCCGCCGTGCTGGAGACCGGCGTCGCGGTGCTCGGCCTGACCAGGGCCGCCTCCTGGGCGCAGGTGGCGGCACTGGTGCGCTCGCTGCTCGCCGAGGGTGACCTGGCCGAGCCCGGCGAGGGGGCGCACGGCGACCTGTTCGCGCTGGCCAACGCCGTGTGCGCGCTGCTCGACGCGCCCGTCACGATCGAGGACAGGTCGTCGCGGGTGCTGGCGTTCTCCGGCCGGCAGGAGGAGGCCGACCAGGGCCGCGTCGAGACCGTGCTGGGCCGCCAGGTGCCCGAGCGCTACCTGCGGCTGCTCGACGAGCAGGGCGCCTTCAAGCGGCTCTACCAGAACCGCGAGCCCGTCTACATCGAGCTGCACGACGGCAGCGTGATCAACCGGGTCGCCGTGGCGGTGCGGGCCGGCGACGAGATCCTCGGCTCCATCTGGGCGGCCGTGCACGAACCGCTCACCCCGCAGCGGCAGCGCGCGCTCGCCGACGCCGCCAAGGTCGTCGCGCTGCGGCTGCTGCACGAGCGGGCCGGCGCCGACACCCAGCGGCGGCTGCGCGCCGACCTGCTGTCCACCGTGCTCGCGGGCGGCGCCGACGCCGCCGAGGCGGCCGGCCGGCTGGGCATCGCGACCGCCCGGCTGTGCGTGCTGGCCGCCGAGCTGACCGGCCCGCCTGGCGACGGCGCCCGCACCTCCGGGCACGCCTCAGATCGGGCCTCCGACCGGCTCTCCGATCACCTCGCCGACTACGCGGCCGACCACGCGCGCAGCGAGAGCGAACGGCAGCGCTTCTGCGACGCCCTCGCCCTGCACGTCGCCGCCATCCACCCCAAGGCCGCCGCCGCGCTGGCCGGCTCCGTCGCCTACGCCGTGCTGCCCCTCACCCCGGGCGGTGGCGAGGAGGAGCGGGCCGTCCGCGTCGCCGAGAGCTTCCTCGCCAGGGTCGGCCCCCGCCACGCCGCCAACGTCGGCGTCGGCCGGCTCGCGCTCAACCTCGCCCAGGTCGCCCGTTCTCGCGCCGACGCCGACCGGGCCCTGCGCGTGCTGCGCACCCGGGGCGCCAGCGGGCAGGCCGCCGGCTACACCGCCGTGCACTTCGAGTCGCTGCTGCTCCAGGTCTCCGACGTGGCCGCCGCCGAGGAGCAGGCCCCCACCGGCCCCTACCAGCGGCTGCTGGAGCACGACGCCGAGCACGGCACCGAGCTGGCCGCCACGCTGGGGGCGTACCTCGACGCGTTCGGCGACGTCAACCTGGCCGCCGCCCGCGTCCACGTGCACCCCAACACCTTCCGCTACCGGCTCAAGCGGCTCACCGAGATCGGCGGGCTCGACCTGAGCGACCCCGACGCCCGGCTCACCGTGCAACTCCAGATGCGGATCTTCGGACGCCAGCACTAGACGGCCGAGCTTTTTCGTGGCCGGCACCGAAGAACGCGCCACGGCGCAGCCGCGAAGGTGGACCTCACCCCCACGCTCGTCTGGAGTACCCATGAGAACACCATTCGCGGCGGGCCTCGCCGCGCTCGCCCTGCTCGCGGCCGGCTGCGGAGGGACGGGGGCGGAAGGCGGGCCGGCCGGGGGCGGCACGTTCACGTACGCGCTGCCCGCCGACCCGGGCGTGCTCGACCCCGCCATGGGCGTGCTCAACGTCACCAACACCACGCTCTCGCTCGCCTACGACACGCTGGTCAGCGTGGACGCCGAGGGCAAGATCGTCCCCGCGCTGGCGCAGAAGTGGGACGTCGAGCCCGACAAGGTCACCTTCACCATGCGCAAGGACGCCGTCTGCTCCGACGGCTCGCCCGTCACCCCCTCCGACGTGGCCGCCAGCGTCGACCACATCACCGACCCCGCCACCAAGTCGTCCATCTACGGCGTGCTGGTCCCCACCGGCATGAAGGCAGAGGCCGACGACGCGGCCGGCACCGTGACGCTGTCCATGCCGGAGCCGTTCAGCTTCATCCTGGAGACCGGCCGCGCGATCTTCGTGGTCTGCGGCAAGGGCGTCAAGGACCGCTCGCTGCTGGCCCGCTCCACCTCCGGCAGCGGCGCCTACCAGCTCACCGAGGCGGTGCCCGGCGACCACTACACGTTCAAGGTGCGCAGGGAGTACGCCTGGGGCAGGCCAGGCAGCTCCATCAAGGAGGCGCCGGAGACCGTCGTGCTGAAGATCGTCCCGAACGAGCAGACCGCCGCCAACCTCCTCGTCGCCGGCTCGCTCAACGGGATCACCCTTTACGGCCCCGACCGTGCCCGCGTGGAGGCCGCGCCCGGCGTCACCAAGGCGGTCACGCCGGTCGCCAACGGCCAGTTCTTCTACCACCAGGGCGACGACAGGCCCACCCGCGACCCCGCCGTGCGCAAGGCGCTCACCCAGGCCATCGACCTCAAGGAGCTGGCCGGCATCGCCTCCAGCGGCACCGGCAAGCCGCCCACCGGGCTCGTCCTGTACCCGCGTCCCTGCCAGGGCGACACCGTCACGGGCCACGTGCCCGCGCACGACCCGGCGGCCGCCGCCGCGGCGCTCGACGCGGCCGGCTGGAAGGCCGGCCCCGACGGTGTGCGCGTCAAGGACGGCAAGCGGCTCACCCTGCGCTACCTGTACGCCACCACCCGCGGCGCCGGCGTCCAGGCCGCCGCCGAGTACCTGGCCACCGCCTGGGGCAAGATCGGCGCCGAGGTGAAGCTGAACGGCGCCATCGACACCAAGCTGTCGGAGTCGCTCAACGCCACCCAGGACTGGGACGTCGTCTGGCTGCCCATCGGCGTCACCCTGCCCAGCCAGCTCGTCGGCTTCCTGTCCGGCCCCGGCGCGCCCAAGGGCGCCAACTTCGCGCACCTGGCGAACAAGCGCTACCAGTCGCTCGTCGCCGAGGCGTCGAAGGTGCCCGCGGCCGAGGGCTGCGACAAGTGGCTGCAGGCCGAGTCGGCGCTGTTCGAGGACGCCGACCTGGTTCCGGTGGTCGAGACGAACGTCCTGGAGGCGGCCAAGGGCGCCACGTACGAGATGCTCGCCGGGATGTTCACGACCACCTCCATCCGCCTCACGCAGGGGGGCTGATGAGCCGTCGTGTCGGCGTACGGCGGCTGGTGCGCTTCCTGGTGTCCCTGGCCGTGCTCGTGGTGGCGACGTTCGCGATGATCCACCTCATCCCCGGTGACCCCGTGCGCGCCGCCCTCGGCCCGGCCGCGCCGGTCGAGCTGGTGGAGGCGCGCCGGGCGGCGCTGGGCCTGGACCGGCCGCTGCCCGAGCAGCTCGTCACCTACGTGACCGGCGTCTTCTCCGGCGACTTGGGGACCTCGTTCGTCACCGGCGAGCCGGTCGGGGAGGTCATCCTGACCCGCCTGCCCAACACGCTGAGCCTGGCCCTGCTCGCCACCCTCGTGGCCCTGCTCGTGGCCGTGCCGCTCGGCATGTGGGCGGCCATCCGCACCGAGAACGGCCGCAACCGCGGCACCGAGCTGACCTTCAGCGCTGGCACGGGTGCGGCGGTGGCGGTGCCGGAGTTCCTGTACTCGATCGCGCTGGTGGCCGTCTTCGCCATCGGGCTCGGCTGGTTCCCGCCCGCGGGCAAGGCGGGGGCGATCACGTACGTGCTGCCGGTCGCCGCGCTGGCGATCGGCCCGGCCGCCATGATCGCCCGCATCTCCCGCGTCGAGACGCTGCGCGAGCTGGGCAAGGACTACGTGCGGCTGGCCCGCGCCAAGCGCCTGCCCGCCGCCCGGCTGCACCTGCGGCACGTGCTGCCCAACACGCTCACCGCCACCCTCACCGTCGGCGGCCTGCTGCTGACCTCGCTCATCGCGGGCGGGGTGCTGGTCGAGTACGTCTTCGCCTGGCCGGGACTCGGGCTCAAGATCGTCGAGTCGGTCACCCAGAAGGACTACCCGGTGGCCCAAGGCGTGGTGCTGGTCTACGGGGCGATCGTGCTGGTCGTGAACCTGGGCGTCGACCTGGTGCTCGGCACGCTCGACCCGACGTCCGCGATCAAGGAGGCATGATGACCCCGCTGCTGGGGCGGCTGCGGCGGAACGCGCCCGGCGTGGCCGGGGCCGTCATCGTGGCGGCCATGGCCCTGCTGGCCGTGCTCGGGCCCATCGTCTGGGGCGCCGAGGCCGACCGCATCGACGCCGCCGCCATCCTCCAGGGCTCCTCGCCAGGACACCCGCTCGGCACCGACAACCTCGGCCGCGACCTGCTGGCCAGGGTGCTGGTCGCGGGCCGCTACTCGCTGCTGCTGGCCCTGGCCGCCACCCTGATCGGCGCGTTCGCCGGCGTCGTGCTGGGCACGCTGCCCTCGATCCTGCCCAGGCGCGGCGCCCGCCTGGCCACCGGCACCGTCAACGCGCTGGTGGCCTTCCCGGGGCTGCTGCTGGCCATGTTCACGGCCGTCGTCAGCGGGCTCGGGGCGCGCGGCGCGGTGCTCGGCATCGGCGCGGCCATCGCCCCCGGCTTCGCCCGGCTCACCCAGACCCTGGCCGCCACGGTCGCCGGCGCCGACTACGTCTCCGCCGCCCGCATGCTCGGCGTGCCGCGCCGCCGCATCCTGACCAGGCACGTGCTGCCCAACATCGCCGAGCCGCTCATCCTGCACCTCACCCAGGCGCTCGGCGGCGCCCTGCTGGGCCTCGCCGGGCTGTCGTTCCTGGGGCTCGGCGTGCAGCCGCCGGACTTCGACTGGGGGCGGCTGCTGTTCGACGGGTTCCCGCGCATCTACGTCACCCCCGAAGTGGCGCTCGGGCCCGCCGCCGCCATCGCGCTGGCCGGCATCGGCTTCAACCTGCTGGGCGACGCCCTCGCCAAGGCCGCGGCGCGCACCACCGTGCCGCGCGGCCGGGCGGCGCCCGCCGCGCCGCCCGGTGAGCCGCCCGAGCCCGACCCGGAGGCCGTGCTGGAGGTGCGCGACCTGACCGTCTCGTTCCCCGGCGGCGCGTCCCCCGTACGGAACCTGTCGCTCACCGTCGCGCCCGGCGAGATCGTCGGCCTGGTGGGGGAGTCCGGCAGCGGCAAGAGCATGACCGCCGCCGCCATCGGCGGCCTCGTGCCCTACCCCGGCGCCGTCACGTACGCGGCGCTGCGGCTCGGCGGCAAGGACGTCGCCACCCTGTCGGGCAAGGAGCTCGGCACCGCGCTCGCCATGGTCTTCCAGGACCCGCTGGCCGCGCTCAACCCCGCGCTCAAGGTCGGCGGCCAGCTCGCCGAGGTCGCGGTCGTGCACGAGGGCGCCACCCGCGCCGACGCCCGCCGCCGCGCCGTGGACCGGCTCGGCCAGGTCCACCTGCCCGAGCCGGAGAGACGCGCCGGGCAGCACCCGCACGAGCTGTCCGGCGGCATGCGGCAGCGCGCCGTCATCGCGATGGGCCTCATGGGAGCGCCCCGCCTCGTCATCGCCGACGAGCCCACCACCGCCCTCGACGTGACCGTGCAGCGGCAGATACTCAAGCTGCTGCGCGAGGTCGTCGAGGAGACCGGCGCGGCCACGCTGTTCATCTCGCACGACATCGCCGTCGTGGGCGAGCTGTGCGACCGGGTCGTCGTCATGTACGCCGGCCGCGTCGTCGAGGAGCTGCCCGCCGACCGGCTCGCGGGCGGGGCCGCGCACCCGTACACGAAGGCGCTCATCGCGTCCCTGCCCGACCTCGACACCGACCGCGACACGCCGCTGGCCGGCATCCCCGGCACCCAGCCCGCGCCCGCGGACGTCGGGCCCGGCTGCGCGTTCGCGCCGCGCTGCGAGCTGGCCACCGCGCGCTGCGCGAGCGAGCGTCCCGAACTCGTCACCCTCGGCCCCGGCCGGCGGGCCGCCTGCTGGGAGGTCAAGTGATCGTCAAGAACCTGAGCGTGCGCTTCGGCGCCTTCACCGCCGTGGACGACGTCACGCTGGAGATCCCCGACGGCAAGGTGGTCGGGCTCGTCGGCGAGTCGGGGTCGGGCAAGTCCACCCTCGCCAGGGCCGTGTGCGGGCTCGTGCCGCACACCGGCAGCGTCGAGGGGGCGCGGCGGGTGCAGATGGTCTTCCAGGACCCGTACGCGTCGCTGAACCCCCGCATGACCGTCGGCCGCACCATCGCGGAGGGCTGCGGCCCCGGCGAGGTGGAGCGGCTGCTCGGCCTCGTCCGGCTGCCCGCCGAGCTGGCCGGCCGCTACCCGCGCGAGCTGTCCGGCGGGCAGCGGCAGCGCGTCGCCATCGCCCGCGCGCTCGGCGGCGACCCCGAGCTGCTGGTGGCCGACGAGATCACCAGCTCGCTCGACGTGTCGGTGCAGGGAGCCGTGCTCAACCTCGTGCGCGGCCTGCGCGACGAGCTGGGCCTGTCGATGCTGTTCATCTCGCACAACCTGGCCGTCGTGCGGTACGTCGCCGACGTGGTGGCCGTCCTGCACCGCGGCCGGCTGGTCGAGGTCGGGCCCGCCGAGCAGGTCGTCGGCGAGCCCGCGCACGACTACACCCGCGCCCTGCTGGCCGCGGTGCCGCGGCTCAGAGAGTGATCCACTCCGTGGCGGTGGTGACCTCCTCCAGCACGCCCGGGATCGGCTCGACCCCGAGCCCCGGGCCCGTGGGCACCTCCAGGTGGCCGTCCACCAGCTCGAACGGCTCGGTGACGTCGGTCGCGAAGTAGCGGCGCGAGCCGGAGGTGTCGCCCGGCAGCGTGAAGCCGGGAAGCGCGGCCAGCGCCACGTTCGCCGCCCGGCCGAGGCCGGTCTCCAGCATGCCGCCGCACCACACCGCGATGCCGTTGGCCCGGCACAGGTCGTGGATGCGCCGCGCCTCCAGGTAGCCGCCGACGCGGCCCGGCTTGATGTTGACGATCGAGCACGAGCCGAGCGCGATCGCCGCGGCGGCGTGCTCGGCCGACTCGATCGACTCGTCCAGGCAGATCGGCGTGCGCAGCCGCTGCGCCAGCTTCGCGTGCTGCACCAGATCGTCGTTGGCCAGCGGCTGCTCGATCAGCAGCAGGTCGAACGCGTCGAGCCGGGCCAGCCTGGGCGCGTCGGACAGCGCGTACGCGGCGTTCGCGTCCACCTGGAGCAGCAGGTCGTCGCCGAACCGCTCGCGCACCGCCCTGACCGGCTCGACGTCCCAGCCCGGCTGGATCTTCAGCTTGACCCGGACGTACCCCTCGTCGACGTAGCCCGCCACCGCGTCCAGCAGCTGCGGGATCGAGTCCATGATGCCGACCGACACCCCGCACGGCACCCGCGTCTTCGCCGCGCCCAGGAACCGGCCGAACGACTCGCCCGCCGCCCGCAGCTGCGCGTCCAGCACCGCCGTCTCCACCGCCGCCTTGGCCATCCGGTGGCCCTTGATCGGCTCGAGGGCGCCGGCCACCTGGTTCGCGTCCAGGCCGGCGGGCAGCGCGGGCAGCAGGAAGCGGCGGATCACCTCGGCGGCGCCGTCGACGTACTCGGAGGAGTAGAGCGGCTCGCTCATCGCCACGCACTCGCCCCAGCCCTCGGAGTCGGGCGTCACCACCCTGACCAGCAGCACGTCACGCGCGGTCTCGGTGCCGAACGAGGTGCGGAACGGCGACACCAGCGGCATCGCGATCCTGCGCAGCTCCACTCCGGTGATCTTCACATGCTCTCCACTACGTAGTACGACTTCGCGGCGAACCCCGTCACCTTGCGGCCCTCCGCCATCAGCCCACCCAGCACATCACGGACGGCGTGCCGCCACGCCTTGCCCGCCCCCTTGTCGGCCCTGCGCAGCGCCTGGATGTCGGGCGGCACCGCGACCAGCACCACCGGCGCGTCCACCGGGCCGAGGGCCGGCCGGCCGCCCTCGTCGGCCAGCGCCACCACCGCGCCCTCCGGCGCCGGCGCGTCACCGGGCTCCCGCCTGGCCAGCGCCTCGACGTGCGGCGCGGTCAGCGGCCACGAGGCCAGCAGCCGGTCGGACTCGTCGCCCTGGTTGATCGCGTCCTCCATGACGCCGTAGAAGTACGGCAGGTACTCCACCGGGCGCGCGCCCAGCTTCGCCAGGTTGAAGTGCGCGTTGCGGCGTACCAGCGGGTCGTAGGTCCAGGTGATGCGGGCCAGGCCGCGTTCGAGCGCCCAGCGGCGCTGGTGCTGCTTCAGCTCGAACCCGATGCCCCGGCCCGCGACCGAGCCGGTGACGTGGGAGTGCAGGGCGTTGCCGGCGGCCAGGAACCCCACGGAGCCGCCGACCAGGCGCCCGCCGTCGAAGGCGCCGGCGACGTAGCCGCCCGCGTGCGACAGCGCGCGCATCAGCTCCATCGTGATGGGCGGGTCGCTGGAGCCGAAATCCCAGATGTCGTCGAACAGCGTGTAGACGCCCTCCAACTCCGGCATCTCGTGAAGCTCCCTGACCTCGATCAACGTCTCACCCTTTCCCCTCACTGAGGTTCCATGGCGACGTTATGCCATGGAGGGGCGCCCGGGATTCGTCCGGTACCACCAAGAGGACGGGGGTCTTTCGTAGCGGAACCTCAGCGCGGCCCCAGCGCGGTCCCAGCGCGGTCCCAGCGCGGCTCAGGGGGCCGCCTCCGCGTGCAAGGCGATGCCGATCCTGCTCGGCGCCTCCTGGCTCAGACGTACGGACTCCAGCGGCACCGTCACCTCCGGCGTACGGTAGCGGCCGCCGGAGAACCGGCCGGCGCGATGAGCACCACGTCGGCCCCCTGCAGCAGCAGCTCGGCGATCTCCTCGGCCCCCGCGCGACCGGCCGCCCCACCAGCAGCCCGGGGAACTCCGGCACCGGCCCGTCGAGCGCGTAAATGATCTTGACCTCGGTGGCACAGAGCGGCGGGCCGCCGTCATGCCACCCGCAGACCACGACGTCAGCCGGCGCACCGGCCGGGAGGACGGGCCACACAGCGGGCTTCCACGTGCCGATGCGCAGCATGCTCCATGACTAAACTTCGCCGCGAACCATCACACGCCGTCATGCCGTGGTGGTCAGCGCAGGCTGCGGGCGTCGAGCCGGCGCAGGATGCGGGAGATGATCGCCGGGTCCGCCGCGGGGTCGCGGCGGGCGTCCAGCACGACCTGGCGGGCCGCCGACATCATCTCGCCCTGCACCCGGCGCATCAGCCTGATCCGGCGGACCCGCTGCTCGTACGCCTCGCGCCGCTCCTCGTCGGCGGCCTCAGGGCTGAGCCGCACCCCCATGTCCAGCAGGCGGCGGTTCAGCACCTCCATCACTTCCTCCGGCAGGTCCTCGGCCTCGTCGATCTCGCGCAGCCGCCGCTTGGCCGCCTTCGCCGCCGCCACCGCCAGCCGCTTCTCCAGCTCCCGCTCCGCCGCCGTGTCCGCCTTCACACCCAGCTTGCCCACCAGCCACGGCAGCGACAGGCCCTGCACGATCAGCGTCGTCAGGATGACCGCGAACGCGATGAACACGATGACGGGACGCTGCGGGAACGCGCCGTCCTCCGTCTCCAGCGGGATGGCCAGCGCCAGCGCCACCGACGCCACCCCGCGCATGCCGGCCCACCACATCACCACCGTCTCCCGCCAGCTCAGCGGGATCTCGGTGTCCTCATGGCCAGGGCCGCGCGCCTTCTTCGCCAGCCAGGCCGCCGGCAGCAGCCACACCAGCCGTACGAAGACCACCACGCCCACCACGGCGGCGCTCCACCACAGCAACTCGCCCAGCCGCCCGTGCACCGTGCCGAGCACCGCGTGCAGCTCCAGCCCGATCAGCCCGAACGCCACCCCGGTCACCAGCGTGTCCACGACCTGCCAGAACGTCGCCGAGGCGAACCTGCCCAGCACGTCGTCGGCGTCCGACATGCGCTCGCTCAGGTAGAACGACGTCGTCAGCACGGCCAGCACGCCAGAGCCGTGCAGCTGGTCGGCCAGCGCGTACGACACGAACGGCACCAGCAGCGACACCCCCACCTGCAGCGTCGCGTCGCCCAGCCACGCCATCAGCCGCCCGCCCAGCCAGCCCAGCGCCAGCCCCACGATGACGGCCACCACCGCCGACAGCACGAACTCGGTCAGCGCCCCCGGCCACGAGAACGTGCCCGTCACCACCGCCGCGATCGCCACGTGGTACAGCACGATCGCCGTCACGTCGTTGAACAGGCCCTCGCCCTCCAGCAGCGACACCATGCGCCTGGGCAGCCCCAGCCGGCCCGCCACCGCCGTCGCCGCCACCGGGTCCGGCGGGGCCACCAGCGCGCCCAGCGCGACCGCCGCGGCCAGCGGCAGCCCCGGCACCAGCGCGTGCGCCACCCCCGCCACGGCCGCCGTCGTCACGAACACCAGCGCCACCGCGAGCAGGAAGATCGGCTGCCAGTTGGCCGCGAACTGGCGCCACGAGGTGCGCTGGACGGCCGCGTACAGGAGCGGGGGCAGCAGGAGGGGCAGCACGATGCCGGGCGGTACGTCCACGTTCGGGACGAAAGGCAGGACGGCCATCACGATGCCCAGCAACGTCATGAGGACGGGCGGCGGCAGGCCCAGGCGGTCACCCAGCGGCACCATGAGCAGCGCCCCCAGGAGCACCAGCATGAGCAGCACGAACTGGTCCACGAACGCCCCCAACTGATCGCCGCACCAGCCTAGTCCAGCCCTTTCCCCCAACCCCGAGAACCCCACCCCCTCTGACGCTCCCGCCCTACGGAGGCTCTCCCGTCGGACGGGCTCGTGTCCTTCGGGGGTGGGGTGGAGACCCCCACCTTTCGGGTGCTTGCGTCTTTGGAGGCTTTCCCGCCTCACGGGCTCGTGTCCTTTGGGGTGGGGTGGGCCACGCCTACCCTTTCGGGCTCGTGGGGTGGTGGCGTCAGTGGTCGAGGGTGTGGAGGGTGTGGGGGAGGGAGCCCAGGGGGAGGGCGCCTGACTCCGTGCAGGCGATGACGTCGGCCAGGCGGGCGCCGAACAGGTCCGGTACGTGGATCGCCGGCTCCAGGCAGAACGTCATGCCCGCGGACAGGACGGTGTCCTCGCCGGGGCGGGGGCCCTCGTCGGGGCCGAGGCCGATGCCGTGGGCGACCTGCGGGGAGGCGTAGCGGCCGTAGCCGCTGCCGTCGATCACCTCCGTGACCGCCCTGGCCACCTCCGACATCGGGACGCCGGGACGTACGGCGGCCAGCCCCGCCCGGTACGCCGCCGGCACCACCGAGTACATCGCGTCGAAGTCCTCCGGCGGCTCAGCCACCACGAACACTCGGGCCGCCTCCGCGCAGTAACCGCCCCACCGCCCGCACACTGACACGGTCACCGCGTCCCCGGGGTTGATGACCCGGTCGCCTGGCACGTGCGAGGGCCTGGCCGTGTGCTCTCCCGCCGCGACCCGCAGCGCCGCCACGTCCTCGCACCCCGACTCGACCAGCAGCAGCCCCAGCCGCCTTGCCATCTCCCGCTCGGTCGCCCCGAACCAGGACAGCTCCCGCGCCCCCGCCAGCACGCCCTCCGCCGCCGCGACGGCCCGCCTGATGGCGGCCACCTCGCCCGGCTCCTTGCACAGCCGCAGCGGCGCCAGCACCGTCGAGGCCGGTACGAACTCCGCCTCGATCGCCAGCCCGAACAGCTCCCGCACCCGCATCTCGGCGTCCACCCCGACCCGCCGCGCCCCTGAGGGCACCACCGAGGCGGGATCGTCCGTCTCGGCCACCACCTCGGCCGTCACCACGAGGAAAGCCCCCTCACCGCCCCCCAGGAACCGGTAATCGGGCGAGGGTCGCAAAATCAGCGCATCCACCCCATCCGCCACCATCCGCTCCCGCACCGCGACCACCCGCGAGGCCACCGAAACCGCCAGAGGCCCCACCAGAGGCCCCACCAGAGGCCCCACCAGAGGCCCGGTCGCGGGGCCGTCCCCGGGTCCAGCGAGCCCGGGCGCGCCCATCGCCGCCGCACCCTCCGGCGCACCCTCCGGCGCACCCTCCGGCCCGGGACGCTCATCCGGCGTGAGGTCCGCACCGAGGGGATCAGCGGGTGGCGGGGTCACTTGGGCTCGTGGAGCCAGCAGGCGACCGGGCCGAAGGCCGGCTCCTTCTCGCGGCACACGTCCATCACCGAGGGGCAGCGCGGGTTGAAGCGGCAGCCCGACGGCGGGAAGGCGGGGTCAGGGACGTCGCCGGGCAGCTCGGCGGGCAGGACGCCGAGGCCGTCCGGTTTGGGGATGGCACCCAGCAGCGCCTCCGTGTACGGATGCCGCGGCCGCGCCCACACCTCGGCCGTGTCGCCCACCTCGACGATCTTGCCGAGGTACATGACCGCGATCCGGTCCGCGATCAGCCGTACCACCGACAGGTCGTGGCTGATGAACAGCAGCCCGGCCCCCGACGACACGGCGAGGTCCCGCATGAGCCGAGCCACCTGCGCCTGCGCGGAGGCGTCCAGCGCGGAGATCGGCTCGTCCCCGATGAGCAGCCGGGGCCGCGCGGCCAAAGCCCTGGCGATGGCGATGCGCTGCCGCTGCCCGCCGGAGAACTCGTGCGGATGCCGGCCGGCGAAGTCGCGCGGCAGCCCGACGCGTTCGAGCAGGTCGGCGGGCGTCGTGGAGGTGTCCCCCGAGGTGCGCAGCCCGTCGGCGATCTGGTCGCCCACCCGGCGCCGGGGGTTCAGGGACGCGTACGGATCCTGGAACACCATCTGGATGCCGGTCAGCTTCCTGCGCCGCAGCCCGAGCGGCGTCACCGGCTCGCCCTCGAACGCGATGGACCCGGCCGTCACCGGGTTCAGCCCGCAGACCGCCCGGGCCAGCGTCGACTTGCCGCAGCCGGACTCCCCGACGAGCCCGACCACCTCGCCGGGCCGCACCTCCAGGCTGGCCCCCGCGACGGCCCGCACCACGGGACGCCCGGGCGAGCGGTGCTCCACCACCAGGTCGTCGATGGTCAGCATGCTCAGCGCACCTCCGTGTCGGGCAGCGAGTCCAGCAGCGAGCGCGTGTAGGCGTGCCCGGGCTCGCGCAGCACGCGCCCGCGCGGGCCCGACTCCACCACCAGGCCGTCCTTCATCACGCTCACCTCGTCGGCCACCGCCGACATGACGCCCAGGTCGTGCGTCACCAGCAGCACGGCGAGCCCCAGCTCGTCGCAGAGCCCGCGCAGCAGCCGCAGCACGCCGGCCTGCACGGTGACGTCCAGCGCCGTGGTCGGCTCGTCGGCGATCAGCACCTTGGGGGAGCAGGCCAGCGCGATGGCGATCGCGATGCGCTGCCGCATCCCGCCGGAGAACTGGTGCGGGAAGCGCCCGTACGCCTCGGCGGGGCCGGGGATGCGGACCTTGCCGAGCAGCTCGACCGCCCGCTCCTTCGCCTCGGCCTTGCCCAGCCGCAGGTGGTGCCGCATGTGCTCGGTGAGCTGCGTGCCGATGGTCAGCATCGGGTGCAGGCTGGTCGCCGGGTCCTGGAAGACCATGGCGACCTCGACGCCGCGCACCCGGTTCAGCTCCTTGGGCGGCAGCCGCAGCAGGTCGCGCTCGCCGAGCGTGATGGACCCCGACGCCTTGGCGCCGTGCGGCAGCAGGCCGAGCACGGCGAGCCCGGTCATCGTCTTGCCCGAGCCGCTCTCGCCGGCCAGCCCGTGCACCTTGCCGGCCGCCAGCCGCAGGTCCACGCCGCGCAGCACGTCCTTGCCGCCGATCGTCACCTTCAGGTCCGCGATGTCCAGCGTCACAGGGCACGCTCCTTGATCGCGCGGGCCGTACGGGGGTCGAGGGCGTCGCGCAGCGTGTCACCGAGGAAGTTGAACGCCAGCACCACGGTCAGGATCGCCAGGCCGGGGAACGTCGCCACCCACCAGCTGTCGAACACCTCCACGCCCGACGCCACCATCGCCCCCCACTCGGGCGACGGCGGCTTGGCGCCGAGGCCGAGGAACGACAGGCCCGAGAGCAGCAGCAGCGCCGTGCCGATGTCGAGGGTGGCGAGCACCAGGACGGGGCCGGTCACGTTCGGCAGCACGTCCACCCGCAGCGAACGCCACACCGAGAAGCCCAGCAGCCGCCCGCTCAGCACGAACTCCCGCTCCCGCACGCCCAGCACCAGCCCGCGCGTCACCCGCGCGTACGCCGGCCAGGCCACGACCAGCACGGCCAGCACCGCGTTCGTCAGGCTCGCGCCCAGCGCCGCGGCCACCACCATGGCCAGGATCACCGTCGGGAACGCGAACACCAGGTCCGCCACCCGCATGATCGTCTCGTCCACCCAGCGGCCGAAGTAGCCGGCGCACGCGCCCAGCAGCCCGCCGATCAGCACGGACAGCACCACCAGCAGCAGCGTCAGCGGGATCGACACGCGCGCCCCGTACATGACCCGGCTCAGGATGTCGCGGCCGAGCTGGTCGGTGCCGAACCAGTGGCCGGGCCCGGGGGCGGCCAGCCGCGGCAGCTCCTGCGCCAGCGGGTCGTGCGGCGCCAGCGCGGGCGCCGCCAGCGCGATCACCAGCCAGGCCACCGCCAGCACCGCGCCGACCACGGCCAGCGGCTGCCGCCACGCCTCGGGCAGCCGCCGCAGCAGCCCCCTGCGGGCCAGGGGGTCCCGCCGTCTCATTGCAGCCTCACTCGGGGATCGATGACGCCGTACAGGACGTCCACGATCAGGTTGATGACCAGGTACACCACGCCGACGACCAGGCCGACGCCCATCACGGCGGGCAGGTCGAGGGTGGTGGCGCTCTTGTAGGCGTACTGGCCGATGCCCGGCCAGGCGAAGATGGCCTCCACCAGCACCGTGCCGGACAGCAGGCTGCCGAACGCCAGGCCCGCGACCGTGATGACGGGCACGAGGGCGGAGCGCAGCACGTAGCGGAACAGGATCGTCCGTCCGGGCAGGCCCTTCGCCCTGGCCGCGCGCACGTAGTCCTGGCCCAGCACCTCCAGCACCGCCGAGCGGGTGAAGCGGGTCAGCAGCCCGATCGTGTAGAGCGCCAGCACCAGCGCCGGCGTGACCAGGTGGCCGACGGCGGAGGTGAAGATGTCCCAGCGGCCGGCCAGCAGCGCGTCCACCGTCTGCAGGCCCGTCACCGGCGGCGCGGAGCCGAGCGCGGCGTCCACGCGGCCGCTGCCCGGCGTGATCTGCAGCCGGTAGAAGAAGACGTAGAACGCCACCAGCGCCAGCCAGAACGTCGGCACCGAGATGCCGATCAGGCTCAGCACCCGCAGCGCGTGGTCCGACAGCCGGTCCCTGCGCAGCGCCGCCACCACCCCGAACGCCACGCCCAGCACCAGCGAGACCAGGATCGCCGCGCCGGCCAGCTCCAGCGTCGCCGGCACGAACTCCGCCAGGTCCTGCGCCACCGGGCGGTGGCTCTGCTGGCTCGTGCCCAGGTCGCCCTGGACCAGGCCCTGCAGGTGGATCAGGTACTGCTGCCACAGCGGCTTGTCCAGCCCGTGCTCGGCCCGCCACTGCGCCACGATGGCGGGGTCGCCGAGCGCGCGCTGGCCGAGGTTCGCGGCCACGGGGTCGCCGGGGACGAGGTTCGTCAGCACGAACGTCACCAGCGTGATGCCCCACGCCATGAGCACGGCCAGCAGCACGCGCCGCACGAGGAACCGCACCAGCGGATGCCCGCCCCGCCGCCCCGCCTTCTTCTGGGCCGGGCCGGCGGCGGCGGGGGGGGGCCCCCCCCGGGGGGGGGGGGGGCCCCCCCGGGGGGGGCCCCACAAAAACCCCCCGCGGGG
>NZ_JBFAPT010000019.1:0-229620 GCF_040676845.1 Nonomuraea sp. NPDC049504
GACGCTCGTGGCCGCCGACAACGCCGCCGGGGTCGCCGCGGCGGTCGCCCACCTGCGCGGGCACGGGCACGACCGGGTCGACTTCCTGGCCGGCCCCACCGACGAGGGTCCCGTGGGCGACCGCGTCGCGGCCTGGCGAGCGACCGGCGTGCCGGGCGAGCTGCTGCGTTCCGAGTACGGCCGGGCCGCCGCCGCCCGCCTCGTGGCCGGGCTGAAGGCCGCGCCTCGGGCGCTGGTCGCGGCGACCGACGAACAGGCCGTCGGCGTGCTCGCCGGCTGCGGCGCGGCGGGCATCGAGGTGCCTGGCAGGCTCGCCCTGATCAGCTGCGACGGCAGCTCGGAGACCGGCTTCACCGTGCCGCCGCTCACCACGGTGGAACAGCCGCTCGCCGAGATGGCCCGCCGGGCCGTACGCCACCTGCTCGGCGAGCCCGTGCCTGGCACCCCTCCGACGGCCACGCTCGCGATCCGGCGAAGCTGCGGCTGTTCCCACCCGGGCTTCTCCGGGGTCGGGGCGACGGTTTGAACGCCCCGCGGGCTGCCGGCATCCTGGGTGCTCCCCGGCCATGGCGCACCCTGGCGCACCCACCCTCCCAGGTGAGCAAGACGATCAGAAACGGCTGAGACATCCCAGCTCGCATGGAAGGCCGCGCCGCCTGTCAGCTCCTGACCGCCGTCTCAGGATGCCTTCCACGTGACGGGCTCGGCGCCCTCGGCGGTGGAGGAGAAGGTGACGGTGACGGGCTTGTCGCCCTTGTCGACGAGGTACACGCCGCACTGCTGCACGCTCTTGCCCGGCTGCACCATGCCGTACGGCTGAGAGGACGGGCAGCCCTTGGGGCCGTTGCTGCCGATCGCGATGAGGGTGAGCTTGCGCAGGGTCTGTCCGCTTTCGGTACGCAGGATGACCGCGTCGTCCATGCCCGGGTACAGCTTGGACGTGCCGTTGTTGCGGTACGAGAACGTGACGAAGTACACCGTGGCGGCCTTCTGCCTGGCGTTCAGCTCGTAGTCGGAGAGCGCGCCCGCGCCGGCCTTGCGCACGCTCCTCAGCGCGACGGTCAGCGGCACGTCCTTGTCGTCGGTGTCCTTCCACGTCACCTTGGCCGGCTTGCCCGCGGCCAGCACGCCGCCGCCGACGTCGCCGCCCTCCACCTTCCACGTCCTGGTGACGGACTCGGCGCTGTAGGAGACGGTGGCGGGCTTGGCGTCCTCGGGCAGCAGCACGACCCGGCACTCGGTCGCCGCCTGGCCGGCCGTCAACGTTTTGGGAGCCGTCGTGCCGATGCACGTCTCCAGCGGGCCGGTGCCGGGCGTGGCCAGCGGGTTGCCGCCGAAGAACGAGACGGCCTTGCCGGCGGTGCCGTCGGCGAGCGCCACGCGGAAGTTCCTGACGGCCGTGGAGGGCTCGACCGCGTCGGTACCGGCGTTGGTGACCGACACGGTGAGGTAGTGCGGCACCATGCCGCGCATGTCGTCGTCGAGCCGCACGCCGTCGAGGTCGCTCGCCGAGCCGCGCGTGAGCTGGGTCGGGTTGACCGTCAGCTGGTGCACCTTGTCGTCGCGGTCGGTGTAGTTCACCCGCCGCGGTGCGGTGTCGAGCGTCAGCGGCGTACCGGGGGACGCGGGCGTCTCCGCGGCCTGCGTCTTCTCCGCCGTCTTCGGCTGCTCAACGCTCTCGCCGGTGTCGGCGCCTCCGCAGCCGGCCAGGAGCAGCGCGAGAACGCCTGCCCCGGCGGTGGTGCTGATCCGTCGGCTGACGCGCTGCACTACAAACCCCCGTCGTTCCAGACTCGTGTTGTGAAGGACCACCTTAGAGGTGACCCGCACCAGTCCTCCGGTCGATGCGGATACCGCCTATGGGGCATGCTGGGCGTTCGCCGGTGCCGGACCGATTACGGCCGTGACTACGCTGGAGCGGTGTCCCCCGACGCAGCGCTGCGCCGTTCGCCGGGACTGCCTCGATGCCCCGGGAGATGGTGATGGACGCGACCGGTGATGTCGTCTTCGCTCTGTCCGACGGTGTTCTGCTGCTCGATGTGGCCGGGCCTGTGCAGGTGTTCGACAGCGCGGGTGGGTATCGGGTGCGGCTGGCCTCGGTGGATGGGCGAGCCGTTCGCACCGATGTGGGTGTCTCGCTGGGCGTCGATCTCGCGCTGTCCGAGGTGGGCGGTGACGTGGACACCTTGGTGGTGCCGGGATATCCGCGGGATGAGTTCGCCGGAGTCGTGCCGGAGTTGGTGGACGGCGTGCGACGGCTGGCGGCCGGCGCGCGGCGGGTGGTCTCGGTGTGTACGGGGGCGTTCGTCCTGGCGCGGGCGGGGTTGCTCGACGGGCGGCGGGCCACGACGCACTGGCAGGCCTGTGCGGCGTTGGCGGAGTTGTATCCCGGGGTGCGAGTGGAGCCTGATGCCATCTACGTGCGGGATGGTCCGGTCGTCACCTCAGCGGGGGTGACCGCCGGGATTGACGTCGCTCTCGCGCTCGTCGGGGAGGATCGGGGTGAGGATCGGGCCCGTGCGGTTGCGAAGTACCTGGTCGTGTTCCTGCAGCGTCCTGGTGGACAGTCGCAGTTCCGTGCCCGCCACGCCGTGAGCGGTCCGCGCTCTGCGACGCTGCGCCGGGCGCTGGACCTCGTGGCCGCTGACCCGTCCGGCGATCATCGCCTCGCCACGATGGCCGGCGCGCTCGCCGTGAGCGAGCGCCACCTGAGCCGTCTGTTCCGTCGGGAGCTGGCGATGACGTGCGGTCAGTTCGTCGAACGCCTCCGGGTCGAAGCGGCGCAGACTCTCCTGGAGTCCGGCGAAGAGCCGGTGCCGGCCGTCGCCCGTGCCTGCGGTTTCGGCTCGGCCGAGACGATGCGGCGGGCGTTCCTGCGGGTGCTCGGCGTCTCGCCGTCGGCCTACCGGCATCGCTTCCGGCTCGCCGACCAGAGAACCGCGCCATGGCGACCGGTCAGTTGACGTACGTGAGGATGATCAGGCCGAGGCCCAGCGGCACGTCGAGGAAGATGCAGGCTTCGGCCAGCGACGGCGCCACGACCAGCTTGCGGCGGAGGTGGATCGCGTCCCAGATCGCGTGGCTCGCGAGTGCGAGGCCGGCCACGAGCACGCCCGCCTGAGGTGCGATGAACACCGCGATCACGGCGGCACCGCCGAATCCGGCGACCGCGAGGGCCTGGGCGAGGAGCGCGGGCCGTGACACGCGCAGGGCAAGGCCGACGACCACCAGGACGACGGCCGTACCGCCGAGGCCGGCCCACCAAGGTGTTCCGATCAGCTCGCTGACGACGACGACCAGGCTGCCACCGAGGACGGCCGGCCACACGGTCCAGGGTCGGCCCAGCGCCGCCGCGGCGAGGTAGCACACGGCGGCGACGGCCAGGGTGATGGCCAGGGACTCCTCGTTGCTGCCGGTCACCAGGGAGAGAACGGCGACGGCCAGTCCCAGTGCGGTGGGCCAGCGATGCAGGACGAAGCGCCGGCGGTCGGCCGCCGGCGAAGGGGCACTCATGACGGGGAGAGTACGAGAGCGCGATGCGACCGTGAACAGAATGACCGGAGACGTGGAATTGATGGCCGTCAGCGTGGAATCCGACCACTGGTCGTGCCGCATATGGGGGTGAACGACTCCCCTGGCTGACCGGTCACAGAACTTTGTCGGTCGATGCCGCCATACTCGCCGCTGTCGATCACGATGAGGCAGGGTGGTGGGAGCGGTATGGGCGTGGAGCGCAGGCTGACGTTCGTGGGTGGGGGTTCGGCCAAGTTCTGGGAGGTGCGGCAGGACGGGGCGGAGCTGCACATCCGGTACGGGCGGCTCGGCGCGGCCGGGCAGACGCAGGTCAAGTCGTTCGACACGGACGCCACCGCCGCAGCGGCCGCGGAGAAGCTGGTGGCGGAGAAGGTACGTAAGGGCTACACGGAGGACGAAACGCCGCAGGCGGCCGGCGGCGGCGTCGCGGATGAGGACCGGCTGACGTGGCCGGTCGCCTGGTTACGCGCTCTCCACCCCCGCCGCGGCGGAACGAAGGTCGCCGTGCCGGGGCCGGATGCGAGCGCACCCCAGAAACTGGCCGCCGAGCTGGGCGAGCATCGGAAGGCTCTCGCCGGCATGGTGGCGACGTGCCAGGAACCCGAGCTCGCGGCTGCGGGCGCGGCGTACCTGGCGGGAGATCCGGGCGGCACGCCGCTCGGTGCGGCGGTGGTCGCCACGGCGATGGCCGCGACCCTCTCGTGGCACGAGCGCGAGGAGCTGTCCCTGTTCGCCGACGCCTGGCTGGCCGGACGCGGCCTGGCGTTCGCGGCGGTGGCCGTGACAGAGCTGGCCTCACTGGAATACGCCTACCGCGGGGCCACCCTGCAGATCCGGCAGGTGCCCAGCGGCGCGGCCCCCGACAGGTGGTACGGCGGGCACGCCACGGGGCGGATCGACGCCCGGGTCCGCGCCGTCCTGGCCACCGTGCCCGACACCGCGTACGCCGAGGTCGTCGCGGCGCTGGCGGTGAGCAGGGAGAGCGGGCTCCACCACCGCGTGGCCGCCTCCTACCTGGCGCCCACCGAGACCGGCTGGGTGACGGCCGACTGCACCGAGGTGCGCCAGAACCTCCCTGCCCTCGCCCCGCGCCTGCTCCCCGCCATCAGCACGCCGGAGCAGGCCGAGCTGATCAAAGACCTCGTGCCGCCCTACTCCGTCGGGGACGACCTCGCCATACCCGTCACGATCGTCGACGGCATGGGCGAGGCGGCCGTGCCACTGCTGGCCTTCTGGACGGACGATTACCGCGGCACGGACGCCAGGAAGCGGCTGCTGGACGTGCTCGCGGAGGTGCCGTACGACACGGCGATGCGGGCGCTCCTCGGCCAGGTCGAACAGACGTACGTGCAGCCGGCCTTCCTGCGCGCGGCCGCCCGCTTCCCGCGCCGCGCGATGCGGCTGCTGCCCGAGTACGACGGCAAGATCGTGGACCTGTTGCTGCGCACCCACGTGGCGACCCACCCCGACCTGGCGGACGAGCGCCTCAAGAAGCTCGTGGACATCACCGCCGCTCCGCGGGAGGCCCTGCCCGAGGTGCTGGTCAGCCCGCCCTGGACCCGGGAGCGCAAGGCCCACAAGACGGTCGTGGTCAACGGCCTCACGTGCACCGACGCACCGGCTCTCGTGTGGGCGCCGGGCGAGCAGGACAGCTGGCGGGAGAGGACGACCAACACCTCATGGGACCGGCACCGGAGCTGGAAGGACATAGCACGCAATATCGCAAAGGGCGCGGACGGCTACTGGGCCGACGAGATCGCTCTGTTCGTCGCGGGGCCGGAGGACATGGCCGCCCCGCTGATCGAGCAGTGGCGTCCCGGCGACCTGTGGGGCGCGGGCGACTGGATGCCGACGGTGGTGGCCAGGTTCGGGACGGCGGCGCTGCCCATGGTGCTCGACAGCGCCCGCCGCGCGCCCAGCTCGCTCGCCGCGTCGCTGCTGCCGTTCGCCGCGCCTGAGGTCGCCGTGCTGATGGCCGGTTGGCTGAACCGGCTGAAGTCCGTACGCATGACCGCCCTGGCCTGGCTGCACCGCCACCCGGCGGCGGCCGCCAGAGCGTTGATCCCGCCGGCTCTCGGCAAGCCGGGCACGGCCAGGCAGCGGGCCGAGCAGGCACTGGTGACGCTGGTCGCGACCGGTCACCGGGACGCCGTGGCCGAGGCCGCCACAGGCCATGGGCCGGCCGCCGAAGCCGCGATCGCCGGCCTGCTCGTGAGCGACCCGCTCGACGTGCTGCCGGCCACGATGCCGGGGCTGCCCGAGTGGACGGAGGTCGCGATCATGACCCCGATCCACCTGCGTAACGGCGCGGGCGCGCTGCCCGCCGAGGCGGTCCGCCACCTGATGACGATGCTGGCGATCTCCAAGCTCGGCGAGCCGTACGCCGGGCTCGCCGTGGTCAAGGAGACCTGCGAGGGCCGCAGCCTCGCCGAGTTCACCTGGGGGCTGTTCCAGCGCTGGCAGGGGGCCGGATATCCGTCCACGGAGAAGTGGGTGATGGACGCGCAGGCGCTGCTCGGCGACGACGAGACCGTACGCCGGCTGACCCCGCTGATCAGGGCCTGGCCCGGCGAGAACGCGCACGCGCGCGCGGTCACCGGCCTCGATCTGCTGGCTTCCATCGGCTCCGAGGTCGCGCTGATGCATTTGCACGGGCTCGCGGAGAAGGGCAAGTTCGCCGGGCTCAAGAACCGGGCCAAGCTGAAGATCGAGGAGGTCGCCGCCGAGCTCGGCCTGACGCCGCAGGAGCTGGCCGACCGGCTGGTGCCCGACTTCGAGCTGTCCGCCGACGGCAGCCTGACCCTCGACTACGGGCGCAGGCAGTTCGTGGTGGGCTTCGACGAGCAGCTCAAGCCGTACGTCACGGACGCGGCCGGCAAGCGGCTGAAGAACCTCCCCAAGCCGGGCGTCAATGACGATCAGGAGCTCGCGCCCGCCGCCTACCGCCGTTTCGCGGGGCTGAAGAAGGACGTGCGCTCGGTGGCGGGCGACGCCATCCACCGCCTGGAGCAGGCCATGGTGGACCGGCGTCGCTGGAGCGCCGCCGACTTCGCAAGGCTGCTCGTCGGCCACCCGCTGCTGTGGCACATCGTCCGGCGGCTCGTCTGGGGCACGTACGACCCGTCGGGCCGGCTCACCGGCACCCTGCGGGTGGCCGAGGACCGCAGCTTCGCCGACGTGAACGACGACGCGCTGCCGCTCCCCCAGGACGCCCTCGTCGGCGTGGTGCACCCGCTGGAGCTGGGCGACGACCTGGCCGCGTGGGCGGAGGTGTTCGCCGACTACGAGATCCTGCAGCCGTTCCGGCAGCTCGACAGGGAGACGTACGAGCCGGACCCGAAGCTGATCGCCGAGATCGAGGCCGCGAAGGTCCCCACCGGCGCGGTGATCGGCCTGGAGCGGCGCGGCTGGCGGCGCGGCACGCCCCAGGACGCCGGCTGGCAGTATTGGATCGAGCGGGACGTACCGAGCGGCAGGATCGTCACGATCAGCTTCGATCCCGGCATCGTGATCGGCCACCCCGACTTCTCAGAAGAGCAGACCCTGATGATGCCGGGCCTCGACGACCTCGACCCGATCACCGCCTCCGAGATCCTGCGCGACCTGAAGGACATCACCCGATGAACGCCCAGCGGCCTCCCGCCGAGCTCCGCTACGCCGACGAGCTGGCCAGGCTGCGGGAGCACGACACCGACGACCGGCCGCCTGGCTGGGCGCTCAGCCTGCGGGCCGCCCGGCGGTTCGTCCTCGGGGACGAGACGCTGGGCGTCAGCCGCAAGTTCGTGGGCGATCCTTCGCTGATCGACCGGTCCCTGGTGACGCTCGCGACGAACCGCGGGCTGATGCTGGTGGGCGAGCCTGGCACGGCGAAGTCGCTGCTGTCGGAGCTGCTCGCCGCGGCCGTGAGCGGCACCTCGACGCTCACCATCCAGGGCGGCGCGGCCACCACCGAGGACCAGATCAGATACTCCTGGAACTACGCGCTGCTGGTCGCCGAGGGCCCCTCCACCCGGTCGCTGGTGCCCGCGCCGCTGCTGCGCGGCATGGCCGAGGGCAGGGTGGTGCGGTTCGAGGAGATCACCCGCTGCCCGCTGGAGGTGCAGGACTGCCTGCTGTCGCCGCTGTCCGACCGGGTGCTCGCCGTGCCGGAGCTGAGCGGTCCCGAGTCGATGGTGTACGCGCAGGAAGGCTTCACGGTCATCGCGACCGCCAACACCCGCGACCGGGGTGTCAACGAGATGAGCGCCGCCCTCAAGCGCCGCTTCAACTTCGAGACCGTCTTCCCGATCGCCGACTTCGCGACCGAGCTGGCGCTGGTGGAGGCGGAGGCGACAGCGCTGCTCAATCGTTCGGGCGTCACCGCGCCGCCGCGCCGCGACGTGCTGGAGGTGCTGGTCACCGCCTTCCGCGAGCTGCGCCAGGGGCAGACGGCGCGCGGAGACACCACCGATCGGCTGTCGGGGGTGATGAG
Organism: Nonomuraea sp. NPDC049504; assembly: GCF_040676845.1. Taxonomy (NCBI): domain Bacteria; kingdom Bacillati; phylum Actinomycetota; class Actinomycetes; order Streptosporangiales; family Streptosporangiaceae; genus Nonomuraea; species Nonomuraea sp. NPDC049504. The sequence goes on from NZ_JBFAPT010000019.1 coordinate 8,006, forward strand.
CACCGCGGAGGCGGTCTCGGTCGCCCATGCGGTCGGGCTGCGCGGCTGGTTCCTGCGCGGCGAGCCGGGCACCGCCGCCGACCTGGTCTCCTGCCTCGCCGGTACGGCCGCCAAGGACAGCCCGGACGATCTGGCCAAGCTCCGCAGATACCTGGAGCGCAGGCGGCACGGCGACCAGTGGCAGGCCCTGTACGAGGCCCGCCACCTCCTGCCGGGCTGACGCGATGGGGGTCGTCTTCCTGGGCGTGCGGCACCACAGTCCCGCCTGCGCCCGGCTGGCCGCCGAGACCATTCATGCCGTACGTCCCGCGTACGTGCTGGTCGAAGGCCCAGCGGACATGAACGACCGGATGGACGAGCTGCTGCTCGGCCACGACCTGCCGATCGCCGTCCACACCGGCTACCGCGACCACGAGCGGCGCCACAGCTCGTGGACCCCGCTGTGCGACTACTCCCCCGAGTGGGCCGCGCTGACGGCGGGCCGCGCGACCGGCGCCGAGCTGCGCTTCATCGACCTGCCCGCCTGGCACCCCGCGCTCGCGGACCTCGCCAACCGGTACGCCGACGCCCGCCACGACGAGGCGGTCGGAAAGCTCTGCCGGGCCTTCGACGTGGACAACGTGGACGCGCTGTGGGACCGCCTCTTCGAGGTCCCACCGGCCGACGGGCTGGCCGGACGGCTGGCCACGTACTTCGACCTCGTCCGTGGCGACACCCAGGCCGGTCCTGATGACGCCGCCCGCGAGGCGTACATGGCGCAATGGGTCCGCGCGGCCGCGTGGGAGGCGGGCGAGCGGCCGGTGGTCGTGGTGACGGGCGGGTTCCATCGTCCCGCGCTGATCCGGCTGGCCACGCGGGGCGAGCGGACCTGGCCGAAGGTGCCGGAGCCGCCCGAGGGTGCGGTGGCCGGCAGTCATCTGGTGCCGTACGCCTTCCGCCGGCTGGACGCCTTCGACGGTTACCAGGCGGGCATGCCGTCGCCCGGCTACTACCAGGACCTGTGGGAGCACGGCGTCGACGGCGCCGCCCACCGGCTCGTCGAGGCCGTGACGGCCAGGCTGCGTTCGCGACGGCAGCCGGTGTCCACGGCCGACCTGATCGCCGCGCGTGCCGCCGCCGACGCCCTCGCGCTGCTGCGCGGTCACCCGCATCCGGCCCGGGTGGACGTCCTCGACGGGCTGGCCGGCGCGCTGGTCGGCGAGGCGCTCGACACCCCGCTGCCCTGGGCGTCCCGTGGACGTCTCCAGGCCGGTCACCATCCGGTCGTCGTGGAGATGATCGCGGCGCTCAGCGGTGACCGGACGGGCCGCCTGCATCCTTCGACGCCGCTGCCGCCGCTGGTCCACGCGGTGCTCGCCGAGCTGGGCGGCCCCGGCGACGAACGCCTCCACCTCGGCGATCCCGCCGATCGCGAGCGCAGCCGGTTCCTGCACAGGCTGCGCGTTCTGAGCATTCCGGGCGTGGTCCGCAGTGCGTCGGGGCTCCGCGTCGAGCAGTGGACGCTGACCGACACCGACGACCGCATGCCCGCGTTGATCGAGGCGGGCTCCTACGGCGTGGACCCGCAGGAGGCGGCGGCGTCCGTCCTCGCCGAGCGGATCAGGGACGCCGACCTGGGCCGGCTGACCGACGTGCTGTTCGACGCCGCGCTGTGCAGCATCGGCGAGCTGGCGGGGCGGGTGCTGAACGACCTCGAGCGGGCGATCGGCGCGGCGGCCGACCTGGGCGCGCTGGGCCGTACCCTCGCCGTCGCCCTGGGGATGTGGCGGCACGACGACCTGTTCGCGATCACCTCGGGCACCGTCGTGCGGGCCGCCGCCCTCCGGGTGTTGTGGCTGGCCGAGGGGGTGCGCGGCGGGTCCGTACCGGCTGATCCGCGGCGCATCGACGCCATGGCCGCCGTACGCGACGCGCTCAGGCACGCCGGCACTCAGCTCGGCCTGGACGTGGACGCGGCGCTGGGCGTCGCCGACCGCGTCGCCGCCTGCCAGGACGCGCCGCCCGACCTGCGCGGCGCCTCGCTCGGGCTGACCTGGTCACTGCGCGGCACCGCCGCTGATCCCGTACGTGCGGTACGCGGCGCGTTCGTCCCCAAGTCGGCCGGCGACTGGCTGGCCGGGCTGTTCGCGCTCGCCCGGGAGGAGGTGCTGCACACCGGCGGCATGCTGGAGCTGCTCGACGAGCTGGTCGGGGCGATGACCGACCAGGACTTCCTGGTGGCCCTGCCCGCGCTGCGCCAGGCGTTCGGCTACTTCCCGCCCCGCGAACGGCACCTCATCGCCACCCGCCTGGTCGAGCTCCGCTCCGGCAGGTCCGCACGGGACCCGCTGCGGCTGGACGCTCCGCCCGAGCTGGTCGCCGCGGGCATGGCACTGGACGAACGCGTCGACACGGCGCTGCGCAGGGAGGGGCTCCTATGACGCTCGAACGGTGGCGGCTGCTGCTCGGCGAGGCCGGCGGCGCCTGCCTCGGCGGCGGCCGGCTGGGCGACGAGGCCGCCGGCCGCGACGCCGCCCTGGAGTGGCTGTACGGCCGCGACGAGGACCTGCGCGAACGCGGCGTCCGCCAGGCGGGGAACGGCCCGTCGAACCTGACCACCTTCGACTGGCTCGACGACATCACCCGCTTGTTCCCCAAAGAGACGATCGAACGCCTGCAACGCGACGCCGTCGAACGCTACGAGATCCACGACCTCGTCACCGACCCCGACGTGCTCGCCCGCATCGAGCCCAACCCTGCCCTGCTCAAAGCCGTCCTGCACACCAAACACCTGATGAACCCGCAGGTGCTGCGGCTGGCCAGGCGGCTCGTGGAGCAGGTCGTACGGGAGCTGATGAACAAGCTCGCCACCGAGGTGCGCACCGCCTTCTCCGGCGCCAAGCTGCGGCGGCCAGGCCGGCTGCGGGCGGCACGCAACTTCGACATGACGAGGACGCTGCGCGCCAACCTCGGCCACTACCAGCCCGACACCCGAAAGGTCGTGATCGAGAACCCGCTGTTCTTCACCCGCACCCGCCGCCACCTCGAACAGTGGCAGGTGATCCTGCTCGTGGACCAGTCCGGCTCGATGACCGACTCCGTGATCCACTCGGCGGTCACCGCAGCCTGTCTGTGGGGCTTGCCCTGTGTACGCACCCACCTCGTCGCCTTCAGCACCGATGTGGTCGATCTGACCTCCGATGTGGACGATCCCGTTGAGCTGCTGATGAAAGTCCAGCTCGGGGGTGGCACGGACATCGCGCGGGCGGCGGCGTACGGCGCCGGGCTCGTGGACCGGCCGCGGCGGGCCATCGTCGTGCTGATCTCCGACTTCTATGAGGGCGGCGACGCCCACCAGCTCGTGCGCATCGTTCGTGGCCTGGTCGAACAGGGCAGCAAGGTCCTCGGCCTGGCCGCGCTCGATTCGCAGGCCAATCCCGACTACGACCGGGAGCTTGCCCAGCGTCTGGCCGATGCCGGGGCGTCCGTGGGCGCGATGACTCCAGGTGAGCTGGCGGCCTTCGTCGCGGAGCACGTGGGCCGATGAGGACGGATCTGCTCGGGCTCACCACCGACGCCCTCGCCGCGCTCACCAACCGGGGGCTGGTCAAGCGGGCGGGCAAGGAGGCCGCGCCTGACCTGCGTACCGATGCCGATGGGACCGTGCACGGGGACTTCGCGGGCGGGCCGACCGCCAGCTTGCCGTCCGGTGGGCTCGACGTGGCCCGGTGCACGTGCGGGGCTGCCGGAGTGTGCCGGCATGTCGTGGCGGTGGTGCTGGCGTACCAGCGCCGGCACGCCGATCGTCCCCCTGAGGCTGACGCCTGGTCGCCGGGGGACGTGACCGACGACGAGCTGACTCTGCGGATCGGCGCCCGCCTGATGACCGCCGCCCGCCGTGCCTTTGAGGCGGGCTACACCGCCCGCGTCCGCCGCACCCCCGCCCCGCAGGTCGAGCTCCCCACCGCGACCGTACGCTTCCTCATCCCCGGCGACCTCGGCTTCGTCCACACCGACACCGTCGCGGGCAGCCGCGACGACCTCATCGCCCTCGCCGTGTGGGCGTTCCGGGTGGCCGACGAGCTGCATCCACGGATGCGGGAAGTACGGGTGGACGTCGGCGGCTCACCGGCGCCCGGCACCGGATCCGGGCTGGAACGCGCCCTGGAACTGGCCGGCACGGTCCTGCGCGAAGGCGCGGCACACCTCGGGGAAGGGCTCGACGCGACCATCGCCGACGTACAGCACGATCTGGACGCCGCCGGATCCCGATGGCCCCTGCTGGCCGTCGGCGACCTCGCCGGACAGCTGACCGCGTACCGCGACCGCAGCGCCCACTACCGTCCCGAGCTGCTCGCGAGCCACCTCGCCGAGCTCCACGCCCGGCACCGGGCCGTCATCCGCCCCGACGCCACCCTCCGCAGCAGCGTGCTCGGCACCACCGAGGCCGCCGAGACCCCGCTGCGCCGGGCCCGCCTGGAGAGCCTGGGCTGCCGGATCCGCGGCCTCGCCGGCCGCCGCATCGCCGAGGTCTACCTGGCCCACAGCGCCAGCGCGACGGTCCTCGTCCTGCGCCGCGAATGGGACGGCGACGACGACGGCCCCGCGCTGGCCGGCCGCCGCATCGCCGGCATCACCCTGTCCGCCCTGGCCAACGGCAACCTCGTCACGGAGTCGGCCGTCCGCAGCGCCAGCCGTACCGTGCGGCTGGCCACCGGACGCATCTCCAAGACGACGGTGAGCGCGTCGCGCGGCGCCTGGGCCGACCTCTCACCGTCCCTGCTGGTCACCGACCTCGCCGCCCTCGGCCGCGAACTCGACGCCCTCACCCTCCGCCCCATCCGCCCGCGGGTGGAAGCGGAGCTGGTCCGCGTCGTCGCCGTCTCCCAGGTGCTCTCCCTGGCCTACGTCCCGGGCGACCAACGCCTCGACGCTCTGATCACCGATCAAGCGGGCAACACCGCCACCATCACCGCCACCCACACGACCACCGCTCCTGGCCGCCTCGACGCGCTGGCCGCCGTCCTGGAAGGCGGGTTACGTCACGTCAGCGGCGTCGTGGGCCGTAGCGCGGGCGGCATCGTCATCGACCCCATCGGCCTGTCCACCGGCGAGCGGGTCGTCGTACCCGACCTGGAACCTGCCGGAGCCGGCGTCCCTTTCGCGATCGCCGGGTCCGGCCCGTCCGGCCCGCTCACCGCCGTACTGACCGACGCCCGAGCCCTGCTCGCCGAAGCCGCCCACCACGGCCTCGCCCGCCTCCCACCGACCTACGACGACCGCCTCGCCACCGCCGCCCGCCGGCTGACCACGCTCGGCCTCCACCGCATCGCCGGGGCGGTCACGGCGTTCGCGACCGAGCCGGTCGAACAGACCTGGGTCGACGCCTACCTACGCCTGGAGGTGGCCCTGGACCTGACGTTCTCAGGAGCCGCGAGGACGTCCTGAAGGACGTCCTGCAGCGTGACGCGGGACAGCTCGCCCCGGAGGGTCTCCTCGATGCCGTCGTAGACGCGCCGCATCGCCGGCTGGATGCCGTGGCCGACGACGCAATCCTGGTCCGGAGTGGCGCGGTGGAGGGCGAAGAGGGGGCCGGTTTCCACCGCTTCGTACACGTCGAGCAGCGTCATCGACTCCAGGTCGCGCGCCAGCGTCCAGCCCGCGCCCAGCCCGCGCCGCGACTCCACGAGCCCCGCCCTGCGCAGGTCACCGAGCAGCCGCCGGATGACGACGGGGTTGGTGTTCACGCTGGACGCGATCTGTTCTGAGGTGGCGACCTCATGGCCCTGGCGCTGGTAGAGGCCGATCCAGGCCAGCGCGTGGGCGGCGATGGTCAACCTGCTGTTGGCACTCATGATGGTCGTCCCTCCCGGTCGCAACTCCCGATGTTACGACATGCTTGTCGTAACAGCTATGGTTGCAACATGGCGGTCGTAACTATTAGCGTTACGACAGTCCGAGATGGCCAACCAGTTAGGACGAGAACCATGAACAAGCCACTGACCGGCAAGGTCGCCCTGGTCACCGGAGGATCCCGCGGGCTGGGCGCCGCGACCGTACGGCTCCTCGCCGACCAGGGCGCCGACGTCGCCTTCACCTACGTCAGCTCCGACGAGCGAGCCCAGGCCATCGTCGACGAGGTACGGGCCAAGGGAGCGAAGGTAGCCGCGTACAAGTCCGACCAGTCGGACACGAGCCAGGCGCCGGCCCTGATCGACAACGTGATCGCCCACTTCGGCGCCCTGGACATCCTCGTCAACAACGCCGCGATCTCCATCAACGCCACGGTCGACGACCCGAACGCCGACACCGCCGCCCTGGACCGCATGCACGCCACCAACTACCTCGGCGTCATCGCCATCATCCGGGCCGCCTCCCAGGTGCTGCGCGAAGGCGGCCGTATCGTCACGATCAGCTCCGGACTGGGCACCCGAGCCGGCGTCCCTGGCGTGGCCGACTACGCGGCGACCAAGGCCGGCGTCGAGCGCTACACCATGGGCGCCGCCCGCGACCTCGGCCCCAGGAACATCACCGCCAATGTGGTGGAAGCCGGCATGATGACGGACGGCATGGAACACCCGGACCCGGAAATCATCAAGGCCCTGCTCAGCTCACTGTCGCTGCAGCGCCTGGGCCACCCGGACGAAATGGCCGCCGCGATCGCCTTCCTGGCCAGTCCGGCGGCGTCGTACGTCACGGGTGCCAAACTGGACGCCCACGGCGGCTACAACGCCTGATCCTCTTTGTCAGTGGCCGGCCGTAACCTGGCGCGATGATCCGTGATCCGTGGGAGCGGGGCTTGCTGGAGGCCGCCGCCTTCGATGCCGAGTCCGCGACGCTGGAGTTCGATCAGGCCCGCTCCTGGCTGCGCGCGGCCCTGGACGGACCGATGGAGCCGCTGGGCGCCGAGGTCTGGGTGCTGGATCCTGGGTTGGAGCAGATCCTGCTGGTCCAGCATCCCTGGCGCGGCCTGGTGCCGCCCGGCGGCAAGGTCGAACCGGGCGAGAGCCCGCGCCAGGGCGCGGCGCGCGAGCTGGCCGAGGAGTGCGGGCTGCGCCCGCAGTTGCTGGACCGGCCCGCCGCGGTGGCCGTGCGCTCGTTCCACCCGGACCTGCCGCTGACGCTGTCGTTGTCTTATGCCGCGATCGCCGACCCGGCCGAGCCGCTGACCCCAGAACCCGGACAACCGGCACTGTGGCATCGGCTGGACGGGGGCTGGGCCGGCTTCTTCCCCCAGGACCCCGACCGGGTCCGGCAGCATGTGAAGGCCTTGAGGAGCGGCGCGGCGGCTTGAGCGGGGCGCAAAGCTGTCGCGCGATAGACCCCACCTGGGCCGCCGCTGCCATATAAGCGACTTTCTCCTAGTTGCCACCACAAACCAGGCAAGATGACCTCATGTCTACTGCGCCGGGGTCCTTCTTGCTCGAACGCCTGCACGCGGCCGGCCTGACCGACATCACCGCGGTCGAGCCGGCCACCGGAGGCCTCGCCGCGACCGCAGGCCTCGCCCGCCGCGGCGACGACACGTCGGTGTTCGTCAAGGCGTTCACCGAGCCGCCTGCGGACGACGTCTTCGCCACAGAAGCCGAAGGCCTCACCGTGCTACGTGAGGCAGGCGGCATCACCACCCCCGACATCATCCTCGCCGACCGCGACGTGCTCGTACTGTCCACGCTGCACCCCCGCCCGACGACCGAGGCCTTCTGGGAGCAGTTCGCGCACGCACTCGCCCACCTGCACACCACCACCCGCCACCCCCGCTTCGGCTGGCACCAGGACAACTGGCTGGGCCGCCGCCGGCAGATCAACACCTGGACCGACGACGGCTACGACTTCTTCGCCCAGCACCGCCTGCTGCGCTGGCTCACCGAACCCCGCGTCCAGCAGGCCCTCGGCCCCGCAGAGCGAGCAGCACTCGAACGCCTCTGCAACCGCCTCCCCGACCTGTTGCCCCCCAGCCCCGCCTGCCTGACCCACGGCGACCTGTGGACACAGAACGTCATGTCCACCCTTGATGGCCAACCCGCACTGATAGACCCGGCAGTGTCGTACACCTGGGCCGAAGTCGACCTCGCCCACCTCTGGACCACGGCCCCACCGCCGGAAGCACGCGCATTCTTCGACCTGTACGCCGACCTGACGAACCTCGACACCGACTGGCGCAACCGCATGCCCATCCTGCAACTACGCCAACACCTGGCCGTCATCGCCCAATTCACACCAGACTGGGGCGCCGCCGACATAGTCCGCACCACCCTCGCCCCCTTCCGCCCCCGCCCCAAAAACCAGCCGAGCGGACACCACACGACATCAGCCCCCGAGCCGACCACGTAGCCACCCGGCAAGGTGGCCGCTACGCATTCCTGGCCTGATCTGGTGTCACCTCGGTTGGTGTGCGGCGCATTTCCTCTTCGAGGGTCTCGAGAACCGCCTGGGCCACCGCTCGTATCCGAGTGCGATGCCCGGTCAACTCCCTGGCGAAGCCCTGAGCAGTGCGACCGACCCAGATGGCCTGGCCCGTGAACTGCTCGCAGGAAGGGTCGAGCGCCGTCTCCAGCCGGTCCACGTGCGCCCTGGCCTGGGCGATGAGCTGCTGCAACTCCGCGTGGCGCGGGTTGGGTACCGGAGCCATCGGCTTCCTAAGGGAATTGGTTGAATGGGTTGCAATGACCTACCGACCATTATGAGACTTGTCCGGGGTACCGGCCTGCCTTCGGAGGCAAATCGATGATAATTCCGGCATGGCGCGTGGTTTTGATGTCCTGGGTTGCGCTCTTCGTGCTGGCCGGATGCGGTGGGTCGAACGATCCGGAAGTGCCAACGGCCGCCGAAGCCGGTGCGACACTCAAGGAGCACATCAATCGAACCCTCGAAGGTGCTCAGGCCAAGACCATCGAGGTCACCGATCCGGGCGGCAGAGACGTCCCCTGCGGTGAGGGCAAGGTCAAACGCACCTACGCTGCCACAGCAAGAAATGACATCGGATCAGGAGATCCTAACTCGATGCTCCTGGTCATGGTCGGCGCCCTCGATATCGTCGCCGAATATGAATTGAATGCGCCCGGACAGCCCACCGTGCAGGATCTCGTCAACAAGGAATACAAGACACACATCGTGCTGTCGTCACCGGCCGAGCATGTCATGGTCATCCGCGGCGAGACGGATTGTCTTCCGCCCGGCTGAGCTCATCGAATCGCTTCCACTCGTCCTCCGCCGCGTCCTTGGCCCCGCGGAACATCACATCCAACTGCTTCGTTGCCTCGCCGATGCGACTCTTGTCCGTCAGGCCGGATCCGTTGGCGATCAGCCAGTTGTTGAGGTTGCGAAGGCCTTCCTTACTCTGGGCGATCTTCTCGAAGGGCAGCAGCTTTCCGTTCTCGTCGACGATCGGCGGCGTGTTGAACCGTTCGTCCGCCGCCGACACCTGAGGTTCGAACCCGCCGGCCGTCAGCACATCGACCAGCCACCTGCCTCTCGCCAGAGCTGCCAGCCTGGTCTTGTCATCGAGGGCGTCCAGTCGCGTCTTGTCGACCTCGGTCAGGTCGCTCAGCATGGATCCTGCAATCGTGGTCGCCGCTATCCAGAGTGGCTGCCCCTGCAACGCCACGGGCACGCCCGCCACGTTGATGAAGAACCCGAGCTTGGCGAGTTGCTGTTCGCGGAACTCCTTGTCCCGTTCATCGAGCAGGCCCTGCACGGCCCGTTCCGCAGCGAACTGCATGCCCGCCGTATAGCCGAGCGCCTTCATCGCCCGTTCCAGGTGCTCAACGCCCCGCCCGCCGTCCGCCTTCGCCGCCGCGGCCATGAGCCGATCGGTCAGCTTGCCCATGCCCTCCTCGAACGGCGCGATGGTGGCCGGTGAGTTGGCGAACAGCTTGACGAACGCGTACGTGTCCTCGGGCGACAACCGAAAGGTTGGGTTCAGCCCCGGCACGACCGTCTTCACCGGGCCGAAGGCACTGCCCTGTGTACGGTTCGCGTCGCCGAGGTTCGCACCCTCGGTGATCTCCGTTGCGTACGCACCGGCGATCTCCGCCAGGTGCTTCCTGGTCGCGTCGTCGAGGTCCAAGGCCCTGATGCCCTGTTGTCGCTCGGCCGCGCTGGGGTTGGCGAGGTCGGGCAGCGCCCTCATGAGGTCGAAGGCGAACCTCGCCGATCTGGACGAGTGCGCCCCATCCTTTTCGTCATAAGTTCCCGCAGCGGCCGCGAGCATCCGTCCAAAGGCGTCCGCCGCCTCGGGACCAGACGACACCTCTCGGCGGGTCCGCCAAACGAGGTCGCGCAGCAGCGCCGACAACGGCACACCGTCCTTGCGCACCGCGGCCATGGCCAGCCGCGCGGCGGCGGGATTGTTGCCCAGCGCGGCCAGATAGCCCGCCATCTCCTTACCCTGGAGCCGGCTGTCCGGCGTCAAGGCATGCGCCTTCACCACTTTGGCCAGCCACTCGGGCGGAAAGTCGCCCGCCCGCAGCAGCCATCCCAGCGAGCGATCGCCGGGAAGTCCGGGCCCGCGCGCGAGCTCGTTCTTGAGTTTGGCGAACCCCGGCACGTCCGTACCGGTGAAAACAGCCGACCGCTCAGTGTGTCCGCGTGAGACGACGTCCCCACCCCGCACCGCGGTACCGAACGCGCGGCTCACCACATCGATCGCCTTCTCCGGGTCACGCATGCCCTGCCGCAGCTTGCCGGCAATGGCGAGCGTGCCGTCGACACCCAGCCCCGCGAAGAAAGCCGCAGCGAAATCAGGGTCGTCCCGATGGTCGTCCAGCTCAGCGATGAGAGCGGCGAGTTCTTCATCGTGGGGCCGATTCATCAACGGTCCGGCACCCGATCTCGCGTCCTCGAACCGCCCGGCCAGCTCCGCCCCCTTCTTCCTGGCCTCGCTCTGAGACATGAGCCGACTCTCGTCGAACGGCAGCAGACCGGTCCGCCACGGGGTGATGGCGTTCGCCGCCCTGGCGGTCTGGGCACGACGGCGCAGCTCGGGCAGTTTTATATCCAGCCACATCAAGGTGGCGGCGAGCGGCTGCAGATCCGCCGTAGGCAGTCCTGCCTGCTCCAAAAGGCGACGCAGCGCCCCGGCCTCCTCGCCGACCCGATCTCCACCGCTCTTGAACGTGGTGATGAACCTCTCCATGAGCTCGGGATCGAGCCCGCTGTAGTCAGGAGAAAGTGGACCGGTACCCGGCGGCGTGATGCTCATGATCGCCTCCCGCCTGTTGGCAGCGCCCTCAGCGTAGGAGCAAAATCAGCCACACCAGCATCGATCGACCCTTTCGGCATATTCGCCGACTGATGGTCGTGCATTCGACAGCGGCTTCGCAGGATATGACTCAGGCGCCCGGTCCCCATCGCTGCACCAGTCGTAATGATCAGATGATGCTCAAGGTGAGTAGTCGAGATCTGCCCCGCTGGCCGGGAAGGGAGGAGTAGTCGGACCATCGGCACGCCTAATCATCCCGCACTTCGATGGCTGCCTCGCGGCCCTTCATCGTGCCCAAGCCGGTGTGAGGGCCCCACTCTCGTCTGCCCATGACTCCTGGCCCTCGTAGATCCGAAAGGCGTCCGCGTTCGTACGGCAGCCCTGCCCAGGACGAGACCAGTAGCCGGGATCGTTGGGGAGAACCAGTACAGCGCCGTTCCACCCTGGCCGCCCATCAACGAACCGCTCGACCCGCTGAATGTCCTTCACCACGTCATAAGCACGGATGTCCTGTGCGCCCTGATTCAGCAGCTCGAAGCGCCCGTCCCTCACTTCACCGAGGTCTGACCTGGAGAACAGCAGATCCAGGAGCTGATGCTGTCGGTCCGCGGTCCTGTACATCACCAACTAGGGCACGTGGAAACGTTCCCGGGCAGGCGTGCGTCCCCGACGTGCCGGTGCGGCTGTGGCATCCGGCCCGGGCGTCGGTGGCGCAGGTGCGCGGCTGGCGGGAGGTGGTGCAGGACAAGGAGCTGCGCCAGCCGTTCAAGCAGGCCTTCCGCGAGATCTACCTGCTGACGCCCGCCGAGGAGGCGTCCGGCGTTCACTCCAGCCGGTTCGAGGGGCAGGTGGTGCACTATCGGCGGCTGCGGGCGTTGTTCAAGGATCGGGGCTGGACGTCGAAGTTCCAGGGGCATCGGGAGGAGGACTGCGACGCGCATCGGGTCATGGCGGGCGGCGAGTGGCGGGCGACGCTGGAGCACTACCTGGCGGACGAGGTCCACGCCGACATCGGCCGGGCGAGCTTCCAGCGCAGGAGCGGCGGCGTTTGGCGTGATGTGCCGCTGAAGGAGGTGCCGCCGCTGGTGTTCAGCGAGGGCATGCGGGACATCGACCTGTTCGTGGGCGTCGCCTCCATCACTCTCGACCCGCAGTGGGCCGGTCAGGGGCCCGACCGGCTGCGCGACCACTGGGAGGCAGGGCCGTTCGCGCCGCTGACGCCCTCGGCCGAGGTGCGCAAGGACGCGCTGGCCCGCCTCATCGGGCGCACGGCCATCGCCGACCGGTGCACGCTCACCGACCGCTATCTGGTGGTACGCGGTGATCTGCGGACGTACAAGATCCACCTCGGGTCGGCGAACATCCTCATGGAGCCCAACGACGCCTACCTCTGCATCGTCTCGGCGCGCGGTTTCCAGCCGGGGCTGTTCCTGCCGTTCGAGGAGGACGGGCGGCTGGCGCTCATCCTCAGCAAGGCGTTCCTGCTGGCGAACGACACCGCGATCACCGACCCCTCCATCACCCGCCAGCTGTCGGGCTAGGGTGAGGGCGTGTGGTACGTGCTCGGCGCCGTCGCGGTGCTCGCCGTCCTCGCGGTCGTCGCGCGGCGGGCTCTCGTCGTCGTGCGGGTGAGCGGCGTGAGCATGGCGCCGACGTTCCGTCCTGGTGATCGGGTGCTGGTACGCAGGACCGCGGCGGTGCGGCGGGGCCAGGTGGTGGTGTTCGAGTCGACGCGGCCCACGGGGTGGGGCACGGGGCCGCCGGCGCCGCCGTGGGCGATCAAGCGGGTGACCGCGGTGCCGGGCGATCCGGTGCCCGGTGACGTGGCGGCGGCGGCCGAGGCGCGGCCCGGCGATCGCGTGCCGGTAGGGGCGCTCGTGGTCGTCGGCGACGGCACGTCGAGCGCGGACTCGCGGGTCTACGGCTACCTGCCGGCCGACCGGGTGCTCGGCGTGGTCGTGCGGACGCTGTCCCCCGGTCGTGAGTCGCCCGGTCCGTCGTCTCCTGATGTGCCGGACGGTGCGGTCTCGTAGCCGGTGGCCTGCAACGTGAACAGGCGGGCGTACTCACCGTCCATGGCCATGAGCTCGTCGTGCGTGCCGCGTTCCGCGATCCGTCCCTCGCTCAGCACCACGATGAGGTCGGCGGAGCGTACGGTGCCGAGCCGGTGGGAGATGAGCACGCTCGTCCGGTCGCCCCGGTAGGCGCGCAGGCTGGTGTGCACCTCGTGCTCGGCCTGGGCGTCGAGGCCGGAGCTGGGCTCGTCCAGGATGAGCAGGTCCTGGCGCTGCCGCAGGAACGCGCGGGCCAGCGCCAGGCGCTGCCACTGCCCGCCCGACAGGGAGACGCCCGACTGGTCGTCCCGGTCGCCGAAGAGGCGGCTGAGCATGGTGTCGTAGCCGCGCGGCAGCGCGGCGATCGTGTCGTGGACGCCCGCCCGCCTGGCCGAGTCGCGGATCCGGCTCGGCTCCGCGGTGAGGTCACCGAGCATGATGTTCTCAGCGGCGGTGAGGTCGTAGTCCATGTAGTCCTGGAAGACCGCGCCGATCCTGGCCCGCAGGTCGGCCGGGCTCGCGTCGCACAGGTCCACGCCGTCCCAGGTGATGCGGCCCTTGGTCGGGTCGTACATCCGGCACAACAGCTTGACCAGCGTGCTCTTGCCCGCGCCGTTCACCCCGACGAGGGCGACCGTCCGGCCCGAGGGGATGAACAGATCGACGCCGCGCAGGATCCAGGGGTGCTCGTCGCTGTAGCGGAACCACACGTCGCGCAGCTCGATGCCCTGGCGCAGCGCGGGCAGCGCGGCGGGCTCGCGCGGCACCGGCAGGTCGGGCTCGGCCGCGACCACGTCCGTGTAGTGGCCGAACATCAGCAGCGCGTTGTGCACGTCCGCCCAATGGCTGACGATCGCGGTCAGCGCCGCCTGGACGCCCGCGACCGCCGCGACGAAGACCGTCACGTCGCCCACGCTGATGCTCCCGGAGGCGGCGCTGATGATCGCCCAGAGCAGGCCGCCGGCCGCCACGACGCTGCCCAGCAGCGCCATCGCGCCCTGGCTGCGCAGGGCGCGGCGGTCGACGTCGCGTTCGGCCCGGTTGATGCCGCGCACCTCGTCGAGCATCCTGGTACGCAGGTAGTCGCCCAGCCCGAACAGCCGCACCTCCTTGGCCGCCTCGGGCCGGGTGAGCAGGTCGCCGAAGAAGACCTGGCGCCGCATGGCGGGCGTGATGTCGTACATGACCTCGGCGCGCCTGCGGCTCAGCATGAGCTCGATGCGGGCCGAGGGCAGCGCGGCGACCACGATGACCGCGATCATGAGCGGGTTGACGGCCGCCAGGCTGGCGGCGAAGCCGGCGAGCGTGATGATCGCCTGGCCGATCGCCAGCGCGCCGATGACCAGGCGGTCGGGGGCGTTGTGGCTCGCGTCGTACGCCAGCCTGAGCGTGTCGTGGAAGGCCGGGGTCTCGAAGCGGCTCAGCCCAGGATGGCGGTTGACCGCGCGGAACAGCCGGTCGTAGATGAGCACCCGCAGCGACCTGCGCAGCTGCGCCTTGACGTAGTCGGCCAGGTGCGGCAGCACGATGAGGGCCAGCCCGGCGACGGCGAGCCCGGCGGCCGTCGGGGCCAGCGCGGCGAACCCGTCGCCCCTGACCAGCCCGTCGAGGACCAGCTTGGTCAGCCAGGCGGTCGCGACCGGGGCCACGCCGGTGAGCACGCCGAGCACGGCCGCGCCCGCGGCGGCCGCCGGGTGGGCGGCCCAGGCGAGGGCGGCGGCGACGCGGATGCGGTTCAGCATGCGGGGTCAGGCGGTCGCGGGGATGGGGAGTTCGTCCGTGGAGTGCGCGGAGGCCGTCACGGTGCCCTCGGCGTCCACGAGGTAGAAGCCGGGGAACGGGGGGCGGCCGAACGCGGTGTACAGGGACCCGTCGCGCTCCTCGGTCACCACCATCGCCAGGTCCTCGAGTGCGGCCGTGAAGGTCTGTTCCTTCGGGCCGCCGCCCACGACCAGCGCCACGACGCGGTCGCGGCCCAGGTGGCGGACCCGTTCGGCGAACACGGGCAGGTGTTCGTCGCAGGCGGAGCAGTCGGTGGAGAACATGCCGACGACGGTCGCCGCCGATGTGAACGTGACGGGCGCGGTGAAGCCCGCCAGCCTGGTGCCCGGCGGGGTGAAGGCGGGTGGCGCGGTGACGTGCTTCAGGACGTTCGCGTGCGCGCGCAGGCGGCGGATCACGGCCAGGAGCAGGAACAGGTTGACGGCGCTCAGCACGCCGACGAAGACGACGGCGGCCACGAGGAAGGACATCGGCGACCCTTTGCGGTGAGGAGCGTCATTTCGCCGTGAACAGGTCGGCGAGGTCGTCGGTGAAGACGGCGAACAGCGCGATCAGGCCGCCGGCGGCGATCGCCAGCACGGCTCCCGCGAGCTGCGGCTGCGGGCCGGCGTACGAGGTCGCGAGGCCGGTGCAGGCCACGGCGATCAGGGCGAGGTTGCGTACGAGGTGCCTGCGGCCCAGCGGCGCCGACGAGGCGCCGAAGCAGTTGCAGGACGCCCGGGAGCCCGCGCGGAGCGCGTGCCGGATCCCGAGGGAGAAGGCCAGGAGCACGGCGCCGGCCAGGGCCAGCCCGGCCGGCGCCGTGAACTCCGTGGTCAGCAGCAGCACCGTCGCGGCTTCGAGGGCCACCACCGTGGCAGGCAGGGCGGCGGGCAGGGCGGCGGGCAGGGCGGCCGGCACCCGGCCCCGCGGCAGCGGGACGAGCGCCGGCACCGACCGCCGGAACGCCTCGAAGGCCGCACGCCCGCGCACCTTTCCCGCCACCGCCACCAGGAAGACGATCCCCAGCGTGCAGCGGGCGGCCAGCGCGACGTACTCCATGCTGCCGATCCGGTCTTACTAGCGGCAGTAGGTCTTGCCGGCGTAGATGCAGCAGCGCATGCCGGTGTCGGTCCACCAGCAGGGCTCGGCCTCGGCGGTGGTGGTGGGCAGGAACCTGCTGAGCAGGCGGTCGCTCAGCTCGTTGAGTGCACGGAACACAGGGGTCCTCCTTGATGTGCGCGCCGACGTACGCGATTTGGGTGATCAGCGCCGACACCTGGACAATAACCACGGATGATCAACTGACAGAAGCGGTCAGGGCCGACAGCAACCTGCCGTGCCCGGCAGCTTGTTGTCACTCGTCCATCGGGAGCCACATGAGCCTCAGCAGTCTCGGACTGACCGACTTCGAGGAATGCGTGTACCGGGACCTCCTGAGCGGCCACGAGACGACATCGGACGGCGTGCCCGCCGCGCTGCAGCGGCTCGCGGCGCTCGGCCTCGTACGCTTCGACGCGGCCGGCCACCCCGTCGCCGTCGAGCCGGAGATCGGCGTCAGCCGGCTGATCCGGCGCCGGCTCCTGGAGACGCACGCGCAGCAGCGGCGCATCTCGGCGGCGTGGGAGGCGGTGCACCTGCTGAGCGCGCGGCAGCGCGGGCGGGGCCGTACGGTGACGATCGAGCAGATCGACGGCGCCGACCGGGTCGCCGAACGCATCCGCTCCCTGGCGCTCGACGCCCAGGAGGTGCTGGCCATGCACCGGTCCGTCGACCTGCCCGGGCCCGGCGAGACCACCCGCCGCCGCACGATCGTCTCCAGGAAGAGCGTGCTGGACCAGGCGTTCCTCGATCACTGCCGCGCCCTGCACCGCTCGGGCGACCACCACCGGCTCGTGGACGACGACGGTCAGCAGCTGGTGATCGTCGATCGCGCGGTGGTCTTCGTCCCCAGCGAGCCCGGCGGCGACAGCGCCTTGCTCATCTCGCAGGCGGGGGTGGTGGCGGCGATGGCGGACCTGTTCGAACGCGTCTGGTCGCACGCCCAGGACCTCGAACCCTGCCCCGCCCCCGGGCTCACCCCCCGGGAACGACGCGTGCTGTACCTGCTGGCCAGCACCCGCAAGGACGAGGTGGCGGCCAGGGAGATGGGGGTGAGCCTGCGGACGTACCGGCGGCACGTGGCCGCGTTGTTGGAACGCCTGGGCGCCGCGAACCGCTTTCAGGGCGCCCTCCTCGCCAAGCAGCAAGGCTGGATCTGACCACCTCAACGGGGGCCGCGTGGCCGGTCGTGCGACGGCCACGCGGCCCCTGCCAGGCCCCCGTGCCAGACGCCCCTGTCAGGCGGCCAGGGACACCGACGAGGTGGTGATCGGGACGCACTCGGACTTCTTGGTGATCTCTCTAGTCACCTTGGTGACCAGGTCGATCGCGGTGATCTTGGTGACGTGGGGGTTGGCAAGGAGTGCACCGCACTCCTGGCGCAACCAGACGGCGTCCTCACGAAGGCTCTGACCGAGGACCACCTTCACCTCGCCGGAGGCGTTGCGGGCGTAGAGCAGGGAGATGCGGTCCCACGCCTGGTCCACCTCCTCCTTGATCTTGTCCCACGGCATCTCGGCGGGGTCCCACTCCGGATTCTTCGCGTTCGCCTGCGGGATCCCGCGGCCGTCCATGAGCATCTCGAGCGTGGTGCCGCCCTCCTCCCTCGCGATGCCCGCGGCCTCTTCTGGGCCGGCGTTGCGGTACTGCTCGGGTCCCGTCTCCGTACGGCCGGACCAGAAGAAGGCGGTGTTCTTGCCGGTGCTGTAGTCGCCCCTGAGCATGGCCTGCACTTCGGCGAGCACCAGCTGGTGGCGGTTCCTGATCAAGCCGATGCGGACCTCGGACAACGCCGTCGATCTCCCGAGAGCCGCCTTGCCGGCGTTCTTGATGGCGCGGAGGCCGCCGCTGATCAGCTTGCCGACGCCGTAGAAGGCCAGCTCGGTGAGGGCGATCGTGCCGATGTTGAGCAGCGTCTTGCCCAGCGACTGGTCGCCCATGACGAGGCGGTAGATCTCCAGGCCGACCTCGCCGATCGTCATCACCGTGCCGCAGACCAAGGTGACGGCGCAGCCGATGAGGGCGGGCATGCCGGCGGCGAGCATCAGCGCGTTGCCGTACTGGATCGCCCGCAAGGTGACGTTGAGGCTCTGCGTCACCTGGAACCCGGGATCCAGGACGGAATTGATGCAGTTCTGGTAGTCCTGGCCGTCCTTGTCGTAGATGTCGCAGAAGGCGGAGTTGATGTACGCCCGGACGGCCAGGTCCTCGGAGGAGCCCAGGTAGTTGTCCGCGCAGTTCTGCACGTACTGGCCCTCCTGGCCGTAGAGCTTCTCCAGGTCCTCGAACGGCGTGGTGTTGTACGTGTCGGCGCAGATGTAAGCCTGGACGATGGCGGCCTCGCGCACCGCGTCGGAGGCCGCCGCGGCCGCTGCGAGGGCGGCCTTGGCGTTGGAACCGGCTCGCAGCGCCTCCTTGTGCGCCGTCCTGGCCGCGTTGCCGGCCCGGTTGGCGGCCTGGATGGCCTTCTGCTGCGAGGTGATCGCCCAGGTGGCGGACCGGACGGCACTGCGGGCCGAGGTGTTGGCCCTGGTCGCCGCTTCGCGGGCGGTCCTGACCGACTGTGACGCCTTCTGGGCCGAGGTGGCGGCCTGCTGGGCGTGGCTCGCGGCCTGCTGGGCGTACTGGGAGGCCCGCTTGGCCGAGTCGAGGGCCTGCTGGGCGTACGACGCGGCCTGCCCGGCGTCCTCACGGGCCTCGGCCGCCACGCGCTGCGCCTCGTACGCGTGCTGCAGGGCGGTCTCCGCGCCCTCGTGGATCTTCTTGAGCAGCCCGGCCACCACGGCGAGGTGGGTCGCGCTCTCGTAGTCCCGCTCGGCCGCGGTGTACCGGCCGGTGTCGAGGAACATCCGCAGGCCGGGCGCGGGCCCCTCCAGAGCGACCTGGGCGGCGGCCTTCAGCTCAGGGCCGCTGTCCTCGTCGGCCAGGATCTGGTTGACGCGCACCCGGTTGCCGATGGCCTCGGCGGTGTACCGGCCGGTCTCCAGGAAGTCCCGCAGCGCCTGCGGCGTCTCGGCGTCCAAGGCCTGCTGCGCCCGCTCCGCCAGCACGACGTCGCCGGCCTCCTGGGCGGCGGACAGGATCTGGTTGACCTTCAGCCGGTCCGCGCTGTAGCGGCCGGGGTAGTTCTGCGTGCGCAGGAAGGTCGCGACCGCCGTGTCGTCGCCGTCCAGCGCGGTCTTGGCCGCCGCGGCGAGGTCGTCGTCCTCGGAGATCGACAGGCTCATCACCGCGAGCCGGTTGTCCTGGGCCACGGCCTCGGCCAGGTCGGTACGGACGAACTCCAGCACGAGGTCGTCGGGGCTGCCCAGCGCCGCCAGCGCCGACTCCCTGGTCCAGGCGCCCTGGCCGCTCGCCAGGTTGAGCGCGGCCTTGCGGGCCGCCGCGACCGCCTCGGCTCGTTCGGTGGCCGGGTTCTTCGCCACGGCGATGAGCCGGTCGGTCTCCTCGTCCCGTTTGGCGGCCTGGTCGGCGTCCCAGTCGGCGAGCCGCTGATGCTTTTCGTAGGTGACGTTGGCGACCCTGGCGTTCTCCAGGCCCTCCTCCTTGGCGACCGCCAGGCGCTCGGCGTCGGCGACGCGCGCCGCCTCGTACACGGCGTTCGCCTGCGTCGCGGTCTCCAGCGCCTCGTGCGCGGCGTCGATGGCGGCGTTGGCGTGCGCGGTGGCGCGTTCGGCCGCCTTCGCCGCGTCGCCGGCGTGCTTGGCGGCGTCGAGCGCCGCGACGGCCGCGGCGTTGGCGTTGGCCGCCGCCCGCTGGGCGGCGTCGCGTGCCTTGTACGCCGCGTCGAGCGCCGTCTGGAGATGGTTCTCGGCCGCCCGCGCCGCCCTGACGGCCCGTTCCGCGTTGGCCCGCGCCCGCGCCGCGGCGGCGACCGCCTCCCCGGCCTCGGCCCCCGCGGCCTGGGCCCACCTGACTGCCTCGTCGTTGGCCACGGCCGCCTGCACGGCGTGCTCGGCCGCGTTCCTGGCGGACTTGATGGCGTTCTTGCCCTGTTCCAGTGCCTTGGCCGCCGCGGTCACCTTGAGTGCGGCCTCTTCCGTCTCCTGGGCGATCCGCATGGCCGCGCCCGCCGCCTGCCGTGCGGTGTCCGCCTTGTCGGCGTCCACGGAGGCCGAGGCCGCCGCCCGGTACGCCTCTGAGGCCCTCTGGTTCGCCTTCGACGCCATCTGCGCGGCCCGTGCCGCGGCGGTGGCGGCGGCACGGGCCGCCCGGTTGGCCGCCGCCGCGGACTGCACGGCCACGCGTGCCGCGTCCGCCGCCTTCTCGGCCGCGACCGCGGCCCGCTTGGCCTGCCTCTTCGCCTCTGTGGCGTTCTCGCGCGCGGCCTTGGTGGCCGCCGCGGCCTCCGCCGCCGACCGGCGGGCCGCTTGCGCGGCGTCCTCGGCGCGGGCGGCCTCGGCGGTGGCGCTGACAGTCTCCTGCTCGGCCACCACGCCGGCCGCCTCCGTCTGCTGGAGCAGCTCCTCCAGCGTCGCGGTCTCGTCGTCGCGCGCCGACGCCACCGCCCAGCCGTAGGCGAAGAACGCCTCCAGCGCCTCCGGGGTCCCCGCGTCCAGCGCCTTCTGGCCCTCGGCCTGGACGTTCTCGCCGCCGGTT
Organism: Nonomuraea sp. NPDC049504; assembly: GCF_040676845.1. NCBI lineage: Bacteria > Bacillati > Actinomycetota > Actinomycetes > Streptosporangiales > Streptosporangiaceae > Nonomuraea > Nonomuraea sp. NPDC049504. The sequence continues at coordinate 28,703 of NZ_JBFAPT010000019.1, forward strand.
TTGATGGCCTGGTTGACGCGCAGCCGCTGGTCGGTGTTCCACTGCGTGCGCCAGCCCGACTCCAGGAACTTCTCGAGCCTCTCGCTGTCCCCCGAGTCCAGGGCGTCCTGCGCGGCCTGCTTGAGCTGCTCGCCGCCCTCGCTCATCAGCTGGTTGACCGACACCCGCAGGTCGATGTCCGCCGGCGCCTGCCAGCCGCTCGTCAGGAACGTGCTGATCGCGTCCCGGTCGCCCGCCGCGTCGGCGTCCAGGGCGGCCTGGGCCTTGGCGCGCAGGGACGGGCCGCCGTTCGCGATGACGTTGGTGAGGCTGTCGCGCTCGTCCTGGCGCCTGGCCTCCTCCCATCCTTCGGTGAGGAACGCGCTGACCTGCTCGTCCGGGCCGAGCAGCGCCGCCTCAGCCGCTGATCGGACCTGCGGGCCGCCCTCCTGCCAGGCGAGCACCACGTGCGAACGGTCGGGCTCCGCCTGCTGGTCGGCGTGCGCCGGCGGCACCCGCAGCAGGGTGGTCAGCAGGGTCAGGGCGGCGACGGTCGCGATCGCCGCTCGCCGGCGGGCCGGCCCTAAGCGCGCCCGTCCCCTCATCGTCGGTCTCCAGGTACGCACACTCAGCCTCCGTCGCCAGTCGAGGATTCGCACACAGGGGAAGCGCTGAAGAACGATCAGCTTGCGGAGTGTCACACGGTGCCGGAAGACCGGACAAGACCCGATATTGCGGGATATACCGCCGACATACCGGGCGTCTCTAGCCTCCCTTTTCGTGCCCGCAGCCACCGGAGGTGTGATCATGAGTGCTCCATCGCGCTGGGCGACGCTGGGCGTCGTCGCGGCGATGACCGCGTCCTTATCCGTCGTCGCCGGCCCTGCTCCGGCCGGCGCGTCCGCGATCTCGCCGCCGTCGCTGGTCGGCGGCGACGTCCACCCCTATCCGGGTGCGGCCGAGATCCTGGAGGCGCAGAACGTCCGGCTCATCTCCGGCGACGGCCACATCGTGCTGGCCGACTGCGCCACGCCGCCAGAGGGCGACATCGGCCTGCTGAAAATCTGGACGACGGACGAGGCCATCGGCTCCGACGGCATCGGCCGGGTGTGCTTCCGCGTCACCGGGCCGACCGGCGTACTGAACCTCGAAGTCCCCGGCGTGTACGAGATCCGCGGCGACGGCCAGCGCGAGGGCACCGGCCACGAGGTGACCGCGAAGCTGCGCAGCGACGAGGGCGAGCAGCTCACCATCGACGTGGACCCCCACGGCAGCACGCAGGTGGGCCTGGGCGCCGACCCGGAGGCGTCGCCGACCATGCTGCTGCAGCTCAGGACCGGAACCGCGCCCGCGCCCGTCACCGGCGAGCAGGCGGCGATCGGCAGGCTCTCCACGCAGGGCCGCGAGTGCACCGCGACGCTGGTCGCGCCGCGCTGGGTGATCAGCGCCGCGAGCTGCTTCGCCGCCGATCCGAACGACCCTCAGCTCACCGAGAGCCCGCCGGCCGCGACGACCCACGTCACGCTGCCCGGCAGGGACGCCGCCGAGGTCGACTGGCTGAGCCCGAGGCCCGGCCGCGACGTGGTGCTCGCCCGGCTGGCCGCCCCGATCAACGGGGTCACCGTGATCCCGCCGGCCAGCACCGCGCCCACCGCCGCGCCCACCGGCGCCGAGCTGACCGCCGTCGGCCACGGCCGTACCGCGACGGACGGGGACTGGACCACCGACCGGCAGCACAGCGTTCCTGTCACGTTCACCGAGGCGACCGCGACGACCCTGAGCGCCGCGTCGGGACCGCTGGTGTGCGGCGGCATGGCCGGCGCGCCCGTGCTGCACGACGGCGGGCTCGTCGCCGTGCTCAGCCAGGCGGGCCAGGCCGGCTGCCCCGATACGGAGGGGAACGGCAGCGCGCTCACCGCCGCGCGTACCGACGACCTCGGGACCTGGGGCACCGCCGTCACCGGGGACGCGGACCACACCTGGTCCCTGGCCGACCCGCCCCCGGCCGCCGCTTCAGGCTCCCCTGTGGGCACGGTCGCCGACAGCGCCTTCACCGGGACCGGCCGCCCGCTGACCGCCACCGCCGGCGCGACCTGGACGACCGGCGACACCTACAGCCCGGCCGTGCGGCTGAACGGCGCCGCGACCCTCGCCGCCGCCGGCCCCGCAGTCGCCACGGACGCCGACTTCAGCATCAGCGCCCGCGCCAAGCCCGGCACCGGCGGCACCGTCCTCTCCCAGGACGGCACCAGGACCGCCGGCTTCAAGCTCTGGGTGGAGAACGACGCCTGGCACTTCGCCATGAGCAGGTCCGACGTGGCGAGCCCCGTCTGGGACACCGTCAGCGCGCCCACCGGCAGCGCCCCCGCGGGCGCCTGGTCGCAGGCCACCGTGACGTACCAGGCCGCCACCGGCGTCATGGTCCTCTGGGTGGACGGCAGGAACGTGGCCGGCATGCGCCACACCGCGAAGTGGGAGGCGACCGGCGCGCTGCGCGCGGGCGCGCACAAGACCGGCGCCACGAGCCTCGGCGGCCACTTCGACGGCGTGCTGTCCACGCTCAAGGCGTGGAACAGGCCCGCGCTCACCCCCGAGCGCAACACCCACGACTTCGACGGGGACGGCCGCAACGACGTCATCATCACCGACGGCAACGGTGACCTGTGGATGTATCCGAACTGGGGCGGTTCGGGGATGAACACCGTCAGCGGCGCCGACCGGGTGAAGATCGGCACCGGATGGGGCTCCCTGAGGTGGATCGTCACCGACTGGGAGGCCGACGGCCTGGCCGACGTCGCCATGATCGACGCGGACGGCGAGATGTGGTTGTACCCCAATGAGGGCGGGAAGCTGTCCTCCGCCCGCCGCAAGCTGATCGGCACCGGCTGGGGCGGCTACACGCACGGCGCGGGCAACGCCGACGACTCCCCGCACGCCGACCTGTTCGGCATCAAGAAGTCGGACGGCAAGCTGTACTACTACCCGAACGGCGGCGGCAAGACCCAGATCGGCAACAGCGGCTGGTCCGCCCACCGCCTCTTCCCCGCCGACTTCACCGGGGACGGCCGCGCCGACGTCATGGCCATCGACGGCAAGGGCGAGCTCTGGTTCTACGCCAACACCAGCGCGAACGGCGTCACCCTCGCCGCCCGCAGCCAGTCCGGCACCGGGTGGAGCAGCTACAAGCCCGTGGCCATGGACCTGAGCGGTGACGGCAGGACCGACCTGGTCGCCGTCGACGGCAAGGGCACGCTGTGGGTCTATCCCGGCAGGGACGACGGCCGCTTCGGCGCCCGCTACCAGATCGGCGTCAACTGGCGGATCACGGCCATCGGCTGACCTCGTACGGAGGAGGCGGCCCGCGCACGGCGGGCCGCCTCCTTCACTGCTCTCGCCGGACCAGCCGGCCCGGTCACACCCGCTGAGGTGTCAGGATGTCCGCGTGGCGGCAGGCCAGGCGCTTCACCACGCACCAGCCGGTGTCCCTGGCCGGCTCGCGGGTGCCCGTGTCGAGGGCGGTCAGCCGCAGGTGGCTCGCGCTGTCCAGGGTGGCCGGCATCCGGCGGCTGGTGACGATCACCGCGCAGCGTGTGCCCGCGGGGATGAGCGGCCGTACCTGGTCGGCGTCGAGCGCGTTGTCGAGGACGACCAGCAGGTTGCGCGCCGAGGTCAGCGAGCGGTAGCGGGCCGCGGCCTCCTCCAGCGCCGGCGGCACGGCTGCGCCGTCCAGCCCGAGCGAGCGCAGCAACCGGCACAGGACCTCGTACGGCCCCACCGACCGGGTGGTGGCGCGGAGGTCGACGTAGATGACGCCGTCCGTGAACAGGTCGGCCACCGCGTGCGCCACGTGGATCGCCAGGGTGGACTTGCCCACGCCGCGCGGCCCGTGCACCGCCGCGACGGCGGGCAGCCCCGGCTGGGCGAAGGTGAGGGTGTCGCGCAGGCAGGCGGCCTCGGCGGTGCGCCCGATGAAGGTGCGGACATCCGGGGGCAGCTCGGCGGGAACCACGCGGCCGGACGAGTGCCCGGGCGCCCCGGCCGCCGGCCGGGGTACGGCTGGTCCGGCGGGTCCGGCCGGCGGCACTCGCCGGCGTGGCAGGTCCAGCGCCGGGTCCCGGTGGAGTACGGCCTGGTGCAGGCGGCGCAGCGCGGGACCCGGTTCGATGCCGAGCTCGTCGGCCAGCGCCCGGCGGGTCTCCCGGTAGACCTCCAGCGCCTCGGACGTCCGCGAGGCGCGGTACAGCGCCAGCATGAGCTGGGCGCGCGGCCGTTCGCGCAGCGGATGGGCCTCGACGTGGGCGGTGAGCGCGGACACGACCTCGTGGTGCTGCCCCGCCGCCAGCCGTACGTCGACGTGCTCCTCCACTGCGGCCAGATGCTCCGTCTCCAGGCGGGCGGACTCGGCCTGCGCCCAGGCGTCGGTCATGCCGACCAGCGCGTCGCCCCGCCACAGGCCCAGCGCCTGGTGGTAGAGCCGGTCGGCGGCGGCGAGGTCGCCGCGCCGGTGGGCGGCGCGCGCCTGGCGGGTCAGCTGTGTGAAGCGGTGGACGTCGACGGACTCGCGCGGCAGGTCGAGCCGGTAGCCGCCGGGCACGGTCACGATGACCTCGGGCAGCAGCGCCTCCCGCAGCTTGGACACCACGATGTGCAGTTGCTTGCCGGCCGTCGTCGCCGCGCTGTCGCCCCAGATCTGCCCCCGCAGACGCTCGGCCGAAACGGTATGCCCGGCGTTCAGCGCCAGTTGCGTCAGCACGGCGACCCGCCGCTTTCCGGTCAGTACGGCGGGCTCGCCGTCGGCCAGGACCTCCCACGGCCCCAGAACGTTGATCTCCAGCCCCATCAGAGCCCCCTGTTCATACTGGAGGGAAGGTGTGGATCTCTGTGTGCCAGGGGGAAGCGCGCGCATGACTCCACAGGTCCGGACCGCCGCTCCCCCATGCGGCGGCGACCCGCACGGCCACCACCTTAGGGACGTGTCGGGCGGGGTACTGTCCGGCGAACGCCCTACACCTTGTCGTTCAGCTCGGCGAGCGTGATGAGCCCGTCGTCGAGCGCCCGGCTGACCAGGTCACTCTTGGTACGGGCGGCGCGCCCCACGCTCGCGTACTTGACGCGGACCCGCGTGATGTAGGTGTCGACGGTCTTGACGCCGATGTTGAGCTTGGCCGCGACCAGCTCCTTCGAGGAGGAGACGAACCACGCCCGCAGCACCTCCGCCTCCCGCTGCGACAGCCGCGGCCGCTCGGCGGAGGTGTCGGCGATGAACGCCCCGGACAGCGACGGCGTCGTGTACGCCTCGCCGCGCGCGGCGGCCTGGATGGCCGGCACCAGGTGCTCGGGCCCCTCCCGCTTGGTCAGGTACGCCAGCGCGCCCAGATCGACGCACTTGATGGCGATGCTGTCCTCGATGTGCTGGGAGTACACGACCACCCGCCGGCCGCTGTCCACCAGCCGGCGCAGCTCCCCGAAGTCGGGCATGCCGGGCACCAGCTCCAGATCGAAGATCACGACGTCGGCGTCGGCGCCCGGCCCCGTCCAGACGTCGGCGAGCCGGTCGCCCGCGTCGATGAGCCGGATCGGCGGCACGGCGGCGGCGCACCAGACGCCGACCCCCACGGCGATGGCCGCGTGGTCGTCCACGATGACGGCGGTGATCACGCGGTCGTCAGCTGCCATGTGGCCTCCATCCAGATCAGGTCACCGTGCCGCAGGGCTTCGACGAGGACGCCGTCCGACGCGGGCCGCGGCGCGGCCACCTCGTCACCGTCGGCGACGACGCTGACCGACACCTGGTCGTCGCCGCCGACCACGGTGACCCGGGCCCGCGACGAGGCCGTGGCGAGGACGGTCAGGACGGCCTCGGTGAGGTCGCGGCGTACGGCCACGGGCGGAACCGGCCACGAGCCCCGCGCGTCCAGCTCGACCGCGACCCCCTTGCGGTCCGCCACGTCGGCGCAGTGCCGCAGCTCGTGCCAGAGGGGGTCGGCGACGGAGTCGGCCTCGGCGAACAGCCGGCGCATGCGGGCCGCCTCGATCGCGCAGCGCCTCCGCACGCCGGGGTCCCCGGGGTCGAGCGAGCCGCCGGCCAGCCCTTCGAGCAGCGGCACCGTGCTCGCCGACAGTTCGTCGTAGCGGGCCAGCCTGAGCCGGTGCGCCTGCGCGGTGGCCTCCTCGGCGACGCGGACCCGTTCGGCCTCCGCGTGCGCGTCCGCCGCGACCTGGCCGAGCCGCCGGACGATCGCCGCCATCACCGCGAGGCACAGCGGGAACCCCACCACGCTCACCGACCCGGTGGCGAACCTGGCCAGCGCCGCCTGCGTCGGCACGCCGAACAGCAGCAGGTTGAGCAGCGCGGTCGCCTCGTGGGCCAGCAGGAACGCCAGGCAGGACCGCAGCGGCCGGTCGAGCAGGACGACCACGCCCACCCAGTTCGCGGCGCCGAACACCCAGTCGACCGAGGACAGGTTGGCCCGGTGCGGCATGGTCGCGTACGACAGGATCGTCGCGCCCATGACAACGGCGATGGCGGGCGCCCTGAGCCGGTCCCACGAGCGCCCGCGCAGGAACAGGGCCACTTCGCCGGCCAGCACGACCGCGAGCGCCGCCATGGCGCCGAACTGGGCCAGCGCGTACTCGTGGCGGTCGAGGTCGCGCAGCAGGTTGGACAGGCCGAGACCCAGGACGATCGCCGAGGCGGCGAGCAGCGTCGCGACGCGCAGGCCGTGGCGTAACGCGCCCTCGATCAGGTCAGCCATCATCGGAGCGCCACTCCAGACGTACCAGGGTGCCTTCGCCGGGCGCCGAGGTGATCGTGGCCGTGCCGCCGATGCGGGCCAGCCGGCCGCGTACGGACTCGCGCAGGCCGTACCTGGTGGCCGGGAGCGCGTCCGGATCGAAGCCCGCCCCCTGGTCGGCGATGTCGAGACGCAGCTCGCGGGCGTCGCCGGTGAGCCGGATCGTGGCCCGGGTGACGCCCGCGTGCCGGCGGACGTTGGTGAGCGCCTCCCCCGCCGCGTCGGCGAGGGCGCGCGCGGCCTCGTACGGCAGCGGCAGCTCGCCTGGCCCGTCGAACTCCACGGTCAGGGGCACGGCGTCGAGGCCGGCGCGGAGCATCGTCACGAGGTCGGCGCGCGAGGCGGCCGCGCCTTCGCCGTGGGAGCTTCTGAGCCTTTCCAGGTCCCTGCGGGCCTGGGCGGGCAGCCAGGGGGCGTCGGAGCGTACCTGGCCGACGCCGACCATCAGCAGGGTCGTCGCCGCCGTGTCGTGCAGGGAGGCGGCGAACTCGCGCTCCTCGGCGCGGACGGCCGCGGCCACCAGCGACGCGCCGCGTACCCGTGCCGCCTCGGCCACGGCGAGGTCGGCGCGGCGGGCGGAGCGGCGTACCAAGGTCCAGGCCAGGCGGGAGAGCGCGGCGGCGGCCGGCGTCCACAGCAGGCCCATGATCAGGTCGCCGTCCGCGGCGCCGGTGACGGCGACGGCGGCCACCAGCCCGCCCGACGTCAGCAGGGCCGCGGCGACGCCCACCGGCGCCGTCGTGTGCCACTGGCAGGTGACGCACATGAACAGCACCAGCAGCCGCAGCCACCCGGTGTTGGTGTCCGCGATCGCGTCCGTCCACCAGACCGACGCCGACAGGCCCAGCAGGACGGCGACGTCGAGCGCCACGAGCGCCTCGCCCCTGCCCCAGGTGAGCCATCCGGCGTACGCGCAGGTCCACACCGCCGCGACGGCGACCACGGCGACGGTGGCGGGCAGGTTCTCCGGCGCGGCGCGGAACAGCGCGATCGCGCAGATCGGCGCCGCCGTGGCCAGCCGGACGACGGCCGCGTACCGGCGCCCGAAGCGACGCAGCAACGCCGCCGCCTGCGTCACGCGTGCCACCTCGCTCCCGCCGATCCGGTACGGACGAAAGCCTAACCACCAACCTGGCCACCGCAGGCGTCAAGCGGCGATCCCGAAGGAGATCAGCCGGCCGCGCGGTCCCCGACCGGGCGGCGGCGCAGGGCGGCGTCGGTCAGCGGGGCGGGGCTCCAAAGGCCGACCGGGTGGTAGACGTTCGTGCCGGGCGGCACCAGCTCGTCGATCCGGTCGAGCACGGCGTCGTCGAGCACCAGCGAGGCGCCCTTCAGCAGGCCCTCCAGCTGCTCCATCGTGCGCGGCCCGAGGATGACCGAGGTGACCGCCGGGTGCGCGGCGGCGAAGGCGATCGCCAGCTCGGGCAGCGTGCGGCCGAGCTCGTCCGCCAGCTTCACCAGCTCTTCGACGACCTCCAGCTTGGCCGCGTTGACCGGGATGGACGGGTCGAACCGCTGCGGCGCCCGCGCGGCGCGGCCCCGCGACAGGTCGATCTCCTGCCCCTTGCGGTAGCGGCCGGTCAGGAAACCCCAGCCCAGCGGGCTGTAGGTGAGCACGCCCATGCCGAGCCGCTGCGCCGTCGGCAGCACGTCCCCCTCGATGCCGCGGGCCAGGATGTTGTACGGCGGCTGCTCGGTGCGGAACCGGTACAGCCCGCGCTGCCTCGCCACGTGGTACGCCTCGACCGTCTCGTGCGCGGGGAAGGCCGAACTGCCGAAGGCGCGGATCTTGCCCTGGCGTACGAGGTCGGTCAGCGCGCCCAGGGTCTCCTCGATGTCCGTCCTGTGGTCGGGACGGTGGATCTGGTACAGGTCGATCCAGTCCGTGCCGAGCCGCCGCAGGCTCGCCTCCACCTCGCGGACGATCCACCGCCGCGAGTTGCCGCCCCTGTTGGGCCCCTCCCCCATCGGGAAGTGCACCTTCGTCGCCAGCACCACGTCGTCCCGCCGGCCGCGCAGCGCCTTGCCCACGATCTCCTCGGACTCGCCCGCCGAGTACATGTCGGCGGTGTCGACGAAGTTGATGCCGTGGTCGAGCGCTTTGTGGATGATGCGGATGCTGTCGTCGTGGTCGGGGTTGCCGGCCGCGCCGAACATCATCGTGCCGAGGCAGTAGGCACTGACCTCCATGCCGGTGCCGCCGAGAATGCGATATCTCATACTTCGCGACCGTAGATCTTAGAGCCGACTCTAAGTCAAACTGACGGGATGTCAGGTCTGAGCATCGGCCAGGTCGCCGAGCGCACCGGTCTCAGCACTCACACGTTGCGCTTCTACGAGCGCGAGGGACTGCTGGCCCAGCCGGTACGCCGGGGCAGCGCCGGGCACCGCGTCTACAGCGAGGACGACGTCGACTGGCTGGGCGTCTGCATCCGGCTGCGGGCCTCCGGCATGCCCCTGACCGACATCCGGCGCTACACCGAGCTGGTCAGGGCGGGCCAGGGCAACGAGGCGGAGCGGCTGGAGGTGCTCCGCCGGCATCGGGAACGGGTGCTCGCGCGGATGCACGAGCTGGACGAGTGCCTCGAGCTGATCACTCACAAGGTCGGCGTGTACGAGAGCCGCCTCGGGCTGCGGGACGACGTCGTGGAGTGCGTTCAGTAGATGCGGTACTTCTTGCCGCAGTTGTCGAACTTCCCGGCCCAGCAGGTGAACGTGTAGACCTTCTTGATCCCGTGCCCGCTCCACGTGCCCACGACCTTGCCGTCCCACGCCTTGTTGAACTTCGTCCAGTGACCGTTCTGGTACACCTCGAACCAGACCCAGCCCTTCTTCCCGCCCCGCTTGTCCACCCCGTACCACTTCGTGAACACCTTGCCACCCGACTGCCACGTCTTACCGAACGTGTACGCCTTGTGGTCGCTGGAGAACACCTTCCCCCAGGACGTCCCCGTCGAAGCCTGAGCCGGCGCCGTCATCGCCAGACCGGTGACAGCCATCGAACCGGCAAGAGCAGCGATCGCCAGAGTCTTACGCATGTCGGGTTCCTCCCCGTCGTCGGTGTGATCCGTTGACAGGGACATTACGGAGACCCACGCAGATCAACTGTGGACGAATGCACACAACGAACGTGATCGGCGCCACATGGATCCCCGACCCCCACAGATCCCTCGCGGCGGCCCGTCACACCTGCTCCAGCCAGTCCCACAACTCCTCCTCGCGCGCGGCGTCGTAGGACTCGGCGGACGACCGCGCGACCCTGTCGCGGTGGACGTAGGAGCCGGTGGGGGCGTGGGTGCGGCCGAGCACGACGTCCGCGAGCCTGCCGCCCGCGGCTCGCGGAGTGTCGACGAGCGGGGTGACCAGGAGCAACGGGACGATCCACGTCATGACGAGCTGAAGGGTGCGTCCGGCGTCCCTGGCGAGGCCGGTGCCCGACACCAGGCTCGGGTTGTAGGAGACGATGTCGATGCCGTCGGGCAGCCTGCGGGCCCACTCGTGCACCAGGTGGATGCCGCCGAGCTTGCTGGTGGTGTACGCGCGGCGGCCCGCCCTGATGCGGGCGGGACGGTCGAAGGCGCCGGGCCTGGAGACGATCTCGGGGCCCGCCCAGTGCGGCGCCGGCATCGTGCCGCCCGTGTGGCGCAGGTCGCCGAAGTGGGCGTCGCTGACCGTGACGACGATGCGGGCCGGCTTCCTGAGGTGCGCGTGCAGCCGTCTGAGCAGCGTGGGTGGCGATGACGTTGACCGCGAAGGTCAGCTCGTAGCCGTCGGCGCTCGTCGTGAGGGCGTTGGAGAGGTGCACTCCGGCGTTGCAGACGACGCCGTGCAGCGGGGGCAGCTCTCCCGCGTCGAGGAGGCCCTCCACCCGCGCGGCCGCTGCCTCGACGCTCGGTATGGGGGCGCGGGCCTGCCGGCGCCCGTGGTCTGCGACCGACTGTGGCGGGACGCGGGGCGTACGAGGAAGACCGCGTCGTGCCTGGTACCGGCAGAGCCACCCACCCGGGCCCCCGGCCGGACACAATGGACAGATGCCGAAAAACGACCGGGCGGACTTCGGGGAGTTCCTGCGCGGCCGGCGCGCCGCGATGACGCCCCCGGACCGGCCCGGCATCGGGCGGACCTCCCACCGGAGGGTCCCGGGGCTACGGCGCCAGGAGCTCTCCGAGCTCGCCGGCATCTCCGTCGACTACTACACCCGCCTCGAACAGGGCCGGGCACCGCGCCCCTCCCGCGAGATCCTGGCGGCACTGGCGCGCGTCTTCGCACTGTCCGCCGCCGAACGAGACCATTTGTACCGGCTGGCCGGCGAACCCCCGCCCGAGACGCACACCCCCGACACCGAGATCCGCCCAGGACTCCAGCGGCTGCTCCGCCGCCTCGACGACACCCTGCCGATCACCGTCCACGACGGGCGCCTCGACCTGCTGGCCCGCAACGCCGCCGCCGCGGCCCTCTTCGGCCCGTTGCCGGCCGGCGGCCGCTACGCCCGCAATATCGTCCACCAGTGCTTCACCGCCACCACCGCGCTGTGCGAGGTGCTCGGCGACGCGGGCACCGAACACCTCACCCGAGTGGCCACGGCCGAGCTCCGCTCGGCACTGGGCCGCTACCCGGCCGACGACTACCTCCAGTCCCTGTTCACCGAGCTGTGGACCACCAGCACCACCTTCCGCACCGCCTGGGCCCGCGGCGAAGTGGGCGCCCTCCGCTCAGCCGCGAAACGCGTACACCACCCGACCAGGGGCTGGCTCGACTTCGACATCGAGCTACTGCACGATCCGGAAAGCGACCACTGGATCATGCTCTACAACCCCCGCGAAACCGCCTGACAGCCCCGCCCGGCAGTTCGACGCTCAACTCACCCTGCCGGCCGGGCCCGGGCCTCCGGGCGAGCGATCATGATGAGCGGCAGGTGGTCGGCCGCGGCCGCACTCCTCCCGAAATCTCGGAAGAAGAAGCCTCCATCAGGAGGAGATACGACCTTCCCTGATGCTGACCTATCGTTTCACGTTGTTCTCGTCTCCTTCGCTGAAGGCTCGATATGTGGCGACTATGGCGGCGATCACGGCGGCGAGGGCGCCCGCGACAATGACCAAAGTGGGGTCGATGACAGCAAGAGCGATCAGCGCAGCTCCGGCGACCAGGAGAAGCACGGCCAAGGTTCTGCGGAAATTTCCACGCATGGCGATGCTCGCCTTTCTCATAGGGGTTTGACGAGCCCTCAGTGAAACGCAGCCGCGGGTGGGGCGCCAGGCTTCGGGTGCGGATGGGACGCATCAAGTCAAGCCCTCGCCGATTTGGGTGCTCGTGGATTGGGGCGAACCTCCGTGGGGACGCTTCGGGACGAAGTATCGTAAGGTCGGGAGTCAATCTGAGACTAAATGAGACGCTGGGCCCAGGGTCGCGGAGGCTCGTCCGCCGGTTGCCGGTCGCTACGATCGAGGCCCGCCATCCGCATGGCCGTCCCATGCCGCACTACGAGGGAAGGAGTAGTGCTCGTGCTATGTGCGAAAATGAAGCGAGCGACGACTTAAGCGCCATCAAGACCTGGGCGGAGGCCTATGCCCTGCTGAGTGCGATACGGGCGACAAAAACCCGGCAGAGTCTGCGCAACTTGCATGAGAATATGGTCCGCGGAAACCGGGACAAGGAGCTTTCTGCGGCCAGCGTCGTCAGCACGTCCACGCTGCAGAGGTTGTTCAAGGAAAAGCGAAAGCCCAAGACCTGTCATCTCATCGGCATTCTTTATGCGCTGGACGTGCCGCGTGAGCAGTGGGCCGCCTGGCGCGATCTCGTCAAGCGCCTGGAGACGGCCAGGCGGGGTGACCAGGACGCCGAGACGACGTGCCTGCGGGCCGAGGTGGAGAGCCTGCGGAGCCGGTTGGAGTGCGCGGAGAAGGAGGCGCAGGAGCTGCGGGAGGAGTTCCGCGGGTTGCGGGACACGTGCGAGTCGCAGCTGCGGGAGGCGAAGGAGGCGTCCCTCAGGGCGACGGCCGGAACCGTGGCCGCCACGACGTTCGGCCTTGCGAAGGCACAGACGCTGCGGCCCGGGCATCACGACTTCGAGAGCAGCAGCTTCGCCAAGTCGCGGGTCCGTCCCTACGTCTCGGACCGGCCTCAGGCGGAAACCCGCAGCCGGGTCACCGAGCCGCCGGGCGCGGACGCGGATGAGGCGCCGTCACCGGGCTGACGGCCCCGCCGGGCAATGAGCCGGCGGGGCCGTCAGCAGCGGCCATGAGCAGCGCCCGTGGCAGGGCCCCGGCACGGGTCAATCCAGCCAGCGACCGGTGCCGTGGACAGTGACCTCCAGGAGTTCTGATGGGCTGTCCGGGTTCGGGTAATAGATGACCATGGTGGTGCCCGCCGGGAGCAGCAGTTTGACGGCCTGGATGCAGCCGGCCACCTCCTGCCGCCGCGCGTCCGGTCCCGCGCCCTCGATCGGGACCGCGTCGCACACCCCGCCGGGGTTGTTCATCACCAGCCGCAGCGTGTTGTCCTGCAGCGCCACCTCCTTGGTGGCGACCCGGTACGCGAGCCGCGTCTCCAGATGCAGGGCGGGCGGCGGGACTGGGACGCCGAACTCCCGCCGGTACAGCAGGTCGAGCCGCTGTTCCAGGGCTCGCAGGTCGTCGTGGAGCCCGCTCTCGACGGTGTAGTTCGCCCACGCGCCGAGGTCGTCGGCCGGGGGCAGGGTCGCGATCGGCAGGCCGTTCGCGTCGAGCACGCGTCCCGACGAGTCGACGATGTAGCCCTGGTTGTTGAGCTGCTTGATCGTCCGGCTCACGTCCTTGAGCTGCTCGGCGGTCTCCGCGTACGGGCAGTCACCGCCGTCCCTGACGCACCCGACGGGCAGGATGCGCAGCAGCGACATCGCGAGGTCGGTCTCGTAGATCGCCGAGATGACCGCGCGGTCGAGGATGTTCTCCTGCAGGTACATGGTGCCCAGGATCGAGTTGTACTCGGCGAAGCGCAGGTCCGGGTCGACCATCGACTCGACGAAGGTCCCCTTCCACTGGCTCGAGTACTCGTTCCAGTTGGGGTCCTCGGTCAGGTCCATGACTCCGGCGATGCAGTCCCTGAACTTCTTGGTCGCGCCGCCGAGGCTGCTCTGGGGCGCCTTCTTGCACTTGCCCACGATGCTCCACTGGGACATGGCGTTGAGCAGGTCCAGCGCGGTCAGGCCCATGTACTCCTCGGCGAGCCGGTGGGTCTCGCTCTCCCGGTCGGAGATCCCGCGCTTCGCCCACGAGAACAGCGGGCTCATGACGACCGACAGGCACGCGTCGAGCGCCTTGCCGACGAACTGCTTCCTGCAGGCGTCGGCGCGCTCACCGGCGTAGCCGGCCGGGTCGTTGAGCGGGCCCTTGGGGTCGTCGAGCAGGTCCTCCACGTACTGGTTGCAGTCGTTGTACGTGGGCAGGCCGTTCTCCGGCCCCCACTTGCAGTGCCCGTACCACTCGGCCTTGATCGTGTCGAGCTTCTCCTTGGCCTCGTCCCGGTAGTGCTCGAACACCTCGGCGGCGATGCGGGCCGCCTCCGAGGCGCTGTTGCCCGCCCGGATCTGCGCGTCGTACGCGGTGTCGTACGCGGCGAACGCCCTGGCCGCGTCCTGCGCCGCCGAGGCGGCCGAGGCGCGCGCCCAGCGGGCGGAGAGCGAGGCCCGCCCGGCCGACTCCTGCGCCTGCTTGGTCGCGGCGGCGGCGGTGCGGACGGCCTGCGCGGCGCGTTCCGCCGACCGGGCGGCGTCCTGCGCGGCGGCCACGGCGTTGGTCGCGTGTTCGCGTGCCCGGCCGGCCGCCTGGGTCGCGGCGGTCGAGTAGCCGATGGCCTCTTCCGCCGCCCCGCGCGCCTGCGCGGCGGCGGCCTGCGCGGTGCGCGCGAAGTCGACCGCCTGCTCCGCGATCTTCGAGGTCTCGATCATCAGGGAGGTGGCCACGAAGTTGTGGGTCGCGGTCGCGTGGTCGCGCTGCGCCGCGCGGTGCCGCTCCACCTCCAGGAACTCGACCTGCATCGCGGTCGTGCCGGCCAGCGCCACCCTGGCGCCGTTGCGCACCTCGGTGCCGTTGGTGTCGTCGCCCGCGATGGCGGCGACCTTGGCGCGGACGTCGATCGCGTGCGCGGTGTTGTACGTCACGTCGAGGAACGTGCGCAGCGCATCCGGGTCCTCGGAGCGCAGGGCGGTGTTCGCCGCCTCCGCGGTGTCCGTGTCGCCGGCCTCGACGGCTTCCCCGCGGATCCGGCCGACCCGCACCCGGTCCTCGGCGTCGCGCTCGGGATAGTCCGGGTCCTCCAGGAACGCGACGACGTCACGCCACCCGCCGGCGAGTGCCCGCTCGGCGGCGGCCCTCATGGCGGGGCTGCGCGTGACCGAGAGCCCGGTCAGCGTCGTACGGTCGTCCTGCTCCTCGGCGGCGGCGAGCCCGCTCCTGACGAACTCGACGACGCGGGCGTCGTCGTCCTCACCGAGCGCGGCCATGGCGGCGGAGCTGGTCCACGAGCCCGGCACCGTCGCGAAATAGCGGGCCACCTGCCGCGCCTTGCCGGCCGCCACCGCGAGGCCGGCGCCCTCCGAGGCGCCCTCCGCTGTGGCTTCCGCGATCAGCGCGTCGATCTCCGGCGTGTGATAGCGCTTCATCGGTACGTCGAAGCCGCGGGCGTCCTGCAGCCTGGCCTTGGCCGCCTGCTCGGTGACGTGCCGGGCGAAGGACAGCTCCAGCTCGTACTCGCTCCTGATGCGTTCCTCGTCCGCCTCGCGCGCCGCCTTGTAGACGTCCTGGGCCGTCTCGGCGGCGTCCAGCGCGTCCTCGGCCGCCTTGAAGGCGTTGTTCGCGTGCTCGGTCGCCAGCTCGGCGGCGTTGACGGCGGAGCCCGCGTGGCTCGCCGCGCTCGCGGCCGCGCGCGCCGACTGCTCCGCGTACGACACCGCGCGGGTCGCCGCGTCGCGTGCCTTGCCGGCCGCGTCCTGGGCGACGTTCGCGTGGCGTACGGTCTCGGCGGTGGCGGCCTTCGCCCGTTCCGCGTCGGCCCTGGCCCGGGACGCCGCCGCGAGCGCGGCCTTCGCTTCGGCGCTGGACACCCCCGCGTGCTGGGCGGCCGCCTCGGCCGCGCGGCCGGCCGCCTCGGTGTTGGCCCGCGCCGAGTTCGCGGCGGCGACCGCGGCGTGCGCCTGCCGGGTGACGTCGATGATCTGGTCGATGGGCGACATCCAGGCCGTGAGCGCCGGGCCGACCTGCTGCATCGCCCGGTTGTACGCCTCCGCGTCGGCCGCGGCCTCCGCGTCCAGCTCCGCCCTGGCGGCGGCCGCCCACGCCTCGTCGGACTTGGTGTGCGCCCGCGCCGCCGCGGTCGCCGCGCGTCCCGCCGCACCGGCCGCCATGCGGGCCGCTTCCGCCGCCGACCGCGCGGCCTGGACGGCGACGCGCGAGGCCGCGGCGGCACGATCGGCGGCGTCGGCCGCCCGCCGCGCCTGCTTCCTCGCCTCCGCCGACTCCTGTCCGGCCAGCGAGGCGAGCCGCTCGGCCTCCTCCGCCTCGGCCTTGGCGGCCGCGGCCTCGGCCTTGGCGCGCTCGGCCTGCGCCACCGCGGAGACCGCCTCGAACGCGGCCCGCCTGGTCGCCTCCGTGGCGCTGGTGCGCAGGTCGTTCAGCGTCTGGTTCTCGTCGTCCCTGGCCTGGGCCACGCCCCAGTCGATCTGGACGAACCGTTCCTGCATCTCCAGGCTGCCGTCCTGCAGCGCCCTGTTCACCGCCGCCTGCACCTCCGGGCCGCCCTCGGCCATGGCGCGGTTGACGACGGCCCGCAGGTCGATCCGGTACGGCAGCCGCCACCCCGTCTCGATGAACTCCCCCATCGCGCCGCGCGAGCCGTTGCGCAGCACCGCGTTCGCGGCGGCCTTGACCTCGGGACCGCCCACCGCCTTCATCTTGTTCACGCTGGCCCGCAGGTCGATCTCGCGGGCCAGCTCCCATCCGCCGTCGAGGAACGCCGCCACCGCGCCCGGCTGCTCAGAGCGCAGGGCGGCGTTGGCGGCGGCGGCCACCTCGGGACCGCCGAGCGCCTTGACGCGGCCGACCTGCTCGCGATCGTCGAAGGCGGCGAGCCTGGGCAGCTCGGCGAGGAAGGCGCAGACGGCCGCCCTGTCGCCGAGCAGCGCCTGCTCCGCCTTCGGGCGGACGTTCAGCCCGCCCGTCACCCAGGCTTCCAGCACCACCTGCCGCTCGCAGACCGACTCCTGCGGCGGGTCAGCCGATGCGGCGCGGGCCTGCCCGATCGGGGCGACCGACGTGAGCACCAGGCCGGTGACCAGGGCTGTCCGTCCTAAGAATCTGCTACATAACGCATTCATCGCCGTCTCCTTGAAAAGAGGGCCGGCCGGACACCCTGGTCCGGCCGGCCGGGTGCTCCGTTCCGGCCGGCCGGCCGGGTGCTCAGCGAACGACCCGCAGTTCGAGGAGGGTCTCGCGGCAGTTGTCCGGGAAGTCGGGGTGACTCTCGTCGCAGAGGGGGTCCGTACGCCCGAACTGCTCGCTCTCGTCCGCCTCGACGCGCTTGGTGCGCTCCGTGCCGGTCGCCAGGTGCCGTACGGTCGCGTCCACGTCGTGGCCGGCTCCTGGTGCGCGGCTGTCGCCCTGGACCTCCTGGACGTTCGGGATGCGCAGCTTCACGTACCCGCCCGGCGACAGGATCTTGAAGCACACCGCCGTCACGCCGAGATACGGCTCGCCGACCTGGCCCTCGCCGTTGATCAGGCCCGGGAAGACCTTGAGCGTGCCGACCCCGTCCTCCGACGGCGTGCTGCACGAGACCCAGATGATCCCGCCGTTGCCGGACAGCAGCTCGAAGTTCTTCGCCTCTGCCGCGCCCGTGCCCCAGTCGGTCTGGCCGGACGTGCCGCCGTAGTCGTGGCGGAAGGTCGCCGGGTAGGCGAAACGCTCCAGGATGGAGTCGGGCCGGTGCACGGGGTACGCGACGATGTTGCGCGGTATCAGGTAGCCGTTGCTGCGGCTGACGATCCAGGCGATCCTGCTGGCCGGCCGGTAGAGGAAGAGCTGGTTCTGCGTGCCCCAGCCGAGGCCGTCCAAGGCGATGATCCGGTCCGCGGGGCTCTCCAGCGCGTACCCGCCGATGCCCGCCGAGCTGTGGAAGACGGCTCTGAACGAGCTGCCCGCTTCATGCGCGAGGATCCAGGCCGTACGCGAGCCCGGGCGGTAGAGCAGCAGGTGGTCCAGCTTGCCCGAGCCGTCGTAGTCGTAGGCGATGATCCGGTCGGCCGAGCTCTTCAGGTCGTAGCCGCCGATGCCGGTCGAGCTGTGGAACACCGCCCTGAACGAGGCCCCCGAGCCGCGCTCCAGGATCCACGCGATCTCCACACCCGGGCGATGGAGCACGAGGTGGTCGAGCTTGCCCGAATGGTCGTAGTCGAAGGCGATGATCCGGTCGCGGTCGTCCCTCAGGTCGTAGCCGCCGATCCCCGTGGTGGAGGTGAAGACCGGCGTGAAAGCACCGCCCGCGCCCCGCTTGACGATCGTGACCAGCTGCGCCCCCGGCCGGTACAGCAGCAGGTGGTCCTGCTTGCCCGTCCCCTCGTAGTCGAAGGCCACCACCTGGTCGCGGGCGTCCTTCAGGGTGAACCCGCCGATGCCGTCGTGGGTCGAGGTGAAGACCGGCGTGAACGTGGTGCCGCTGCCGTGCTTGAGTATGTGGATCGTGCCGACGCCCGGCCGGTACACCACGAGATGGTCCAGCTTGCCCGTTCCCTCGTAGTCGAAGGGGACGATCCGGTCGGCCGCGTTCTTCAGGTCGTAGCCGCCGATGCCCGTCGTGGAGGTGAAGACCGGCGCCCAGGCGCCCTCCGCGCCCCGCTTGACGATCCTGGCCAGCTCCCCGCCCGGCCGGTAGAACAGCAGGTGGTCCTGCTTGCCCGAGTGGTCGTAGTCGAAGGCCACCGCCTGGTCCCTGGCGTCATTGAAGTCGTAGCCGGCGAACCCCTCCGACCCGTGCTCCAACGCCCGCATCGTCTCGGTGGGCTCCCGCGCGGTCGTCCGCACCCAGTTCGCCAGGCCGTCCGTCCGCTGCGCCTCCCCGCCGCGTCCCCCGTCGGCGGCCGCGCCCAGGCAGCCGCCCTGCCCGGCGCCGATGGCGAGACCGACGAGCTCAGGGCCGCTCCCGCCCGTCCCGATCATCGGCGCGCCCGCGTCGCCCTGGCAGGCGCTCACGTCGGCGCCGTTCGCCCCGCTCCAGCCGAACGACTCCGCCCCCACGGCTCCGATCGCGACGGGCGCGGTGTGCAGCCGGTCGGGCGCCCACTCTCCCGCGGTCCGCCCGTAGCCCGCGAGCTGCAGCACGTCCCCCGCGACGGGGGCGGAGCCGATCGCGACGGGCGGCACGTCGACCACCCGCAACGCCAGCCTGACCAGCACGAGGTCGAGGCCGTCATGGGGATGGACCCAGGTCGCGGGCAGCACCCGCGCGCCCGTGCCGGTGCGGCCCGTGCCGCCGAGCGTCACCGTCGTCGGCAGGGGCGGCGCGCCGGTCCTGACGGACCCGCCCTCGGGCGTGAAGCACGTGGCCGCGGTGAGCACCCAGTGCGGGCTGATCAGGGCGCCGCTGCAGGAGTGCAGCTCGCCGACCTCGACCTTCGCGACGAAGCCCCACGCGCCGTCGGAGGGCTGTCCGCCGCCCCGCACCCCGTGGGCCGGCGTCGCGACGGCGCAGAGTGCGAGCGCGAGGGCTGTGATGGGTAATAACCGGATTAATCGCTGGAGGTTCACGCCACGATTCTGGAAGTCGCCCTCCGGCCGAACCAGGGCACTGACCGGCCATCGACCGGACATTTCGCTGCCCCTACGCGCTATAGGAACCGTCTATAGGGACCGTCTATAGGGGCCAACGACATTTCCTCTTTGCTTCTCGTTCTTTTCCGGACGTAGCGTTCATTCGGTTGATACGGAAAGGACGACATGATGGAACTTGCGGGAAAGCGGGCCGTGGTGACCGGGGGAACGCGCGGGATCGGGGCGGCCGTCGTACGGCAGCTCCTGGACGCCGGCGCCCAGGTGCTCACCACCGCGCGGTCCGCGGCGAGCGCGGCGCCCGAGGGGGCCGGTTTCGTCCAGGCCGACGTGCGGACCAGGGCAGGGGCCGAGAGCATCGCGGCCGCCGCGCGTGACGTGCTGGGCGGCGTGGACATCGTGGTGCACAACGCGGGCGGGGCGCAGCCGTACGAGGGGAGCGCCGACATCCCCGACGAAGTGTGGCAGGACGCGCTCGACCTGAACTACCTGGCCTCCGTACGGCTGGACGCGCTGCTCGTGCCCGGCATGCGCGAGCGGCGCTGGGGCGCGATCGTGCACGTCTCGTCGGCCGCCACCCTCGCCCCGGAGGCGCCGTCGTTCCTGCACTACGCGGCGGCCAAGGCGGCGCTGGAGACCTACAGCAGGGGGCTGGCGCTGGAGCTGGCCCCGCACGGCATCAGGGTCAACACCGTCTCGCCCGGCCGGGTCGCCACGCCCGGCGGCGAGCAGACCCGGGCGCAGTGGGCGGAGGTGGCCGCGCGCATGGCCGGAGCCCCGGCCCAGAACGACACCGCCCACGCCGCCACGCCGGTGGGGCGTGACGGCCTGCCCGACGACATCGCGAACGCGGTGCTGTTCCTCATTTCCGAGCGGGCGGGCTATTTGATCGGCCGCAATCTCATCGTCGACGGCGGCGAATTCCCGATGGGCTGAGAGGTAGTCAACGACATGGAATTGCAGGGCAAAATCGCGCTCGTCACCGGCGGCACGTCAGGCATCGGCCTCGCCACCGCCCGGCGGCTGGCCCGTGAGGGCGCCGAGGTCGTCATCAGCGGCCGCGACGGCCGGCGCGGCAAGGACGCCCAACGCGCGGCGCAGGAGGACGGCAGCGTCCGCTACGTCCAGGCCGACATGGCGGACCTGGGCTCGGTCGCCGAGCTGGCCAGGCAGAGCGGGCCGGTGGACATCCTCGTCAACAACGCCGGCATCTTCCCCACCGCCGCCACCCTCGACCAGACCCTGGAGGGGTACGAGGAGATCTTCGCCACGAACGTGCGCGGCCCCTTCTTCCTGGTCGCCGCGCTCGTGCCGCACATGCTCGCCAAAGGCGGGGGCAGCATCGTCAACGTCAGCACGCTCGCGGCGCACCGGGGGTACGCGGGCGCGTCGGTCTACGGCGCGTCCAAGGCGGCGCTGGAGGGGCTGACCAGAACGTGGGCCAAGGAGTTCGGGGACGGAGGCGTCCGGGTCAACGCCGTCTCGCCCGGTCCCGTTCGTACCGAAGGGGTGGTGGCCGCGTACGGGGAGGAGGGCAACGAGCCGGTGGCCCGCGGCCTCGGCATCCCCCGGACGGCCAGGCCGGAGGAGCTGGCCGAGGCCATCTACTTCCTCGCCTCACCGCGTGCCGGCTTCGTCAACGGCACCACGTTCTTCGTGGACCTGGGCGGCGCCGTCTTCTAGCCCCTCCTAAACCAGAGCGCTCGTACGCGACCAGCTCTCCTGCTGCAGCAGCTCCAGCAGGGCCGTCTCCGCCGGGCCCGCGCCGATCCTGAGCCCGGCGATGACCGGCTGCGACACGACCGGTGACACCGGCCGCGCGAGCTGCTCATACCCGTGCGGAACGGCGGAGGCCGGAACGAGCGTCACGCCCAGCCCGTGGGCGGCCCAGCGCACGGCCGTCGCCGTCTGCGTGACACGCGCGACCGTGGAAGGCGCCATCTTGTTGTCCCGCAGCACGTCGCGCAGCACGGCGTCGAGCGCGCTCTCCCGGTCGAACCGGATCCACGGCTCCCCCTCCAGCTCGCGCAGCTCGACCCGGTCCGCGGCGAGCAGGCGGTGCCCGGCGCCCAGCACCACCACGAACTCCTCGTCGCCGAGGTGGTAGGCGTCGGCGCCGCCCTCGTCGCACGTCGAGGCCACCAGCACGAGGTCGAGCACGCCGCGGCGGCCGAGCCGTTCGAGCTCGGCCGGGTTCGGCTCCTCGAAGACGGTGACCTCCAGGAGGGGGAAGCGGCGGCGCAGCTCGGCCAGCGCGCTCGGCAACTGCCGCGCGCCGAGCCCCATCTGCGCCGCGACCAGCAACTCACCGGCCAGCTGCTCGTCCGCCCCGGCCCTCGCCATCGCCCGCGCCCGCCGCGCCGCGGTCACCGCCACCTGCGCCTCCCGCAGGAACGCCCGCCCCGCCACGGTGGGCACCAGGCCGGTCGGCATGCGGGTGAAGAGGGCGACGCCGAGCTCGCGTTCGAGGGTGCGGATCTGCTGGGAGACGGACGGCTGCGCAACCCGCAACACCTCGGCCGCCGCCGTCACCGACCCCTCTTCCGCGACGGCCAGGGCGTACTCGTACTGGCGCAGACTCATGATCCCCTCCCACCGCCCGTAATCATGTAAGCGGTGGGTACAACGCGGGGGCCGGCGCCTTTAGTCCGGTTAGAGCACGGGCGGGTCGAAGTCGAAGTCGAGCCGCTTGTTCTGCTCCGCCACGATCACATCGGGGTGGCCACGCCCGAGGACCCGCCTGTAGCGCTGCAGGGTGTCGGTCTTGAGCTCGTCCGCCTCCTGCTGCGCGCCGAGCTGCAGGAGATCGACGACCAGGTTCGCCGCCCCAGCCAAGGTGAGCGGGTGGTCCATACCGAACCGGGCGCGCAGCTTGCCGAGCGTGCTCTCGCCCAGCCGGATGGCCTGCTCGTGTTCGTTCATCGCGGCGAGATCACTGGCGAGATTGATCGCGCACGTGAGGGTGAAGTGGTGATCGCGCGCCAGCCTCCTGTCGAGGCCCTCGCGGGCCGCCCGATCGAGGTCGACCGCTTCTTCCGTGCGCCCGTTGATCCGCAGCAGCAGCGCGAGGTTGGTGTCGCAGCCGTACTTGAACGGGTGGTCGTCGCCGTACATCTTCTTGAAGCGCGGCGTCAGGTCCTCCAGCAGCTCCAGCGCCTCAGCGACCTCGCCGAAGGCCCGTTGCGCGTTGGCCAGGCAGAGGCCGGCGGCCAGGGCGTCGGGGTGGTCCATGCCGGTGTTGCGCACCTGCGTGTCGAAGGTGCGGCGGGCGAGATCCAGCGACTCCTCGACCTTGCCGTCACGCCGCTTGGCGATGGACAGGTCTTTGGCGACGCGGAGGGTCCACGGGTGCTCGGGGCCGAGTTGCTCGACGCCGAACTCGTACGCGTCCTCGCCGAGGTCGCAGGCCTCACGATATTGGCCCTGCAAGCGAGTGATGCGGGCCAGGCCGTTCCAGGACGACAGGACGTTCAGGCTGCTGACGCCCGCGCTCGCGCGCTGCCGCTCGAAGGTCGTGGTCTGCAGCTCGCTGGCCTTGTCGTACTCGCCGAGCAGCAGGTAGTCGAGCGCGAGGTTGTTCATCGCCCGCAACGTGCGCCGGTGCTCAGGCCCGAAGACGGTCTCGTGGCGGCCCAACGAGTCGAGGTCGTGTTGCAGCGCCGGCTCGAAGTCACCACGGAACCGCAGGTCGGCGCCATGGCTGTTCCGCAGCAGCAGCGTCTCTTCGTGATCTTCGCCGAGCACGTCGCGCATGCGGTTCATCAGTTGCTGGTTGAGCTCGAACGACCCCGCGATGTCCCCCAGCTCTCTGATGATGATCGCCTGGTGGCGTTGGGCGGCCAGGACGCTGTAGTCGTCGGGGCCGCTGTCGGCCTGCCATTGCGCGATGAACAGCTCGACCAGCGTCTGCGCCGACTTGAAGTCGCCGGAGGAGTAGAGATAGCGGACGATGCTGAGCGCGAACCGCCGGGTCCGCGCATCGCTGGAGTGATGGACGCCGGCCGGTGAGACGTGTCCGAGCAGGGCGGCGTAGCGAGGCCACGCCGCGTTGTCGTCCGGTTCGAACGACGCCACCGCGGCGGCCAGGAGGAGGTGCGCCTCACCCCGCATGGCGGCGTGCTCTGTCTTGGGGAGGTCGTCACGCAGCAGCGCCTGGATCAGCCGGTGCACCTGGATCGTGCGGTTGCCCGAGTCGATCTTGACGAGCGCGTAGCGGCCCAGCTCGCGGATGACGCGGCTGGTCAGGATGGGGTCGGCGAGGATCTCAGCCAGCTTCGAGCCCTCGGCGTAGTCGGCGGGCAGCCGCTGGAAGAGGTCGCGTGGAATCGGCTCGGGCCCCAGGAACGCGCAGCACCGGAGCACTTCGACCGCCTTCGGCATGCGTGCGGTGAGCTGCTGCACCGACAGCGTCCAGGCCGCCGACATCGACAGCGGATAGTCGGTCGGCTTGTTGGTGCCGAGCAGCCGGGTCGTCTCCTCGTCCAGCAGCCGCAGATATTCCTCGACGGAGATGCCGGTCTCCACCTGCAGGGCGCCCGCCTGCTCCAGAGCGAGCGGCAGGTCTCCCAGCGCCTCGGCCAGCTGATTCGCCTCGGCCTCCGTGATGCCCTGGCCGACCCGCTTGACGAGGAACTCGACGCTCTCCTCACGCGGGAAGACGTTGACGGGCACCGTGGGCACCACGCCCTGCCAACTGTGGTTGCGCGAGGTGATCAGCACGTGACCGGGCCCTCGGGGCGCGATCGTGTTGATCTCCTCGACCTCGTCGGCGTTGTCGAAGATCAGCAACCACTTCTCGTACGGATCGCCGCGCCGCAACGCGTCGAGCGCCGCCTCCGCGGCCTCCTCGACCTTCGCCGAGGCGCTGATCGGCAGCCGCAGCTCGCGCGCGAGCCCCGCCAGCGACGACTTCACCAACATCGGCTGATCAGCGGGGATATACCAGACAAGGTCGTATTCGCTGCGATAGCGATAGGCGTATTCGATGGCCAAAACCGTCTTTCCGACACCGCCCAGCCCATGGAGGGCATGCGGGACGACGGCGGCGACGTTGGACATCAAGCTTTCGTGCAGATTTCGCAACAATTGGGCGCGGCCGGTGAAGTTGTTGTTGCGCTGAGGAACTCGTCCCCAGATGGCAGGCACGCGCGCAGAATCCGGCGAATGGTGCGAAACCGACACAGTACCGCCTCCGCTAGACCGGGCCTTTGAATGAAGCTTAGACGTCACACCGACCTCGGTGAACCCCATGGGCGGGCCGCTCTCGCCACGTCCGCACAGCCGTGGGAGGATGAGGCCGACCTAGCACGACTCATGGACCGAGGAAAGCCCATGACCAGCAGTGAAGCAGAATACGGCGGTGGCCTCATCGACGTGAGCACCTGGAGCTTGACCGACCTTGACAGCCTGCCTCCCGGCCCCTTGGCATACGCCCTGCGGCGGCTGGACGAAGCCGGCTCAGGCCCCGTGGCAGGTTTTCAATCAGCTCTTTGACTTTTACTGGACACGTTCTAGCCTGAACCAAAACAATTATGTGACGGAAGACTTGGGCAGACGAGGTGACGGTCGGGGCGGGTGTGTTGAGGGAGCCGGACTGGGATCGGCTGATCAAGCAACTGAGCCGGGGAGACTGCACACCGCTGCTCGGCGCCGGGGCGAGTTTCGGACGATTACCAACCGGTGGCCAGCTCGCCCAATATTTCGCCGAGCACTACCAATATCCGTTCGCCGACTCGCATGACCTGGCCCGGGTCATGCAATACGCGGCATGCATGAGTGGCGACACGGTGGAGCTGAAGCACGAGGTCTGCACCTATCTCCAGCAGTACACGCCGGCCGACGACGTCTGCGACACCGACCCCCATGCGGTGCTGGCGAAATTCCCCATCAAGACTTTTCTCACCACCAACTACGACGACTTCATGCTGCGCGCCCTGCACCAGGAGACCGGGGGACGCAAGAAGCCGGTCAGCCAGGTCTGCTCGTGGTGGGACGTCGGGGTGGAGAAGCCGTACATCGAGCAGCCGACCGAGGCAGAGCCGCTGATCTACCACCTGCACGGCCGCTGGAACGATCCCCGGTCACTCGTCCTCACCGAGGACGACTACCTCACCTACCTGGGGAACCTCGTGGAGGTGAACGCGTCCGCCGGTTCGCCGCTGCCCAGCACGGTGCTGCACACCATGACCGTCAGCCCGCTGCTCTTCGTCGGCTACAGCCTGCGCGACTGGAATTTCCGGGTGCTGTTCTACGGGCTGCTCAAGACGATGCCGCAGAACATGCGGCGGCGGCACGTCAGCGTACAACTCATGCCGGATCTGAACACCTCCGTCGCGGATGCCGCCGCCCGGGCGCGGGAATATCTCCAGCGATATCTCGATGGCTGGAACATCACGATTTACATCGGCAGTACCGAGGAGTTCTTCGAAGAACTGCGGAGCAGGATGTGAGGACGGTGGCATGCCAGTGACGGACCCGCAGGTGCAACCGTACGTCGGGCTACGTCCCTATCGGCGTGACGAGAGCGCGCTGTTCCACGGCCGCGGCCGGGAGGCGCAGGAGGTGGCGACGCTCTGGCAGGCCGCCGGCCTCACCGTGCTCTACGGCGCCTCGGGCGTGGGGAAGACGTCCCTGTTGCACGCCGGGGTGCTGCCGCTGCTGGATTCCGAACCTGCCGACGTCCTGCCTGTGGCGCGCATCGCCCCCCGGATGAGCAAGCCCGCGACCCGGGGCGGGAACCCGTACGTCCGCGCCCTGCTGTCGTGCTGGACGGACCGCCAGGACCTCGGGGACCTGACGATCGCGGAGTTCCTGGACGATCGGCCCGAGCAGATGGACCGCTACGGTGACCCCGTACCGATCCTCGCCGCCATCGACCAGGCGGAGGAGATCTTCCACGGCTCGCCGATCCTGGAGAAGGAGCGCAGGGTCTTCCTCGACCAGCTGGCGGAAGCCGTCAAGAAGCACCCCGGCCTGCACGTCCTGCTGGCGCTGCGCGAGGAGTATCTCTTCCTCGTCCTGCCGCACGAGCGCCGCATCGGGCAGGGCTCGCGCAGCCGCTTCCACCTCGAGGCGCTCAGCCCCGAGCAGGCCCTGCAGGTCGTGCACGGGCCGCTGCCGCAGACCGGCAGGACGATGACGCCGGAGGCCGCCGAGCTGCTCATCGACGACCTGCGTGAAGTGCACTTCGAGAACGAGGCCGGTGAGACGACCACCATCAAGGTCGACACGGTGGAGCCCATCCAGCTCCAGGTGGTGTGCTCCGCCCTGTGGGAGTCGCTGCCGCCGGAGGTCGTCGAGATCACGGAGGAGCACGCCCTCCTGTACGCCCAGGTGGAGGAGTTCCTGTCGGCCTTCTACCGGCGCACCATGGCCGAGGTGGCCGCCGAGCACGGCCTGCCGGCGAGCAAGCTGCGCCTGTGGATGCGCAAGACGTTCATCACCGAGCACGGCACCAGGAACGCCGTCTACGAGGGACTCATCGAGACCGAGGGCATGCCGAACGCGATACCGCGCGCCCTTGAGGACCATCACCTCCTCCGCGCCGAGCAACGGCTCGGCATCCGCTGGTACGAGCTGACCCACGACCGGCTCATCGCCCCCGTCACCAGGTACGAGGCGCCGGAGTCTTACCTGAAGGAGGCCCGTCAGGCGGTGGAGGAACGCGACTGGGACCACGCCCACCACCTCGCCGACCTGGCCGAGCGCGCCGCCGACGTGGACGAGGCGTGGGTACGCGCGGAGGCGGCGGAGGTCTTCGCCTCGGTGGCGCATGCCCGCGGCGACCTCGGCAGCGCCAGGCGGTACTGCGTGGAGGCGGCCGGCATCTTCTTGGAGTATCAGCGGTTCGACGGCGTGGCCCGCGCGCTGACCAAGGAAGGGCTGCTCTGGCTCGGCCAGAACGACCCGGTCCAGGCCATCCAGCGCATCAAGACCGCGCTGGACTACGCGCCCAACGACGCGTCCGTCCAGATCGCGCTGGCCAAGGCGCTCCAGCGGTCGAGCACGCCCAAGGCCGCCGAAACGATCATCAACGGCCTTCCGTCAGATCTTGCCCAGCAAGCGTGGATAACGCTTCACGAACCGGACTGATTCATTATGCTCAACGGCCATGACGCACATTCCGCGGGCTGGCAGACATTGCCCGAATGGCCGCTGACACTCGACCTGGCTGCGCTGGCGGAAAAGGGGTGGCAGCCGACCCCGTTCAGGCAATTCATCCTGAAGATTCACAGCAGATGTGATCTCGCCTGCAGCTATTGCTACATGTACGAGATGGCCGACCAGAGCTGGCGGTCACGGCCGATGCGCATGGCCCCCGACGTGGTCGACGCGGTGGCGGCGCGCATCGCCGAGCACGTACGCGCTCATGATCTCCCGTCGGTCGAGGTGATCCTGCACGGCGGCGAGCCCCTGCTCGTGCGTCCTGAGGAGATCGACAAGCTGGTCGACACGGTACGCGGCGCGGCCGGCGCCGACGTCCGCTTCACCGTGCAGACCAACGGCACCCGGCTGGACCGGACGTACCTGGAGCTCTTCGAGCGGCACCAGGTCGGGGTCGGGGTCAGCCTCGACGGCAGCGAGCAGGACCACGACCGCAACCGCCGCACCGCCGACGGCCGCGGCAGCCACCACAAGGTCGCGGCCGGCCTGCGACTGCTCGCCGAGCCGCCGTTCCAGCACCTGTTCCGCGGCCTGCTCTGCACGATCGACCTGCGCAACGACCCCCTAGAGACGTACCAGGCGCTGCTGGCGTTCGGCCCCCCGGCCGTCGACCTGCTGCTTCCGCACGGCACCTGGTCAGACCCCCCTCCCGGGCTCGACGGCGGCGACCCCGCCACGCCCTACGCCGACTGGCTGATCGCGATCTTCGATCAGTGGTATTCCGCGCCGGCTCAACCAGCCAGGGTGCGTTTGTTCGACGAAATCATCTACCTCCTCATCGGTGGCAGCTCGGTCAGTGAACAGATCGGCCTGTCCCCCGCCGCCATGGTCGTCATCGAGACGGACGGCGAGATCGAGCAGTCGGACTTCCTGAAATCCGCCTACCCGGGCGCGCCCAGCACCGGATTTCACGTCCTGCGCGATTCCTTCGATGACGTTCTGCGGCTGCCGTCCATCGCGGCCCGCCAAATCGGCTGGTCCGCGCTGTCGGACACGTGTAAAGCCTGCGCGGTCGGCCGGGTGTGCGGCGGCGGCCAGTACGCTCATCGCTATCGGCCCGGCAGCGGCTTTCTCAACCCGTCGGTCTACTGCGCCGACCTGCTGCGGCTCATCACTCACATCAAGAACACGATCCAGCGCGATTACCACGCACTGCAGAAGGACCACAGATGAACCTCGCAGAGCACCGCATCCCTGCTGCGGCCTTCGACGAACTGGCTTCGGGCGCCGGCGGAACGGCCACGGTCGAGCAGCTCAAAGCCGCCCAGCGCAGCAAGCACCTTCTCCTGCTGCGGGGCGTGCTCGAAAAGACGCGCAATGCCGGTCATCACAGCTGGCCCGAGGTACGCCGGGCCTACGACCTGCTCGCCGGCATCCAGGCCGCACATCCCGAAGCGGTCAACGCCGTGGTGCACCACCCCGCCGTCGCCGCGTGGGCGCGCCACACCACCAAGACCCTCGACACTCCCGAGCAGATGTCCGCGCTGGCGGCCGCCGCGGCCATCCGCGCCGGCGTCGCGTGCGACCTCGACGTCACCGCGATCGACGGCGTGATCAACCTGCCCTCGCTCGGCCAGTTCGTCGTGGGCCGAAGCGTCACCAGCGCGACCCTGCACTGCTCGGCCGACGGCGTGGAGGTCTCCGCCGAGGGCCTGTTCCTCCAGCTCGGCGACGACGAGCCGAACTGGCGGCCACTGCGCGGCCTGTCCGCGCAGGCCGACGACGAGCGGCTCGACGTCCTCATCGACGATCTCCACCCGCACCGCATGCCCGGGTCCGACGCCCTGCGCGCCCCCCTCACCGAGCAGGAGGCGCGGCTGTGGCAGGACCTCCTCGACGAGGGCTGGGGCCTGCTCGTACGCAACCACCTGCCGGTGGCCAAGCAGGTGTCTGCGGCGATCACCGTCTTCACCCCGCTCGCCCCGCCGCAGGAGGGCATGGGGATGGCCAGCGCCACCTCGCGCGAGACGTTCGGCTGCATCGCCATGTCGACCCCGCCCGACGCCCACGCGCTGGCCGTCACGCTGACCCACGAGACCCAGCACGCCAAGCTGTCGGCGCTGCTCGACGTCGTGCCCCTGACCAAGCCCGACAACGGCCGCCGCTACTACGCGCCGTGGCGTCCCGACCCCCGTCCCGCCTCCGGTCTCCTCCAGGGCACGTACGCCTACGTCGGCGTCACCGACTTCTGGGAACGCCAGCGGCACCTGGAGAGCGGCGAGTCGGCGATCCGGGCGAACGCGGAGTTCGCCAGGTGGCGTTCCGGAGCGCGCCAGGTCGCGGGCACCCTGCTCGACAGCGGCGCGCTGACCATGGAGGGCGAGGTCTTCGTCAGCCGGATGGCGCGCCGGCTCGACGAGTGGGCACGCGAACCCGTACCGGCCGCGGCCGCTGCCCTGGCTGAGGGAGCGGCGGACCGGCATCGTTCGCTGTGGCGCGAGCGCAATCAATGACGTAATTGGAGAATGACACCGCCCACCCGCAATCTTCGCGGTTTAGTATCAAGTGGGAGGTGTCATGCTCCGATCTGCCCGGCGCGTCCTCAAGGATTTACGCGAGCGCAGGAATATCGACGCCTACGTCATCTCCCTGCTCTCCATCGTCTTCGCCGCCCTGACGTTGGTCGGGGACAAGGTAAGTGATCAGTTCAAGTGGGCGGTGTTGCTGGCCGGGGTCGGGGTTCTGGTGCACCAGATCACGTTGCCTCGGGGTGAGGGCCGGATTTCGGACAGAGCCCTTGAAGACCGGACCGGTTTCGAGCAGACCCCTTTGAAGGATCGGCTGCGGAGCAGCCAGGAAATTTGGATGTTCGCTCCTTCGGGGGTCAACTTCCTGTCCGATGAGAACTGCCGGGCGATCGGCGGGACCGTGCTGAAGCGGCACAACGGAATCGTCAAGATGGTGGTCCTCGACCTCGAGGCGACCGCGGCGTTGGACATCGCCACCCAGCAGCTCGACAATGGGCTGGAATATCCGCTGCAGTCACTCGGCGACAGCATCCGCGCCACGCAAGGCATGATGGCCGCGATGGCGTCGTGGCAGTCGCCGGGGAGCCGGCAGTTCAAGGTGTTCGGTTATAACCCCGGGTTCAGTTTGGTGGCGTTCAATCCGCTGCAGCGGGACGGGATCATCATCGTGGAGATTCACGGGGTGAGTAATACGTCGACGTCCGGGCGGATGCATCTGGAGCTGACGCGGAAGAATGCGCCGCAGTGGTATTCGTACTGGCTGGAGCAGTTCGACGTGATCTGGCATGCTGCAAAGCCGCTGCCCTTGCCACCTGCGGAGAGCGCCTTGGAGTCCGGAGACCGGCACTGAAGCCACAATTCCGGATATTTCCTGCTACGGGATAAATGCCATCCCCACCGCCGAGAAATTTCGAAGATCTTTTGGGCTTTTGCTGCGTCGCACTTTTGCCAACCCATCAAACTGAAGGCCGTGACGAACGATCTCACCGACGCGCGGGACCGCCTGATCTCGCCCCGCGAGCTTCACCAGGTAGCGGCCCTGCTGAACATGCCGCGTCTCCATGAGAACGCCACCCGTGACGACGACGGCGCTCCCTACAAGAACCACCAGGCGGCCCTGTACGCCGGCATCGCCGAGTGGGCACGGCTGTCGGCCCAGGCGGCCGAACACCTCGGCGCGTCGGAGCAGCCTGAGACGACCGACGAGTTCGCTTACCTCATCGAATACACCGACAGGCACGCCAAAGGCTGGTATCCAGCACCCAGCGAGCAATCCCACGGGATGACCCTGGCCGACCGGGCCGAGACAGTCGCGCAGACCGTACTGACGCGCTACATCGCCCACCTGGCCGACCACCGCGACGACTACGAGCTCTGGCTGGTCGACTCGCTCTCCCTCCGGGCCAGCGTGTGGCACGTGAACACCGCCGAGGCCTACCCCCGCGGCCTCGGCCCCGACCGTCCCTCCTCGCCGTACGCGTTCTCGGACGCGGCCATCCCCCCGCACGCCGTGGAGATCCGCACCCCGACGCAGATCCACCGGGTCATGGACCACCGCATCCCGCCATGGCCCGACACCCTCCTCTGGGAAGCGGAACCAGAGCCCCAGGTCGGCCTCAGCCAGACCTACCTGGCCTCCATCGAGCACCGCCGTAACTAGAGACCATGCGACGCCGGTCATCGATGTGCAGCCGGTGCTGGACGCGGGGCGCTAACTCGGTGGTTTCAGGAGGCGTTTGTCTGGTTTGCCACTTGGAGCAGTGGGGACCTCGTCGATCACCGTGATCGTGGCGGGGACGCAGGCGGGGCCCAGACGGTCCTGGACCAGGTCACGTAGTGCCCCGAAGTCGGGGGTGCGGCCGGGGGCGGGGACGATGAAGGCGTGGGGGGCCTCGCCCTTCTCCTCGTCGGGGGCGGCTGTCACGTAGGCCTCCGCCACGTCGGGTGAGGTGGCCAGGGTGCGTTCGATGGGGCCTATGTAGTGCAGCTCGGCGTTGACGATCACCACGTCCCGCGTACGGCCCACCAGGTACAGGCGGCCGTCGGCGTCGAAGTGGCCGAGGTCGCGAGTGCGGACCCAGCCGTCCACGAACACCTCCGCCGTCTCCTCCGGGGCGCCCCAGTAGCCGATGGCCTGGGTGGGGGTGCGGACGTACAGTTCGCCGGTCTCGCCGGAGGGGTTCCTGATCTCGATGTCGATGGCGTCGGGCGGGACGCCCAAGGACGGAGGCGGGTCGTACGGCGTGGCCAGGGAGATCGAGCCGGTCTCGGTCTGGCCGTAGCCGTGGAAGACGACCGGGCCCAGCACCTCCTGGGCCTCCCGCAGCCGGGCCGCCGGGATCGGGGAGCCCGAGACCACGAGCGCGCGCAGGGTGCTCAGGTCGGACGGTGTGTCGCGCTGGGCGGCCACCAGCTTGTAGAGGCGGGGGACGGTGATGACACTGGCGGTGGCCCGGTGCTTGACGATCGCGTCGGCGAGTGACGAGGGGTCGGCGGCGGCCATGGTGCCGCCCGCGGCCAGGGTGAGGATGCCGTACTCGTACATGACCAGGCTGCTCAGCGTGCCGAAGACGAGGTAGCGCTGCAGGCGGGAGGCCAGCTCCCTGATCGCCGGCGGCCAGGCGGGCGGACGGGCGAACCAGGCGGCGTTCATGGCGGCGTACGTCTGCGCGCACGCCTTCGGCCGGCCGGTGCTGCCGCTGGTGTGGATGAGCCTGGCGACGTCGTCGGGGCGGCCGGACAGCACCAGCGAGCCGTCGTCGGGCGCGTCCAGCAGTTCCCCGAGCGCCAGGTCTCCCCCGCCGGAGGGCTGGTCGGTGACGACGGCGGTGATGTCCTGGCTCAGCACGTGATGGAGGCGGTCGGCGGGCAGTCCGGGCCGTACGCCGACGACGCGGGCGCCCACCACGTACCCCGCGATGATCGCCGCGAACGCCTCAGGCGTGACGCCGAGCCGCATCGCCACCCCGTCGCCGGGCCCGAGCCCTGCGGTGCGCAGGCCCGCCGCGCACCGGCGAATCAGGCCGAGCATCCGCGCGCCGGAGACCGTCCGGTTCTCGTGCTCGAACACGGGACGGTCCCCGGCGGCGGCCAGCACGTCCAGAACGGGCCTGGGGTACGGGTCAGCCGGCATCGGCCAGGCACTCCTTGGCGAAGGCGGTCAGCGGCTGCCGGTGCACGACCGGCAGGTCCCACTCGTTCTCCAGGTTCTCGGCCAGGTGGTGGACGGCCGTCAGCGTGCCGTCGCGGTAGTAGCGCACGACCGGGTGCAGGTAGCTGGCGTCGTGGGCGTTCTCGTAGTCGTTCTCGGCGACGCGCGGGATCGAGATGTCGAACGGGTCCACGGTGTCGTGGTCGGCGCCGTATTCGAGGGTGACGACGAAGCGGTGCCTGGCCGGGCCGAGGCCGCCGTCGGCGACGTACGCCACCGGCACCTCCTCCTGGTACAGCCCGGTGCCGTTGACGGTGACGACGTCCCCGAGCACGGCGAACTGCTGCCACAGCGCCGACGACCGGTTGACCCGCTCGATGATGGCGTCGCTGATCGCGTCCGGGCTGGGCTCGAGCTCCTGAGCGGGCCAGGCGCCGCCGTGGTAGCGGCTGGTGAGGATGCGGTGCAGGGCGCGCGCGCCGTACCGGAAGCCGTGGATGAAGCCGCTGGTGGCCTTCTTGAAGTCGCGCTGCTGGGTGAGTGTGCCGGCGAAGTACAGGCCGGGGACGTTGACGGACTCGTACGCGGAGGTCTGCTCGGGGAAGCGGTCGTCGATGACCAGCGCGGGCCGGCAGGAGTCGTCGAACACCGAGGCGTCGAACCGGAACCCGGTGCACGCGATCACCCGGTCGTAGTGCAGCTCGCGCAGCGCCTCCACGGTACGCGCGTAGCGGAAGACGACCCGGTAGCGGCCGTCGTCGAGGCGTTCGATGCTCTGCACGGTGCCGTCGAGCACGGAGTTCTGGGACTTGAGCTGGTAGCTGTCGAGGAAGTTGTTGTTGACCGCGCGCAGATGGCCGACGTAGTGGGACTGCCAGGCCATCCTGACCGAGTGCGGCCCGGCGACGTGGATGACGGCGGCCTTGGCCATGAGCGCGTCGGCGGTCTCGAAGCCCGAGTTGCCCTTGCCGATGATGAGCACCCGCTGACCGGTGAAGGACGCGGGGTCGGTGTCGAACGTGTCGTACCGTTCCGCGGTCTCGATGCCGGGGATGGGCGGCACGTTGAGCTGGGAGACGCCGGTGGCCATGATGAGGCGGCGGCTCTGCCAGGTGTGTCCCGCGGCGTCGGTGACGGTGAAGCCGTCGTCGCCGCGCCCGATGCGAACGACGTCGACGCCGTAACGTACCCGCACGCCGGTCTTCGCCGCGAAGTCGGCGAGGTAGCGGAGGAGGTCGTCGGCCTGCGGGAAGTACTCCTCGCTGTAGCGGGTGAACAGCAGGTCGGGGTCGTCGCTGAGCAGCGAGTTCCAGTCCATCCGCAGCCGCTGCTCGGGGTCGGCGTACCCGGTGTGCACCTTGTTGATGGAGATGAGCTGGCGGTGCCGCGGGAACCGGGTGAAGAAGGTACCGGGCCCGGGCCCGCGTTCGAGGACGACATAGTCATGACCGTGGCGTTCCAGCAGTGCGGCGAGCTGTAGCCCGGCCGGTCCGGCTCCGATGATCACGTAATCATGCGCCATGATCTGGAAGCTAAGGACGAATTCTCAGAGGTTTCTGAGAATTACCGCCCTATCGTCCGGGACATGCGCGACATCGAACTCACCGCCCCGCTCTGTCCCGCCGACCTCCGCCGCGCCGCGGGTCCCGTGTCCGTCGTGGTGGACGCGAGCGTACGGGGCCGGGTCGAGCGCGGCCGTGGCCACCTGCGCGAGGTGCTGAAGGAGGAGGACCGCCCGGTTTACGGGGCGACGACCGGGTTCGGGGCGCTGGTCGGGTTCGCCGGGCGGGAGGACGAGGCCGACCAGTGCGACAACACGCTCGCCCACCTCGGCGCGGGACAGGGCCCCGACCTGCCGCTCGACGTGGCCAGGGCGGCGCTGCTGGTCCGCGTGTGGTCGCTGGCCCAGGGCCTGTCCGGGGTGTCGGCGCACGTGGTGGACGGGCTGGCGGCGATGTTCGGGACGACGTTCGTCCCGGCGGTCCCGCGCTACGGCTCGGTCGGCGCGAGCGGCGACCTGATCCCGCTGGCCTACGCCACGCAGGCGCTGCGCGGCCGGGGGCACGCGTACGTGGAGGGCCGGCGCGTGCCCGCCGCCGACGCGCTGCGCGAGACCGGGCTGAGCCCGCTGGCTTTGGACGGCAGGGACGCGCTCGCCCTGGTCAACGGCACCTCGCTCACCACCGCCGCGACTGCGCTCGCGCTGGAGAGCGTGCGGGCCGCGCACCGGGCCGTCCAGACGCTGACGTGCCTGCTGGCCGACCTGCTCGGGTGCGACCCCCAGTTCCTCGATGCGCGGCTTCTGGACGCGTACGGGCATCGCGGCGCGGCGGACGTCGCCGACGGCATGCGCAAGACCCTGGCCGGGGTGCGCCCTTCGGGGACGCGGGCGCTGCAGGAGCCGTACAGCATCCGCTGCTCGCCGCAGCTGCTCGGCGCGGCCGAGGACGCGTTGCGGTACGTGGACGGCGTCGTCGCGGCCGACCTGTCGAGCGTCTCCGACAACCCGCTGTTCTTCCCCGACGACGATCTCGTGGTGCACGGCGGCAACTTCTTCGGCCAGCCGGCCGCGTTCGCCTCCGACGTGCTGGCCATGGTCGTCGCGCAGCTCGGCAACCTCGCGGAACGGCAGCTCGACCTGCTCGTCGATCCGGCGCGCAACGGCGGGCTGCCGCCGATGCTGGCCGCCGGGCCCGGGCGGCAGCACGGCATGCAGGGCGTGCAGCTCGCGACGACGGCGTTCGTCGCCGAGCTGCGGCGTGCGGCGGTGCCGGCCGGCATGCAGAGCCTGCCGACGAACCTGCACAACCAGGACGTGGTGCCCTTCGGGACGCAGGCGGCGCTGCGGGCGTACGACATGGCGGGGCTGCTGCGGCTGCTGTGCGGCTCGCTGGCCGTGGGGCTGCGGCAGGCCGCGCACGTCGGCGCGCGCCGGCCGACCGCCCCGGCCTGCGCGGAGCTGCTCGACGCGCTGGCCGAGGCGATCCCGCCGATCGACCCGGACCGGCCGCTGGACGCCGACGTCCGGGCGGCCGCCGACCTGCTTACCGGGGCGTCCATGTCGGTAAAGTGACGGAATGGCAGGTGAGCAGCAGCCGAGCGCGCGGGTCGACAGCTGGATCTGGGCGGTGCGGCTGACCAAGACCCGGTCGGTCGCGGCCGACGCCTGCCGGGGCGGTCACGTGCGGGTCAACGACGTACGCGTCAAACCGGCCCACGCGATCCGTCCCGGCGACGAGGTGCGGCTGCGGCACGACGGCCGCGAGCGGATCGTCGTCGTCTCCAAGATCATCAGCAAGCGGGTGGGCGCGGCGGTGGCCGCCGAGTGCTACGTCGACAAGAGCCCTCCCCCGCCGCCGCGCGAGGAGGCCGTGACGGTCGCCGTACGCGCGCGGGGCGCGGGCCGTCCCACCAAGCGCGAGCGCCGCAGCATCGAGAAGCTGCTGGGACGGCGGGACTAGCGGGTCGCCCTGGGGCGGTTCCACCACAGCGACAGCGCCAGGGCGGAGCCGACGAGCAGCGCCCCGCCGGCCGCGAAGCCGGCGGCGGTGTCCACCTTCTCGCGGACGACGGTGAACGCGCCGGGCAGCGAGTCGAGGGCGGTCTCCAGCTCGTCGGCGTTCTCGGCGCGGTGGTACGAGCCGCCGGTCGTCTCGGCGATCTGCTTGAGGGCCGGCTCGTCGATCATGCGGACATTGCGGCCGCGGTCGAAGCCGCCCCCGCCCCAGCCGCCCCACGAGCCGAAGCCACGGCCGTCGAACTGCGAGTTCTCGCACACCATGGGTGACGGCGTGGTGGTGCCGAAGCCGATCGGGAAGACGCGGACGTGCCGCAGGGCCGCTTCCTGGGCGGCGGTCTGCGGATCGACGCCCTGGGTGTTGGCGCCGTCGGTGAGCACGACGATCGCGGCGGCGGCGTAACCCGCGTCGCCCGCGTCGCCGGCGGGCGGGGTCGCGCCGGTGGGGGCGACGGACGGGTCCACCTCGGCGATCGCGTCGATCGAGGCCAGCATGGCCTGGCCGATGGCGGTGCCGCGGGCGGTGGTGAGGTCGTCCATCGCCTTGATCAGCGCGTCGGTGTCGTCGGTCGGCGGGACGAGCAGGCCCGCGGTGCCGGCGAACGTCACCAGCCCGATGCGCGGCCCGCCGCGCTGCGACTCGATGAACTCGGCGGCCGCCTTCTTGGCGGCGGTCAGGCGGTTGGGCTCCACGTCCGTCGAGCACATGGAGCCCGAGGTGTCGAGGGCCAGCAGGATCGTCGCCGACCGCTGCGCCACCGGCACCTCCGCCTGCGGCCTCGCTGCCCCGACCGCGAGCAGCGCGAGGCCCGCGACGAACAGGGCCGGCGGGATCTTCCTGATCCACCGCGTACGCCCCGGCACGGCGGTGCGGACCAGCGCGATCGACGTCACGCGGACGGCGGCCCGCCGTCGGCGGCGCAGCGCCCACCAGCGCACGGCGAAGATGAGCGGGATGACCAGCGCGAACAGCAGCGCCCACGGCCACGAGAACGTCACTCAGACCACCTGCCAGGGCGTCCGGTTCATGAGCATTCAGATCACCCGTCCAGAGCGGAGCACGGTGAGCGCCGCTCCCGCGGTGAGCAGCGCGAGGGCGAGCCAGATCAGCCCGCCGGCGAGAGGCAGCGGCTCGTCGGAGACGGTGAGCCGCAGGTCGATGGTGTCGGCGACGCCGTCGAGCAGGGCGGCGTCGGAGGCGGGGTGGTAGTCGCCGCCGGTCGTCTGCGCGATCTTGGTCAGCGTCTCCTCGTCCAGCGAGGTCTGCAGGTTGTAGCCGTCCACCTTGACCGTCGCGCCCGCCGTGGTGCCGACGCCGACCGTGTGCACCTGGACGCCGGCCGTCTGCGCCACCTCGGCGGCCTTGTCGAGGCCCTGGCCCTGGTTCTGGCCGTCGGAGAACACCACGATCGTCGCCGACGGCCAGTAACCGATGTCCGGTACGTTCCCCTCCTTGTCGATCGTCACCTGCTTGCCGCTGATCGCCGTCAGCGAGACCGCGATGGCCGCGCCCAGCGAGGTGCCGCCGGCGACCTTCAGCCGGTCGATGGCCTTGAGCGCCTTGGCGTGGTCGGCGTCGGGGCGGGCCGTCGTCAGCGCGCCCCGCTCGAACGCGACGACTCCGATGTCCACGCTGTCCGGCTGGGCCGCCACGAACGCGCGGGCCGCCCGTTGCGCCGCCGCCAGCCTGGTGGGGGCCACGTCGTCGGCGCCCATGCTGTTGGAGACGTCGATGGCGAGGATGACCGTCCCCGCCGTACGCGGCACCGGCACCATGGCCGTCGGCCCCGCGGTGGCGATCGCGAGCACCGCGACACCGGCGATCGTCAGCCCGGCGCCGAACGACGTACGCCTGCCTCCGGCCAGGGCGACCCCTGCGGCGGCGAGCGCCGCTTTGCGGCGGCGCCCCGACACGACGACCGCCCAGCCGAGCGCCACCGTCACCAGCAACCCGACGACCAGCGACAACGGCGAGGACAGCGTCATGACACCTCCTCCACCGGTGCCGCGGGGCCGGTCATGAGCGCCGGTCCCTGGTTTTGGCGACGACCTCGACGAGGGTCTCGGCCAGGTCGCGTTCGGTCTCCACGCGGTGCACGGGGACGCCCGCGCGGCGCATGCCCGCGGTGAGGCCGGCGTCGCGGGTCGCCACTGCCTCGCGGAAGCGGACGCGGAGCAGGGGGTCGGCGGAGTCCACGACGAGTTGCTCGCCGGTCTCGGCGTCCTCGACCACGATCAGGCCGGCCTCAGGGAGGACGTCGTCGGCGGTGTCCACGATGCGCAGGGCGACCACCTCGTGGCGGCGGGCCAGGCGCTGGAGTGAGCGTTCCCAGTCGCCTTCGCCGATGAAGTCCGACAGGACGAGGATGAGGGCTCGGCGCCGGGCCAGCCGTCCGGCCGCGTCCAGCATCTCGGCCAGGTCAGTGGTCGCGCCGCCGCTCCGCCCGCCGCCGCGACGTCCGCCGCCGCGACGTCCGCCGCCGCGACGTCCGTCGGAGGCGCGTTCTGCGGTGCGGTCGAGTTCGGCGGCGATGCGGAGGGCGTGTCTGCGGGACGTGCCGGGTGGCACGACGCGCAG
The DNA here is from genome assembly GCF_040676845.1 of Nonomuraea sp. NPDC049504. Classification (NCBI taxonomy): domain Bacteria; kingdom Bacillati; phylum Actinomycetota; class Actinomycetes; order Streptosporangiales; family Streptosporangiaceae; genus Nonomuraea; species Nonomuraea sp. NPDC049504. The sequence goes on from NZ_JBFAPT010000019.1 coordinate 68,147, forward strand.
CATCCCCGTGTCGTACAACAGCGCCCCCACCCGGTTCCCGCCCCGCCCGAACAGCCGGGCGAGGACCAGCGCCAGCTCGGCGAGCACGTCGTGCTTGGCTCGTCCGGGCCGGCCCGCCGCCATCGAGGCCGACCGGTCGAGCACGAGCCACACGGTCAGCTCGCGGTCCTCGGTGAACACCCGCAGGTGCGGCTCGTCCAGCCGCGCGGTCACGTTCCAGTCGATGTGGCGGGCGTCGTCGCCCTCCATGTACGCCCGCAGCCCCGTGAAGTCGATCCCGGAGCCCCGGTACGTGGTGCGGTGTGCCCCCTGGAGCCGGCCGTCGAGCCTGCGGACGACCTTCCACTCCAGGCGGAGCAGGAGTTTCTCTGGGGCGGTTGCCATGGCGGGTCAGCGGTTCTGCAGGACGACGTCGGGCGCGCGGACGGCTCCGAGCACTCTGGTGACGATCGTGTCGGGGTCGATGTCGTCGGCGAGCGCCTCATACGACAGGACGAGGCGGTGCCGCAGCACGTCGAGGGCGAGTTCGGCGAGGTCGTGCGGCAGGACGTAGTCCCGCCCGCGCAGGAACGCCAGTGCCCTGGCCCCGGTGACGAGCGCGATGGAGGCCCGGGGGCTGGCGCCGTGGGTGACGTACCGTTCCAGCTCGCCGAGCCCGGCCGTCGCCGGGGAGCGGGTGGCGGTGACCACGCGGACCGCGTAGTCGACGATCGCCGGGTCGACGTACACCTGCCGGGCGCGTTCCCGCATGGCCATCAGGTCGCCGGTGGTCAGCATCGGCTGCGGCGGCTCGGGCGGGCGCAGCGCCCGCGCGACGATCGCCTGCTCCTCGGCCTGTGCCGGGTAGTCGACGATCACCTTCATCATGAACCGGTCGACCTGCGCCTCGGGCAGCGGGTACGTGCCCTCCGACTCGATCGGGTTCTCCGTCGCCATGACCAGGAACGGCTCGGGCACCCGGAACGTCTCACGCCCGATCGTCACCTGGTGCTCCTGCATGACCTCCAGCAGGGCGCTCTGCACCTTGGCGGGGGCGCGGTTGATCTCGTCGGCCAGCAGCAGGTTCGCGAACACGGGGCCGAGCTCGGTCTTGAACTCGCCGGAATGCTGGTGGTAGACGCGGGTGCCGATGAGGTCGGCGGGCACCAGGTCGGGGGTGAACTGCACGCGCTGGAAGCTGCCGTCGATGGCGGCGGCGAGCGAGCGTACGGCGAGGGTCTTGGCCAGGCCAGGCACGCCCTCGACCAGCAGGTGGCCGTCGGCGACCAGCGCCACGGCCATGCGTTCGAGCAGCACGTCCTGTCCGACGATCGTACGTTTGACCTCGAACAGCACCTGTTCGAGCGGGTGGGCCTGGCCCGGCTCCATCGGGGTCATGGGGTCCCTTCGCGTCATATCTGCAGTCCTTGGCCGGGCGGGCCGTCGCCGTCGTCGCCGCCGAGTGCGGCGCCGATCGGCACCGCGAACGCGATCCCGGCGAACGCCTCGTCGCCTCCAGGGTCGGCGATCGAGACGACGATGCCGATCACCAGGCCGCGGGCGTCGAGGAGGGGGCCGCCGGAGCTGCCCGGGTTGACGGAGGCGTCGAACTGGATGAGCCCGTTAAGGTCGCCGTCGTCGGAGGTGCGGTCGGCGGTCCTGTTCAGGCCGGAGACGACGCCGGTGGAGACGCTGTACGTCAGGCCGAGCGGGTTGCCGATCGCGATCACGGGCGCGCCGACGGTCACGCCGCCGCCGAGCGTCGCGGGGACGAGGATCTCGGGCAGCTTCGCGGGCTTGAGCGTGGCGACGTCGCGCTTCGGGTTCTCCGACGTGACCGCCGCCTTGGCCTTGGTGCCGTCCGCGAAGCGGAGTGTGACCTCTTTCGCGCCCTTGATGACGTGGTGCGCGGTCAGGATCGTGCCGTCGTCGGCCGCGATCACCCCCGTACCGAATGATGTGCCCGCCTGGACGACCACCACTGACGGGCCGACGCGTTCGAAGACGTCGGACACGGTCAGGGTGGCGCTTGGTGACGGTGTCGGGCTGGGGCTCGGCGCGGCCTGCTCGGCTCCGCCCGTGACGCTGCCCAGCGCGTACGCCAGGACCGCGACAACCAGCAGCGCCGCACCTGTGGCGACGATCCACCGGACGCGTTTCCCGGCCCCGGCCCCCTGGGCTGCCTGTTCCGCCTGCGCCCCGTTGACGTCGGTGGCCGCACGGTCCGCCTGCGGCACACGCTCCATCGCCCCATAGTCATAAATCTCAGGCGAAAGTGCTACAAACTTCGCCTGAGAACTTCATGAGAACCACCTCCTGGTTAGGCGACTTCCGTAGGGGTAGGCGTCGGCCCCGTAGAGGACGCGCGGCGAGGGAGGGCTCCATGCGCCGGTTGCTGGCGATCGTGAACGCGGCGGCGGGCGGCGCCGGCGACGACGACGTGGTCGCGGACATCATGACCGTGCTGCACGAGCACGCCGACACCGCCGAGGTTCGCCTCGACGACCCCGGCGCGCTCGCCAAGGCGCTGGACGAGCACCCCGACCGCGACCCGGTCGTCCTCGGCGGCGACGGCACGCTGCACACCCTGGTCGCCACCCTGTCAGAACGGGACGAGCTGGCCACCAGGACCGTCGGCCTGATCCCGCTCGGCACCGGCAACGACCTGGCACGCGGCCTCGGCATACCGCTCGACCCGGTGGAGGCCGCACGGGCGGCGGCGTCGGGCCGTCCCCGGCCGCTCGACCTGCTGCGCGACGACGAAGGCGGCATCGTGGTCAACGCCGTGCACATCGGCGTGGGCGTCGAGGCGGCCCGCACCGCCACGCCGCTCAAGCCGGTGCTGCGCCGCTTCGCGTACGCGGTGGGGAGTCTGGTGGCGGGCGCGCGTACCAAGGGACTGCCGCTCAAGGTGGAGGTGGACGGCCAGGTGGTCGCGGACGGCCGGCGCCGGGTCCTCATGGTCGGCATCGGCAACGGCACCTCGATCGGCGGCGGCACGCCCCTCACCCCCGACGCCCGCCCCTCCGACGGGCTCGCGGACGTGGTCGTCTCGTTCGCCACCGGCCCGCTGCAGCGGCTCATGTACGGGGTGCTGCTCAAGCTCGGCCGGCACACCGAGCGGCCGGAGGTGGTCACCGTACGCGGAACGCGCGTCCACGTGTCCGGGCCTGACCTGCACGTCAACGCCGACGGCGAGCTGACCGGCCCGCACGCCGCCCGCACCTGGACCGTGGAGCCCCACGCCTGGCGGATGGTTGCACCTCAAGCAGCTTGAGGTCCCATAGTGACGGCATGGACGAGCTCTACTCGATCGGGGACGCCGCCCGCCGCACCGGCCTGAGCGTCAGCGCGATCCGCTTCTACGCCGACGCCGGCATCGTCGCCCCCACCCGCCTGGCCGAGTCCGGCACCCGCCTGTACGACCTGCGCGCCATCGCCCGCCTCGACCTCGTCCGCACCCTGCGTGACCTGGACACGGGCCTGGACGACATCCGCCGCCTCCTGGCCGGCGAGACGACCCTGCACGACCTGTTCGTCCTGCACCTGGAGCTGGTCGAAAGCCAGGAACGCACGTTACGCGCCCGCCGCGCGGTGCTCCGCACGCTGGTCGGCCAGGGCGGCACCATCGAGCAGGCCGCCCTCATGCAGCGGCTCGTGTCGATGTCCGACGAGGAGCGCGAACGCCTGATCGACGACTTCTGGACGGAAGTCAGCGAGGGGCTGGACGCCTCCCCCGTCTTCGTCGACAGCCTCCGCGCCATCCGCCCCCACCTGCCCGACGACCCCACCGCCACCCAGCTGGAAGCCTGGATCGAACTGGGCGACCTGGTAGGAAACCCGGACTTCCGCCAAGCAGTCCGCACATACCTCCAGGACGCCTACCACACCCCACCAGGCCGCCAGATGACCACCACCCCCGTACAGGAGTTCATCCACATAACGGGCACCGAGATCATGGCGGACCTGCTGGCCGCCCACCGCGAGGGCCTCCCGCCGGACGCCCCCAGGGTGAAAGCCGCCGCCACCCGCCTCGCAGCGGCAACCGCCGACCTGACCGGCAAACAACCGGACACCGCCTTCACGTCCGACCTGGCCGCGAAGTTCCGCCTGATCGAGGAGATCGAACGCGAGCCGTTGGACGAGGACCCGGCCTTCGACTCGACCCACGGCAGATACCTGTCGCTGGTGGCCACCATCAACGCCACCCCACCCGACCCCCCGATCCCCTTCACCTGGCTCGCCGCCGCACTTGAACACTCTGTTTAAAACTTACTGTTGACAATTTGTCGTTGTCTGCGCCACTTTAGTTCCATGCCGAACTCCCAGCAGTCAGACCCCTTCACCGCGCCGCACCCCGAGCAGGCGCGTGCCGAGAGGGTGCACGCGTCCCTCTTTCGGATCGCCGAGCGGCATGCCGCCACCGACGAGCAGCGGGTTCGGCAGGTTCATCCGTCGATGCTCGGGCCGCATGAGGCCGTCAGGCTGGTGACGTTCCTGCTCAGCGGGGCCGCCGCGGTCGATGACGGGGAGCCCGCCGTGGATCAGGCGGACATCACCGCCGCGTTGAGTCTTGTTCCGCTGGTGCGGAGTGAGATGGATGCGCTGGAGGCCGGGTTGCTGGAGATGGCGCGGGGGCGGGGGATGACGTGGCAGGAGATCGCGTTCGGGCTGGGGCTCGGCACCGCGCAGGCGGCGCGGCAGCGGTACGAGCGTCTCGCCGATCGGACGGCCGCCGAGGAGACGCCCTGACTTTGGGCCTTGCGTGGGGGCAGGTTCTCCGTTAATCCTTAGGAAACTTTCCTAAGAGATTGAGGGAGTGGTCACGTGCGTAGACTCCTGGCCCACCTGGCGGCGTTATGCCTGGCCGCGGGCGTGCTCGCGGTGCTCGTGCCGAGTGCGGCGAACGCGGCCGCCTGCGCCGGCGCCTGGAGCTCCTCCGCCGTCTACACCGGCGGGGCGACGGCGTCGTACAACGGGCGCAACTGGAGGGCCCAGTGGTGGACCCAGGGCGAGACGCCGGGCAGCGCCGCCGTCTGGGCCGACCAGGGCACCTGCACCGGCGGCAGCGGCGGCGGGACGTCCTGCAGCTACCCGAACTGGGTGGCGGGACAGTGGTACGCCGTGGGCAGCATCGTCCGCTACACCGACGGCAACCACTACATCGCCGTCCACGAGAACCCCGGCTACGACCCGGTGATCAGCCACTGGTACTGGGACCCGTACACCTGCGACGGCGGCGGCCCCACCGACCCGCCGCCCGACCCGTCCGGGTTCGTCGTGAGCCAGGCGCAGTTCGACCAGATGTTCCCGGGCCGGAACTCCTTCTACACCTACAGCGGCCTCGTCGCGGCCCTGAGCGCGTACCCGGCCTTCGCCAAGACCGGCAGCGACACCGTCAGGAAGCAGGAGGCGGCGGCCTTCCTCGCGAACGTCGGCCACGAGACCGGCGGCCTCGTCCACATCGTGGAGCAGAACACCGCGAACTACTCACACTACTGCGACCCCGGCCAGTCGTTCGGCTGCCCGGCCGGCCAGTCCGCCTACTACGGCCGCGGCCCCATGCAGCTGAGCTGGAACTACAACTACAAGGCCGCCGGTGACGCGCTCGGCCTGCCGCTGCTCACCAACCCGTGGCTGGTGCAGCAGGACGCCTCCGTCGCCTGGAAGACGGCCATCTGGTACTGGATGACCCAGAACGGGCCCGGCACCATGACCGCGCACAACGCGATCGTCAACGGCCACGGCTTCGGCGAGACCATCCGCAGCATCAACGGCCGCGTGGAGTGCGACGGCGGCAACCCGGCCCAGGTCCAGAGCCGGATCAACAGCTACCAGCGCTTCACCCAGATCCTCGGCGTCTCGCCGGGCGGCAACCTCTCCTGCTGATCCCTCCCCTCCGACGGCCCGCCTGCTTCGTGGCGGGCCGTTCAGGGTTTGGGGATCTCGCCGTTCTCCTGCCACTTGGCGTACTTGGTGGTGAAGACCGATTCGTACGTGCCGTTCACGCCCATCGGCACCTTCCATGCCAGCTCGAACCTCGCAGGGCGGTTCTGGGAGCCGAGAGTCAGCTCGTACGTGATGAAGGACTTGTCGTCGTCCGGCACCTGGCCGCCCAGCCAGGAGGCGAGCAGGGTCCGCAGCCGGCCGGCGGCCGTGGTGGTGGGCAGGCCACCCGAGTAGGTACGGCCCTTGGCCTGGAAGGTCGTGCTGTTCTGGACGACGTCCCTGATGACGGACGGTCCCGCGGTGCCCGCGACCAGCAGGGCGAACCACGGCTTGTCTGCCGTCTTCTGCTCCAGGGTCAGGGCTCGGGCGCCCGGCCGGTCCACGTACAGCTCGTCGTCCGCGACGACGTAGTCCGCCTCTCCTGAGCCGTCGGCGGGATTGACGTGCATGGTGAAGGCGTCGGAGTCGGAGGCGTCGTCGTGGTGCAGGCGGCCGGAGGCCACGGCGGTGGCGGCGCTCTGGGTGAAGCCGCCCTCGTACGAGAAGGTCGCGGCGGGCGTGGCACTGAGCGCGAGGTCGAGGGCGGCGGCCAGGTCGGCCTGGGTACGGGGCGCGGGTGCCGACGTGGGGGTGGCGGAGGTGGCATCCCGCTCGGTGGTGCTGGTCGGCCGATCGGTGGTGGTCGGTCCTTGGGCGGTGGTCGCGCCAGGGAGGGTGTTCAGCAGGATCACGCCCGTGAGCACGGCGGCCGTAGCAACAGCCGCGATTGGAACGATCTTGACGCGGCGCCGGGGCGGCACGGTCGCCGACTGCCCCGGGGGCGCGGGGGTGGCGCCGGGCCAGGGAGGCGCGTTGCCCGTGCGGGACGGCCAGGTGCGCTTGACGCGGTCGGTGATGTCGGCGACCGCGTCCACCGGGGCGACCGGCTGCCCGCGCCACGCGGTGGCGACCGCCGCGAGCACCTCGCCCATCGCCGGCCGCTGCTCGGGCGCCTTCGACAGGGCCCGATCGGCCAAGGCTCTGAGCGCGGGCGGCAAGGCGGTGGTGTCCACCGGGTTCCGCAGCACGCGCAGCGCGAGCACCTCGGGCCGCTCGCTCCCGTACGGCTGCCGCCCCGTCGCCGCGTACACGACGACCAGCGCCCAGCCGTACACGTCGGCGGCAGGACCGGTCGGGCCGCCCGCGTACTCCTCGGGGCTGACCCACCCCGGCGAGCCCACCACGTGGCCGGTCGCCGTCAGGGCGGTGCCGTCGAGGGCGCGGGCGATGCCGAAGTCCACCAGCCGGGGCCCGTCCGGCGACAGCATCACGTTGGACGGCTTCAGGTCGCGGTGCACGACCCCGGCCGCGTGCACGGCGGTCAGCGCCTCGGCGAGCCCGGCGGCCAGGCCGTACAGCTCGTCGCCGCGCAGCGGGCCGTGCTCGGCGACATGCTCGGTCAGGGTCCGGCCCGCGATGTGCTCGGTCGCCAGCCAGGGCTGCGCCGCGTCGGCGCCGTCGGCCAGGATGCGTACGCAGTAGGCGCCCCGCACCCGGCGCAGCATCGCGACCTCGCGCCGGAACCGCGCCCTGAACTCCTGGTCGGCGGCGTGCGAGTCGTGGATGAGCTTCACGGCCGCGCGCTGGCCGGCCGCGTCCACGCCGGCGTACACGACCCCCATCCCGCCGGCGCCGAGCCGCCCCACGATCCGGTACGGTCCCACCTGCTCCGGGTCGCGCGTCGGGCCTGGCACCGCTTCCCCCTCCGCCCGCGACGACGATGATCGCGAGCAGACTATCGCCCGGAGTCCCCCGGTATCAGGCGAACTCGTCGAGCCTGTCCCCCGGCACCAGCGCGCCGAGCCGTCGCACCGCCTGGTAGTACGACCAGGCGAGCCGCTCGCACACCCTCCTGCGCGCCCCTTCGTGACCGGCGCACACCTGGCGCAGGTCGTGCAGGAAGGCGTCGTCCACGTGCGCCTTGTTCTCCGTGAACCGGCTGACCGCCTTGTAGTTGCGGTAGCCGAAGTCGTGCCGCGTGCAGGGCATCCTGAAGTCGAAGCCGAGCGGCTTGTCGGGGCTGGCCGAGCACTGGTCGGTGGTCCAGTCGAAGGCGTACGCGGCCCACGAGCCCTGGTCGGACCAGGCGTCCCGCCAGGCGGCCGAGCTGGCGTCGGTGGGCTGGGTGAACGCGGCGAGCGTGGCCAGCTTCTGCTCCAGCGTCACGGCGTGCGCCGGAGCCGGATGCGTGAGAACGGCGGTGGTCAGGGCGAGGGCGGCGAAGGATCGTCCGAGCATGAGAGCCTGCCTGTCGGGCCGGAACCTGTCCAGGCAAGCCTCGCCGGATCACCCGTGACGACGCGGGGAGACACGCTCGGGGCCTCCCCCAAGTTTTAGTAGATGCGGTACTTCTTGCCGCAGTTGTCGAACTTCCCGGCCCAGCAGGTGAACGTGTAGACCTTCTTGATCCCGTGCCCGCTCCACGTGCCCACGACCTTGCCGTCCCACGCCTTGTTGAACTTCGTCCAGTGACCGTTCTGGTACACCTCGAACCAGACCCAGCCCTTCTTCCCGCCCCGCTTGTCCACCCCGTACCACTTCGTGAACACCTTGCCACCCGACTGCCACGTCTTGCCGAACGTGTACGCCTTGTGGTCGCTGGAGAACACCTTCCCCCACGACGTCCCCGTCGAAGCCTGAGCCGGCGCCGTCATCGCCAGACCGGTGACAGCCATCGAACCGGCAAGAGCAGCGATCGCCAGAGTCTTACGCATGTCGGGTTCCTCCCCGTCGTCGGTGTGATCCGTTGACAGGGACATTACGGAGACCCACGCAGATCAACTGTGGACGAATGCACACAACGAACGTGACGACCGTCACAGCCCTCGTGAGACGTTCTCTTATGCGTCTGAGCGGAACGACCATGGCCCGTCTCACCTCGCTGCCGCCACCATGAAGGCATGATGGTTCTGGCTCTCGTCACCCTCCTGCTGCACGGCGCCCTCACGGGCCTGTTCTACGCCTTCTCCATGTCCGTCATGCCGGGCCTGAACGCCATCGACCCCGCCCAGGCGGAGGCGGCGATGCGCGGTATCAACCGGAAGATCCTCAACCCGTGGCTGTACATCGTCTTTATGGGCTCGCCGCTGGCCGCGCTGGCGGCCGGGATCGTCGGCGGCTCGATGTGGTTCTACGCCGCGGCGGCGGTCAACGCGGTCGGGTCGTTCCTCGTCACGATGGCGATCAACGTACCGATGAACAACGCCCTGGACGCCGGCACCATGTCCTACCAGGAGTACGCGCCGCGCTGGACCCGCTGGAACACGATCAGGACCGTGGCCTGCGCGGCGAGCCTCGTCCTGGCCGGCGTCGGACTGACCACCCTGTGAAGAGCGCTCCCGGGCGGGTGGCAGGATCGGGCTTGTTGCACTGACTGCGTTATGAGAGGCATCTGCAGATGGCACCGAGCATCGCCACCGCCCGCCGCGTCGAGCTCCCCGAACTGCTCGACTTCCTCCGTCCCCGCCACCACGGCCTGCTCTCCACCACCCGCGCCGACGGCCGCCCGCAGCTGTCGCCGGTCTCGTGCGGTGTGGACGAGTCAGGCCGGATCGTGGTGTCCACCTATCCCGACCGCGCCAAGGCCGTGAACGCCCGCCGCGACCCCCGCGTGTCGATGTGCGTGCTGTCCGACGACTGGAACGGCCCTTACGTCCAGGTCGACGGGCAGGCCGAGGTGCTCGACATGCCGGCCGCGCTGGAGCCGCTGGTCGAGTACTACCGGTGCATCGCCGGTGAGCACCCCGACTGGGACGAATACCGCGAGGCCATGCGCCGCCAGGACAAGTCGCTGATCCGCATCACCATCGACCGCTGGGGCCCCATCGCGACGGGCGGCTTCCCCGCCCGCCTCGTGGACAACGGCTGACCGGCTCAGGACCGCCTCAGGACTTCGTGCACAAGGCCGTGTCCAGGGCGGCCTCGACGTGCTGCTGGGCGGGCGCGGTCGCCGGCAGGTGGGTGACCGCGATGGCGGCGGCGCGGCCGTCCTCGGTGGCAGCGTTCGTGGTGTAGAAACCGGGGATCGCCCCGCCGTGGCCCCAAGCCGTGCCCCCGCAGGACAGCTTGACGGCGCTGATGCCGAGCCCGTACCGGCCGCCGGGGCCCAGCTCCGGCGCCTTGACGGTGGTGCGCATCTGCTTGAGCTGCGCGGGCTTGAGCAGCTTGCCGTCGAGGAGCGCGGTGAAGAAGCGGTTGAGGTCGCTCGGCGTCGAGATCATCTGGCCGGCGGTCCAGGCGCCGGACGGCTCATACGTGGACACGTCGGTCATCGGCTTGGCCGGGTCGTCGCGGTGGTAGCCGGTCGGGTGCGGGTCGCGGATGCCCTGGTCGCCGACGTTCGGGAAGTACGTGTGCTCCAGGCCCAGCTTCCTGACGGTCCGCCTCTCGATCTCCTCGGCGGCCGGGCGGCCGGTGACCTTCTCGATGATCAGGCCGGCGACGACGAAGTTGGTGTTCGTGTACGACCACTTCGTGCCGGGCGCGAACTGGGCCTTCTTCTTCAGCGCCAGGTCGAGCAGGTCGCGGGGCTGGAAGTAGGTGTGCTGGTACGGCAGCGCGCCCTTCGCCAGGAAGTCGGTGTACTCGGGCAGGCCGCTGGTGTGCTGGAGCAGTTGCCGTACGGTGATGCGGCGGCCGTCGACGCCCTTGCCGCGCAGCAGGCCCGGCAGGTACGTCTCGACCGGGCCGTCCAGCTTGACCTTGCCCTCCCCGACCAGCTGCAGGATCGTCACCGCCGTGAACGTCTTGGTGTTGCTGCCGATGCGGACGTAGCCGTCGGCGGGCGGCTCGCCCTTGCCGGCCGTGTAGTCGGTCATCTCGCCGTCCTTGTCCTGGATGGTGGCGATGGCGGCGGGGAACTTGTCCTTGGTGACCAGGTCGTCCACGACGTCCTGGAATGCCGCCTCGGGCGCGGCGGCGTGGGCGGCGGTCACGGCGGGACCGGCCAGGACGGCGAGGGCGAGAGCGGAGGCGCCGGTCCAGCGGAGGGTGCGTCGAGTGATCATGCTGGAAACGCTACTGAGCGCTGCCAGGCCGTCGCGATCCCGTATACGGGCCAGCACGAGGTAGCGCTAGCTGTACCACCGACCCCCGCCAGCCACGTGAACCCACGCCACCTTCCCGCCCGCGACACCACCCCTGGGTCGTCTCCGCGTTCGAATCCCTCGCCGCGCTCGTGCTGGTCTCTGCGCTCAACCCGCCTTCGCTACCCCTCCCGGGCGCGCAGGATCGCCTCCAGCGCCGCCCGTACGGCGGCGCGCGTCGGTTCGAGCATGACCCCGCGCTCGCGCAGCAGGCCGATCGACTTCTCGCGCAGGAGGCCGAGCAGCATGTGCTCGGTGCCGACGTAGTTGTGCCGCAGCTCGGCCGTCTCGACCAGCGCCGCCTGGAGGGCGCGGCGGGCGTCGGCGCCGATGGGGAGCGTCGCGGGAGACCCTGGACCCTCGGTGAGCTGCTGTTCCAGGTCGGCCCTGAGCGCGGCCGGGTCCGCGCCCTGGGCGGCGATCGCCCGTACGGCCAGTGTCTGCGGATCGTCGAGGATGCCGAGCAGCAGGTGATCGGCCCCGACGGCGGTGGCCCCTCGCCGGCGGGCGTGGGCCTCTGCCCGTTCCAGGGTCTGCTTGGCGCGGCCGGTGTAGCGGTCGAACGCGCCCGACTGCGCGAGGTCGGCCACGGTCAGGCTGGACCAGCGGCGACCGTACCGCTGCTGGGCGGCCTGGCGGCTGATGCCGAGGTGGTCGCCGATGTCGGACCACGAGCAGCCCTCGGCCCTGGCCAGCTCGACGAGGTAGCCGAGCAGCCGGTCGCCGACCCCCTCCAGTTCGGACAGCACGCCTTCGGCGACGGTGAGGCGGCTCAAGGGGTCGGCGGCCTCACTGCGCTCTTCGACGATCGACAGCAGGGCGGTGAGGTCGGGTAGCTCGGGCACTATCCCATTATGCTGTCAACGTAATCCTTGACACTTTTGAAGCGTCAAGGCCATCGTTGACGCATGGACATCAAGAAGCTGGCGGAGGCGCTGGACGTCCTCACGCCGGAGATCCTCGGCCACTGCGGCGCCCCCGGTCTCTCACTCGCCGTCGGTGTAGGCACGGACGTGGCGTTGACCAGGGCGTACGGGCTGGCGGACGTCGCCACCGCCCGCCCCATGACCCCCGACACGGTCGGCCCCACGGGCTCCGACAGCAAGGCGTACACCGCCGTCGCCGCCCTCCAACTCGTCGAACGCGGCGTGATCGGCCTGGACGACCCCCTGGACGAGCACGTACGCAACCCGCTCGGGGAACGTTCCATCACCCTGCGAGACCTGCTGACCCACCGCAGCGGCCTCGGCACGAACATGGGCAACTGGGACCACCTGCCGCCCCCTCCGCTGGCCGACCACCTGCGCCGGGTGCTGACGGAGGCCCGATCGGACGCGTACGGCGGCACCCTGCTCCCCTTCTGGGCCGCACCCGTCGGCGAGCGCTACACGTACAGCAACATCGGCATCGCCCTGGTCGGTCACCTGGTCGAGCTGCTCAACCCCGACGGCGTGACGTTCTCGGAGTGGGTGGCGCGACACGTGTTCGCCCCGCTGGGGATGGCCTCAACCGTGTTCCCGCGCGCTCAACACCCCGACCACGTGCCCGCCGAACTACTGGCCCGCCGCTCCACCGGCTACGCCACCCTGCCGGGCCTGCGCCTCGCGTTGCCGCCCCTCTACCCCGGCGACTGGCCCGCCGGGTCGGCGCTGAGCACGCCGTCCGACCACACCCGCTTCATCCTGGCCCTCCTGAACGGCGGCGAACTGGACTCCGGCTCCATCCTCACCCCGGAGACCGCCCAGCAGATGATCACCGCCCAGGCATCCGGCGGCACTCTGACGGGCCCCAGCACGGACGCCTCGGTGGGCTTCGTCTTCAACGTCTTCGACGGCGGCGAGCACCCGTACATCGGCCACGGCGGCGAGTACCTGTGGGGCTGGAACCACTTCACCCGAGGCTGGACGAAGGACCGCGTGGTGCTGGTCATCTCCACCAACCAGTACGACCTCGGCGATCTCGGCCTCTCCGACCGCCCCAGCCACGCCGCCGCCCGCCTCGTCGCCGAGGTCGTCACCGCCTGGGTACACGGCGCCGACCCCCGCCCCCGGCGCACCCCGGTGTCAGGCCGCAGCTACCTCGCGGGACTCCTGGTAGGAGACCGTCTCACCACCCGCCTCGGCATAGCCACCCCACCCAGCGCGGAGTCGATCACCCGGATGGCGGCCGGAGCCGAGGCCGCCGCCGGCTGGGACCCGGAGGCGTTCGCCGAGGGAGTCCGCCAGGTCCGCCTGACAGACAACCCCCTCCTCGACAACGCGATGACCATCCGCCGGGAACTCCCCGACCACGAGGCCGAACTCCTCAAGAGGCAACTCGGCGTCCCCAACCTGGGCGCCCAAGCCCGCAAGCAGACAGCCTCATAACCCACCACCGCCACGACTCCCCTGCCACCAACCAACCCGAGGCACCCACCACCGACTCCAGCCGGTCAGGCTGAGCCGGTCAGGCCGAGCCGGTCAGGCCGAGCCGGTCAGGCTGAGCCGGTCAGTTGGCCCTCGCTGACCGGGACGAAGCCTGTCCCCGCGCGGTAGTTCGGGGACTGGTGACGGAAGTAGGTGTTGTAGACCTGGCAGTAGCGGCCCCCGCGCGCCAGCAGCGAGGCGTGGTCGCCTTCCTCCACGATCCGCCCGTGGTCGAGCACGATGATGCGATCGACGTGCTCGATGGTGGACAGCCGGTGGGCGATGACGATGGAGGTGCGGCCGGCGAGCACCACGTCGAGCCCTTCCTGGATCTGCGCCTCGGTCAGCGGATCGACGCTGGCCGTGGCCTCGTCGAGCACGACGATGGCCGGGTCCTGGATGAGCAGCCGGGCCAGGGCGACGAGCTGCCGCTGCCCCATCGACAGCGCCCGCCCGTGCTCGCCGACGTCGGTGCGCAGCCCATCGGGCAGCGCCTCGATCCAGTCGCCGTCGCCCACGGCCGAGGCGGCGGCCAGCACCTCCTCGTCGGTGGCGTCGGGCCGCGGGTAGCGGATGTTGTCGGCGACGGTGCCGCTGAACAGGAACGGAGCCTGCGGCACCGCGCCGATCTGCCGCCGGTAGGAGCCGAGGTCGAGCGTACGGATGTCGTCCCCGTCGATCAGCAGCTTCCCGTCCTGGAACTCGTAGAACCGGGTGATCAGCTTGCTGAGCGTGGACTTGCCGGCCCCGGTGTGCCCGACGAGGGCCACGCTCTCGCCCGCCTCGATGGTCAGGTCGAAGTCGCGCAGTACGGGATGCGCGGCGTCGTACCCGAACGTCACACCCTGGAACTCGATGCGCCCGGCCAGCCGCCCGACCGGCTTCGTGTCGGTCTGCACGACCCGAGGCGGCGCGTCGATCAGCGCGAACACCCGTTCCGAGGCCGACAGCCCCTGCTGGAACTGCGACCAGAACGCCGCGATGGACGTGAGCGGCATCCAGAAGAGCGCGACCCCCTGGAGGAACAGGTACCAGTCACCGGCGGTCAGCCCTCGGCTGAGCACCGCCGAGCCACCGAGCTGGACGAGGGCCACGGTCGCCAGCCCCGCCACCAGGAACAGCACCGGGAAGATCCCGGAGAAGACGAACCCCTGCCGCAACGTCACCTGGTAGCTCTGCTGGTTGATCGGCCGGAACTCGTCGTAGACCTGCTGCTCCTGGCGGAAGTTCTTCGCGACGGCGATGCCGCCCATGGTCTCCTGGAGGTTGGCGTTGACCCGGCTGAGCGAGCGCTGCGCCTGGCGGGTGCTGGCCCGCGCGAGCCGCCTGAACAGCAGCGCCAGCCCCACCACCACGGGCACGATCAGCAGCGTCAGCAGCGCCAGCTCGACACTGCGCAGGAACAGCAGGGCCGTCACGATGCCGACCATCAGCACCTGGCTGATCAGGTCCATCGTCAGCGTGGAGACGGTGGCGAAGTCGTCGGTGTCGGAGGTGACCCGGCTGACGATGCGCCCGGACGGCGTCTCGTCGTAGAAGGACATGTCACGCTCGAGCACCGCGTCGAAGGCGTCTTCGCGCAGCTTGAGCACCACGTCGCCGGTGACGCGCGAGCTGAACGACTGGCGTACGAAGTTGAACACCCACCCGAGCGCCCCCGCCCCCAGCAGCCCCAGCACGAACATCCACCCGACCCGCCCGATCGAGCCGTCGGCGATGGCGTCCACGACGTGGCTGGTCAGCAGGGGCACGAACGCCTGACTGGTGGACGACAGCACGATCATTACCGCGACCAGCACCATCGGCCCGAGCTTGGGCCGGAAGTAGGCCAGGATGCGGCGCAACAGGTCACGATCGTTGTAGGTGCGGTCGTAGTCCTCGGCCTCGAGGCCGTCCATGATGAACCCCATCAGCGCACACCCCCCTGCTCCTGCGCGAGCACCTGCGCCCCGTCCCCGGACCCGCCATCCCCGGACCCGCCGTCATCGGGCCCGGCGTAGTCGGCCTCGTCGTAATGGGCGAAGATGCGGCGATAGAGGCGGCTGCGGGCGATCAGCTCGTCGTGGGTCCCGCAGTCGACCAGCTCACCCCGCCGCAACAGCACGACCTTGTCGGCCCACCTGATTTGCGAGAGCCGATGGGTGATCAGCAACGTCGTACGCCCTTCGAGCACCCGCCCGATCGCCTGCTGGATCTTGTCCTCGGTGGCGGAGTCGATGGCGCTGGTGGAGTCGTCGAGGATGAGGATCGCCGGGTCGGTGAGCAGCGCCCGCGCGATGGCCAGCCGCTGCCGCTGCCCGCCCGACAGGGTGACACCACGCTCCCCGATCACCGTGTCGTAGCCGTCTTCCAACTCGGCCACGAACTCGGCGGCCTGCGCGTCCTCAGCCGCCCTGATCACGGCCTCCCGATCGGCCCGCTGCCCCATGCTGAACGCGATGTTCTCGGCCACGGACCGCGAGAAGAGCACGATGTCCTGCTCGATCGTGGAGATCTGGGACCGCAGCGAGTCGAGATCCCAGGCGCGTACGTCCACGCCGTCGACCAGGATGCGCCCGGACGTGACGTCGTAGATGCGCGGCACCAGCTTGGTCAGCGTGCTCTTGCCCGACCCGGTCTCCCCCACGATCGCCACCGTCTCGCCGGGTTTGACGGTGAAACTGACCCCGCGCAGCGCCGGCTCCCCGTCGTCGTAGCCGAACGTGACGTCCTCGAAGACGATCTCGCCGGAGATGCGGCCGGCGTGCCCGTCGGCGGGCTGGTGCAGCTCGGTCTCGGCGGTGATGATGCCGAGGATGCGCCGGGAGGAGGCGATGCCGATCTGCACCAGCGAGAACGTGAAGATCGACATCTGGGTGGGAAAGCCGAGCATGACCATCAGCCCCATGAACGCCACCAGATCTCCCACGGTGATCGCGCCCATGCCCTGGAGATAAAGGCCATGCCAGAGGGCCCCGGCGAGCGCGCACGCGAACAGCAGCGTCGGCAGGTAGCGAGCCTGGACGAGCCCGTTGCGTACGAAAAGATCCCGGTAGCGGCGCGCGTTGGCACGGAACCGCACCCGCTCCTGCCCCTCCTGCGCCATCACCTTGATCACCTCGATGCCGCGCACCGCCTGGTTGAGCCCGGCGTTGACCTCGCCGAACTGCTCCCGCATCTGCGTCGCGACCGGGTTGAGCTGGCGCATGTAGTGCCAGAGCGCGAACACGAAGATCACCGCGAACACCCCGGGCGCCAGCAGCAACCGAGGGTCGATGGCGGCGATGAAGAACAGCGGGACCAGCCCCGACAGCCCGGAGTCGACGATCAGATCGACGCCGGGCGAGATCATGAAGGACAGCTGCCTGATGTCGTTGGCGGCGCGGGCCATCAGGTCGCCGACCCGCTGCCGGTTGTGGAAGGTCTGGCTCTTGCCGAGCAGGCTGGCGTAGAGCTCGTCGCGCGCGTCGCGTTCGAGCCGCTTGGCCAGCATTTCGCTGGACATGCGAGCCACCAGGTCGAACAGCCCGCGCGCGACCACGATGGCGAGCAGCGTCACCACGATCAGCCCCAGCGTGCGGGCCGCGCCGGCACCGCCCCCCAGCACGGCGTCGAACGCGGCGCCGGTGAGCTGCGGGACGGCGGAGTTGAGCACGATCATCACGACCGAGCCGCCGAGGAACCCGGCGAGCTGCACCGGATGGCGGCGCAGATGCGACCAGAGCCAGCGCACCGGGCCGCGCCGATCGAAGCGCGGACCGGTCACGACGAACTCGGAGCTGGTGGTCACGGACATGGTCTCCCCGGCCGGTGTGGTGAGCGTACGCGGACCTGATGTGTATCACCGGGGTCCGACAGTTTCCCACCGCTTAAACGGCCGCCGCGCGCCCGGCCTCGCACGCCGGGCGCGCGCGGTCAGGGAAGGGTGGCCGTGACGGGAGTACGAAGCACGCCGAGCCGGTCGATCTCGACCTCCACCACGTCACCGGGCTGCAGCAACCAGGGCGGGGTGCGCACGTATCCGACGCCGTCGGGGGTGCCGGTGGCGACGACGTCGCCGGGGTTGAGCGTGAGCGTGCGGCTGATCAGCGACAGCACCTCGCCGACGCCGAAGATCATGTCGCGGGTGTTGCCGTCCTGGACAAGAGTCCCGTTCACTCTGGTGCGCACCCGCAGCCCGTCCCGCAGATCCCCCACCTCGTCGGCGGTCACGATCGGCCCCAGGGGGCCGCTGCGGTCGGCGTTCTTGCCCAAGGTCCACTGGCTGGTGAGCTTCTGGGCGCGGCGCGCGGTCAGGTCGTTGAAGGTGGAGTAGCCGAGCACGGCCTTCAGCGCGGTCGTGGGGTCGGCGTCGCGCACCGGCTCGGCCACGTACGCCGCCACCTCCCCCTCCCAGTCCAGCCCCGCCTCACCGGCCGGCACCGCGACCGGCACCCCGCCCACGCTCAGCGAAGCCGTCCACCGCCCGAACAACGTCGGATGCTCAGGCACCTCAAAGGAGCCCTCGGCCGCGTGCGCCCGATAGTTCAATCCCACGCAGATCACCCGCGCGGACGGCGGCACCGGCGGCACGAACGTCACGGCCTCCGTGGAGAGCGTCACGTTGCCGTCGGCCAGCCGCAGCCCCTCCCTGATGCCCGCCACCTTGGCGACCAGGCTGCGCGCGTCGGCCCAGAACTCGTTCACCTCGGCGAGCAGCGTCACCGTGTCGCCGTCGAGCCGCGCGACCCGTACGACGTCGTCCCCGCGGACGCGGACACCGACGAGCCTCACTGCCCCTCCTTCCAGTCCAGCGGGACCAGCTTGATGTCGAACGTGATCTCCTCGCACCCGTCCGCACGCCGCACCGGCTCGCGCACCAGCGCGTCCTTCACCGCGTACGCCGCGTCGGAGCCCAGATAGGGGTCACCGGCGAGGAAGACGTGCGTGGTCAACGGCCGGTATCCGGGGGCGGTGACCCGGTAGTGGAAGTGCGCGGGCCGCATGGGGTGCCGCCCGACAGCCCGCAGCAGCCGCCCGGCGGTGCCGTCGGTGGGCACGGGGTAGCTGCTCGGCCGGATCGTACGGAACCAGTAGCGCCCATCCGCGTCCGTGGTGAACAGGCCGCGCAGGTTGCCGAGGTCCTGGCTGTCGTCCTGGGTGTCGTACAGGCCGGTGTCGTTGGCCTGCCACACGTCCACCACGGCGCCGGGCAGCGGCGTGCCGTCGCAGTCGAGCACCCGCCCCTGCACCACGGTCGTCGTCCCGCGCTCCCGCTCGGGCCCGGCACTGATCCACGCGCCAAGCTCCCGCTCGGGGGCGGGCGAGTGGAACGGCCCCTCCACCGAGGACGGCGTCATGCCCTCGGGCCCCTCGTTGTTCACGTCGTCCACGGCGCTGGTCAAACCGAGCATGTCGGACAGCAGGATGAACTCGTTCCGATGCGGCGTGCACATCTGCCCGGTCTCTATGAGGAAGTCGAGCCCCGCGATCCACTCGCGCTCGGTGGGCCGCACCTCCTCGACGAAGGCGTGCAGGTGCTTGACGAGCGCGGAGACCACCTCGTTGACCCGGGGATCGGGCCCGTCGATCTGGCTCAGGACCTGTCGCAGCAGCGGGGTCACATAGTCCTCCAAAGGGTTGACCGGAGCGTAGCGCCGCCGCGCTCGATTGACCAGAATGGTTCGGGTGTTTTCCGGTTCACCTCCGACCCGCGCCGAATCCCTCGCCACCGACATCGAGTCCATGATCGACGCCCGCGGCCTCGGCCCCGGCGACCTGATCGGCACCATGGACCACTTCCGCGACCTGTCGGGCTACGGCCGCGCCACGATCAGCGAGGCGGCCCGGCTGCTCAGCGACCGCGGCACGGTGGAGATCCGCCCGGGCCGCAACGGCGGCCTGTTCGTCGCCGCCCCCAACCCAATTGTCCGCCTCCGCCACACTTTGCTCTCGGTCCGCTCGCTGCCGACAACGGTGGCCGACGCGATCGCCGTACGAGACTCATTGGAGCCCTTGATCGCGTTGGACGCCGCCCGCCACCGCACACAGCAGGACATCACCGCCCTACGCAAACTCCTCACGGCACTGAAGCGCGCGACGTCCGACCGAGACCGCTTCCTCCGCGCAAACCTGGCCCTCCACGAACGCATAGCCGAAATAACCCCAAACCACCTGGCCAAAGCGGTCTACCTGACAATGACCCACTGCATCTCAGACTTGTCCGCCCACGCCACCCCAGACTCCAGCACCGACCCAACCGCTTACCTGAGGCACCGCGTAGAGATCCACACGGAACTGGTCGAGGCCATCGCAACCGGCGACGCGGACCGCACCGCCACCGCCGCAGAACGCCACCAAGCCGTAACTCGTTGACCGCCTGGGCTTCAGCCGAGAACGGCCACACCCCTGTTTGTGCAAGGGCGCATACGGGGGATGCCCTACGTATGTACGTCGCTCGGGAGGCATCGACAGCCGCCCACCACGACCAGCCGGATCGCGCTGCGGCGGCTTGCGCCGCTACGGTGCCTTTACACGATCTTGTCGGAAGACTGTCGATCGTTTGCTTCTAGTCGTATGTTGACCTTGCCCCCTAGGCTGGCTCGCCTCGGACCGTTCCAACGACTTCGTCATCGGGAAGTCGAACGGCCACGGAGACACATACTGCGGATCACAGAGCTGAGTAGCAGGAGATCATGAGCGACGAGTTCGAGGACATCTACGAGACGTACAAGGTGCTTCTGGACGCCTACACCCCGGCTGACGCGGTCAAACGGTTAGAGATTATGGGGGTCGCCCCCGGAGTGATCCGGCGGATCAGAGAACGCCACGAGCAGGACGTCATCACGATCCACGAGGCCGAGGAACCGCACTTCGTCGTCCATGCAAATAGGGAGACGTGGTACACCGGCCCCGCCCCCAAGGACAAGTGTTGGCCTGCGATAGTGAGCCGGCTCGAGAAGGCCGGCTGGTCCGCGTCCTCGATCGAGAGTCTCGACGGCGCCTCTGACCGCATCCTCTCCCTGTTGAGTCACCCTAAGGAGAAGAAGTTCTCGACGCGCGGTCTCGTCGTCGGTTACGTGCAGTCGGGCAAGACGACGAACTTCACCGCGGTCATGGCGAAGGCAGCCGATCGGGGCTACAAGCTGTTCATCGTCCTGGCCGGCATCCATAACGGTCTCCGTCGACAGACTCAAGCCAGACTCGTCCAACAGCTCGTCGAGCCGAACCCGACACGGTGGCACCAGCTGACCGACCTCGACAGAGACTTCGTTCCGACCGCGAACGCCGCGTCGTTCTTCGGGAGGAGCAACAGGGCCCATGTCCTGTGCGTCGTGAAGAAGAACGCGACGGTCCTCCGCAAGTTCGCTCAGTGGCTGAAGAGCGCCTCCGCCTATCTTCAGGATTGTCCCGCCCTCATCATCGACGACGAGGCGGATCAGGCGACGGTCGCGACCAAGACCATCAACCCCAGGATCCGGGAGATCCTCGACTCACTGCCGAAATCCGCGTACGTCGGTTACACGGCCACGCCTTTCGCCAACCTGCTCATCGACCCGAGCGCCGACGATCTCTATCCCAAGCACTTCATCGTCAACCTGCCCAAACCGGAGGGACATTTCGGAACGGAGGTGTTGTTCGGTCGATACGCCCTCGACGGAGAGAATCCCGAGGAGGTGGATGACGGCTACGACATGATCCGCGAAGTCCCCGAAGAGGACGTCGAATGCGTGCGACCGTTGAAGAAGGCGGACGTGGCGGGCTTCGTGCCCGAGATCACTGAGACATTGAATAGGGCCATCCGATACTTCTGGATGGTGACCGCAGCTCGTCGAGTGCGAGGTACCGGTACACCGCACAACACCATGCTCATCCACACGAGCGTCAACACAGCGGTGCACAACAGCTTCCGGCTTCCGTTGGAACGCCTCCGGGACCGGTTGAAGGCTGATCTCGCAGATCCGACCACGATCCAAACCCTTCGGGATCTGTGGGATGACGAGACGGCGAAGGTTCCCGCCGAGGACTTCGGCGAGACCAAGATCGATTTTGACCGTCTGCTCCCGGAGTTGGCGGGCGTTCTGGACGACTGCCGGATCATCATGGACAACTCCAGCAGTCAGGACAGGCTGGACTACGAGAACGGTCCGGTGGTCGCCATCGCGGTGGGCGGTAACACGCTTTCTCGCGGTCTCACTCTGGAGGGACTCTCGGTCAGCTACTTCGTGCGTGCGGTGTCGGCGTACGACACCCTGCTGCAGATGGGGCGTTGGTTCGGTTACCGGACTGGTTACGCGGACCTGCCCAGGATGTGGATGACGGCAGAGCTGAGCGAATGGTTCCGCCACCTGGCGACGGTCGAGACCGAGATGCGGCGGGACATCGACATCTACATGACCGAGGACAAGACGCCCTTGAACTTCGCGGTGCGCCTGCGCACCCACCCCTCCCTAAGGGTCACGCAGGCCGCCAAGATGAAGGACGCGGTGAAGGCCGCATCAGCGTACGGCGGTCAGCGCGTGCAGACGCGATACTTCCGCACCGACGCCGACTGGCTCAGGGAGAACCAGGCGGCCGCCCGACACCTCGTCGCCCAGTCGGCACAGCATGCGGCCAGACGTGAGGAACGCCCCGAGGACGGCCGATTCATCTTCCGAGACGTCCCATACGACCTGGTGCTCGACTTCCTCAAGACGTACCACTTCCACGAGAAGTCCCAGGAGTGCGACGCCGATCTGCTCACGGGCTACATCGAGAAGCGTGTCCGCACGGCGGGATCTCTTCGCCGGTGGAACGTGGCGATCGTGGGAAACCCGTTGGGGGATTTCGACGACGCATTCGAGTTCGCTCCGGGGATCGCCGTCCAGCGGATCGTCCGTGCCCGCTTGAGGACGTCGGAGTCCGGATTCGCCGACATCAAGACCCTGATGAGCCGCCGCGACGCCGCCATCGACTTGAACGGCGACGGAAGCAACCTGACCGAGCAGGAAATCAAGGTCGAACGACAGAGGCAACTGACGGACAGAGGCCTTCTGGTGCTGTACCCCATCGACAAGGTGTCCTCACCGCCTCCTCGGGTCAAGCAGCGCCGTGAGCCGCTCGACGCCGAAGAACATGTCATCGGCGTCGGTCTGGTCTTCCCGCAACCCCACGGCGAGGACAGCGCCGTCGAGTGGATTTCAGCCGATCTTTCGGGCGTCGCCGTCGACATCGAGGAAGACGACTTCTCTCTTCTCGAGGAAGAGGACGTCGCGTGAACGACGGTTTCCGCGACCTCATCGATCGCCATTGGCGGGAACTCGAGTCCGAGCGAGTCTCGACGGAACGCAGGTTACGCATCGCCGAGTTACCGTTCGACGGTGAGCACGATCGCCCGGCGGCAGCGGTCGACTACGAGGGGCATCGCCATTTTCTAGTGCCCATCGCGTCGCACCAGAGCATACGGCGTGGCCTCGACGGACCCGTCCTCCTGCTACGCAAACGTCCTCTCGAGGGAGAGGACACCTATCAGGTGTACGCCGATCTAGGGTGCCTCCGCCCGGACATGAACGACCTCTTCACCATGCTGTGCGCCGATGTCCTGCGGACCACGGAATCGATGCCTCACACACCGTTGAAGGCTCTGTACAAGGTGCTCGACCGGTGGAAGGCGTTGTTCCAGAACACGGGTGCACGTCTCGGCCCGGAGCAGTTGGCGGGACTGTTCGGGGAGTTGACGGTGCTCGTACGACTGTTGGAGAAGGACAGCAGCGCCCACCGACTGTGGCGCGGCCCCCACGGCCATCGACACGACTTCTCCGCAGCGACCGTAGCCGTCGAGGTCAAGAGTACGACTGCTGGCGACGGCAGACGCGTACGCATCCACGGACTCGAACAATTGGACGCACCGGTGGAGGGGACCCTTGCCCTCGCGTGGTTCAGACTGGAACGGAGTTCCGAGCTGGGTGAGGGCATCCTGCAGTTGATCGAGCGGGCGCTCCGACTCTGCGATGACGAAACCGCACTGTTGAATCTTCTCGCCGTTGTGGGACTTCGCCCTTCCGACGCCGCGCTCTACCAAGACTTCCGCTTCCGCGTCGTCGAGGAGCGCTGGTATCTGGCAGACACCGAGTTCCCCAAGCTCACCAGTAACGATCTTGCAACGGCCGGCATCCGCATCACCGTGACGGACGTCGCTTACACGGTCGATCTGTCCAACGAGCCTCCGTCCCCCTTGGAAGCCACCGAAGTGAACGAACACCTTTCCCGCATGATCCGAGAGCCGTCATGAGCACGCCGTCCTGGTTCTCCCAGCCTTTCCCGCCTGAAGGTGCGAGCCTGGCGGAGGGTGTCCGCAATCAACTCGGCCGCCCGGAACTCGATCTGCTGACCATCCTCGTCAGGGAGTCGGCGCAGAACAGCTGGGATGCGCGGCTGCGCGACCGTAGGAGGCCCGTCGACTACGCCATCGAGACGTGGACAGTAGGACCGGCTCACGCTCCTGCCTGGCGGGCTCTGCTCCTGCGGAACGCCCCTCTCAACGAGCACCTCCCGCTCCGCCAATCGCTGCTGAACACCCCGATCAGGGTGATGGCGATCTCCGATCGGGGCACCAGCGGTCTTGGTGGCCCGACGCGTGCGGACAAGGCCGTGACGAAGGAACACGATTTCGTCTCCTTCGTCCGCAACATCGGCGAGCCTCGTGACACCGAACTCGGTGGCGGAACCTACGGCTTCGGCAAGGGCATCTTTTATCTGGTCTCGAAGCCTGGAACGATCCTGCTGCACACGCGTTGTGTGGTGAACGGCCGACTCGAGACCAGGTTGATGGGTTGCGCCCTCTGGAAGAGTTACGTCGCCAGTGAGCAGGGCGGTGACAGGCGATACACCGGTCGGCATTGGTGGGGGGACGACACCTCGGACGTCGTCGAACCGCTCATCGGTAGCGAAGCAGAAGCCGTGGCGCACCAGTTGGGGTTGCGTCCCTTCAAGAGCGACGAGACAGGCACGACGATCGTCATCATCGATCCTGCTCTAGAAGATCGACAACCGGCCGTGGTGGCCGACTACTTGGCGGAGACGATCGCCTGGCACCTGTGGCCCAAAATGCTCGACGTCGAAGAGTCCGGACCCGCCATGCGCTTCTCGGTCGTCTGCGACGGCGTCGACCATCCCGTGCCGGATCCTCAAGAAGTCCGGCCGCTCAACCTGTTCGTGGCCGCCTATGAGGAGATGGCGAGACCCGACGGCAAGCTGTTGGAGTGCTACAGGCCCAAGAAACGCCTAGGCCGCTTCGGACTGGTCAAACGTATCGCGCCTGTCGCCGAGGCCACCGACGCGTCGAGAATGGTGAACATCGAGGGCATGGTGCACCACATATGTCTCATGCGGCCGGCAGAACTGGTGGTCACCTACCGGCCCGGACCGAAGCCGCCGAGCGTACATCAGCACTATGCGGGAGTCTTCCGCGCCGACGTGGAGCTCGACGAGACATATGCGAAGGCGGAGCCCCCGACGCACGACGCCTGGAACCCGCAGTCCCTCGAATATCCGGAGAGTACTTACGTCAACACCACCTTCCGTCGGATCGACGAAGAGCTGACCAAGATGTTCGCCCTCGGCGGCGGCACGCGGGGAAGCTCGGCGAGCGTCGCCTTGGGCGCGGCCAGCAGTATGTTCTCGCCCCTGGTCGGAGGCGCTTGGGGCACTGGCGGCGCCACCGGCTACAGCAGACCGGGCAGCACCGATACATGGGACCGGAGGTCCACGCCGGACTCCGTCGAAGAAGAACCGGACGCTTCCGTCCCAGGCTCCGAGAGCTGGGGCGAACATGACACAGGGCCTCGAACCGACTCGACGGCGACTCCTGGCACGGCCACGCGATCCGGCGAAGGCGAGGACACAGGTCCAACCGCTGACGGTGGATCCACCGCGGGTGGCGGCGCATCCGGAACGTCCTGGCGTACGGGGGGCGACCCTGCGCGTCGTCCTCGCGGACGTCCCCGGGTCGAGTACATCGGGGATCCTTACCATGGTGATCGCTTCGACATCCCCGTGTTGGTGCAGGAGTTCCGTCTTCCCGTAGCTGGTGGTCAACGTGTGTGCGTCGATTTGTCGGTGGCGCTGACCGGGGCGGGCAGTCGTGAAACCGATCCCCCTGTGGGAGCCGACATGCCGCTATTGATCGGCTTCGAGGCTCCGGACGGCACACTGCACCAAGCCCCCGATCTCGTCGTCGAAGGCGGGGACGGTCGAACGTGGCGCGCGATCGTACGTCCGGCGTCCGACACGATGACTGAGATCGACATCTTCGCGGAGGCGGTGCAGACCTCATGAGTCGTCGTGCACTTCCGTACCGCCGTCCTGCAGAGGACGTCGTGGTCGCCGAACCGTGGATGCTGGTGACCGAGGACGGTGATCTGCTCTTGCCGGAGGCACTGCCCGACTGGGATTACCAGATGGACCTGAAGCTCCGCCGCAAGGTTCACATCGACCTCGATCGCACCAGGTCAGAGGCTGGCCTCCCCCCAGGCACCGCCTTCACGCTGGCGACGGTCTGGACCTCCACCGGATCCAACCTCAGGGGGCCGGCGCACCGCCTGCGACTGGCCGGCTCGGAGCCCGGCGATGTCGAGATCACGGCCTCCCTCCGTGGGTCAGATCTCGGCGGGGTGCTCATCCTCGACACAGCCCTGGTGCTGTCAGAGGGGGGAACGAACCACAGGGCATTCGCTCCACGCCGCGCCGGTTCCGTGCTGTGGAGCGATCGTCGATCGCTGCGGTTGCAGGGTGATGCGCCCCAGTTCCCCATGGCGGTGATCGACTTCGCCAAGACCTCCTTCCCCAACGAGGCGGCGTGGCATCTCCAGATCGGTGGCAACCTGTTCGGAGCCACCATGGGATCGCTGCTGCTCTTGGTCAACGAGAGGAACGTCGTCGCCACGACCGCGTTTCAGAATGCGGCGAAGCCGCGTCCCGTGGACAAGGTCGTCCTGTCTTCCATCTACGCCGACATCGCGCGCGTCATGATCGAACACGCGCTACGCCACGACGACTTCAAGGACGAAGCCAACTTTCCGGATGAGACCTTGGGCGCGACGCTGTCATCGCTCTTCCACCAACTGTTCCCGGGGTCGTCGATCGTAGATGTCAGGCTGAAGGCCGAGCACTCACCCAGCCTGTTCGCCTCTGAACTTCAAGCCGCTGTCAAGATTTTCGGAGACGTGTGATGGGACTGCTGTATCCACGACTTCTCGCAGGGCAGGCGAAGCCGTTGCACGAGACGTATCGACGCCTGCCGGTCGCCGAACTCACCCGTCGCGCGGCGATCAGCCACGACTCCGC
Organism: Nonomuraea sp. NPDC049504; assembly: GCF_040676845.1. Classification (NCBI taxonomy): domain Bacteria; kingdom Bacillati; phylum Actinomycetota; class Actinomycetes; order Streptosporangiales; family Streptosporangiaceae; genus Nonomuraea; species Nonomuraea sp. NPDC049504. The sequence continues at coordinate 94,884 of NZ_JBFAPT010000019.1, forward strand.
CGTATATGTGGCGACCGGTGGTGACCGCGTGTCCGAGGACAAGCTGCGCGACCTACGCCGACTGGCAGTGGACCTCGCCATGGACTCCGGTTTCCCCGACGAAGGCACTCGTGACTCGCGGACCGCCTTCGACTTGCGCATCGCCTCCGCTCTCCACACCGAGATGGATCTCGTCCCCGCGGAGGCCGCTTCCGGAGACGTCTGGGCGTTCCTGGCCCTCGTCCTCCTTCCCGACATCGCCTATTGGAGGTATCCGGTTCCTCCGGGCGATCGAGTCCTCGGCACCGACTTGACCCGCCACGTCTTCGGTCGCATGTGGTGGCGTGCTCAGCTCGTGCACTCCTCAGAAGACCCAGACCCGTACGCGGCGCTGAACATCCTCGGTGAGGCCGCCTTCGACCAGATCTACGCGCGCCGCAAGGCTCTCGGCAACAGTCCGCATCTGGTCAAGGCGATCCTCCGGGTATGGAACGAACTCGACCTCAAGGGTTTCAATGAACGCGACATCCTGCGGGACTTCCTCAAACGGCTGCTCCGTCTGGCCCCCTTCGTGCTCTTCGAATCCCTCAGCGACGACGTACTGGACGCCGAGCTTCGCGTATCGGTCCGGGAGACCGTGACCGCCACACTGGCCGAGACGAACCTGACCGCCGAAGAGCAGCGGCTCAAGGCCGAGGTGGTCTTCTCGCGAACACAGCACGTGATGGACGCCATGATGTGATCCCTCCCTCGACGGAGGCGTAGGCGAGCGCGTTCGGGTTCCCATCCGAGGGCGGGAACTCGACACGAGATTAGACGGCGACAACCCGGCCGATGCAGGGGCTGTGCTCAGGAGCCGGTCTACTTTTCGTCGCCGGTCTGCTGCCCGGCACGAAGACGCTCGACGATCTCCCGCACCCGCTGCGCGGCTTCTGATGGATCCTCATGCTCCCAGACACGGACGACCGACCAACCCGCGTCCGCGAGCAGCCGATCCGTCTCCTGGTCGCGCTCACGATTCCGACGGACCTTCTCGGCCCAGAAGGACGCGTTGGTCTTAGCCACGGTGTGATGTCGTGGGCATCCATGCCAGAAGCAACCATCGAGGAAGACCGCGACACGGATGCGAGGGAAAACCAGGTCGGCTGTACGGCGGAGCGCGGAGATCGGCCGGGTGGCCACCCGGTATCTGAGACCCAGGGCATGGACGGCCCGTCTCAAGGCGAGTTCCGGCTTGGTATCCCGGTTCTTGTTGGACTTCATACTCGCCCGGACGGCCTCGCTGGAAGCCCAGGAACCTTCTCTCGTACTCATGGGAGTCAAAAATACGCGCGATCCGCGCCCTCAACAGGACGACCTCATGTGCCCATTCTACTGAGTGGGAGCAAGATGTCGCCGATCGGCCGTATCACGCACCATATCGTCTACGGAAGTCGCTAAGTCAGGGAAGATGCGTTGCAAAGCGCCATCTCCGAACCCCAATGCAGCAGCGAGGATATAGGCGCCGAGCCTTGGCGGAATGGCGTTGCCGATCTGCTGGGCCACGTCGCGTCCCCGCCAGGGGTAGTCGGCTGGAAAGGTCTGCAGAAGGCCGGATTCTTCGAGCGTGAAACGAGGAGGTTCGGCGTCACGACCATCGAAGGTGACCAGTCGATTACGCGAGATCTTCCCGGTCACTGTGAAGGCAGGCTCAAAAGAGGTGCGTTCACCCCGGAGTTTGGGATTTCCGCCGGTGCCGTAATTCGACACGACGATGAACGGTTCCCGCCGCCTCAACACATCCCTCATGCGAACCCAAGGGCGCAGCTCCCGGTCCCCGGCCTCTCTCGGCACGCCCTTCCGATAGCGGCGATGAGTGGGCTCGGGAAGCACTGCCTCGCCATGGCGACGTGCGATCAACACGGCTCGACGACGCGTCTGCGGAACACCGAACTCCTCCGTATGCAGCACGTCGCATGCGACCCTGTACCCCTCTTTCTCGAGGATAGTCTTCATGGCCTGCCACACGGGTAGGACTGCCGGCACCTGTTCCAAAACGATCGCCTCGTAGGGATTACCGTCGTCTATCGCTTTGAGCGCCCATTTCAAAGGCTCCAGGACGAGACCCGTGCGGGGGTCACCGTCATGGTCTACCGCGAGTTTTTCGAGGTCGGCGGTGACGTCTATTCGTCGCGACATGCGTTCGGCGAAATCCAAGACCTCGTCGAGCGCTCTGCGCCCCTTACCGTTGCCGGCGACGGTGTACGTCTGGCAGGGCGGCCCTCCAGCCAAGACGGTGGCATCCTCGAAGTCCGAAGGCTTGAAGTCGCGTACATCGGCATGTCGCGTTTCGAGTTTCGCGGCGTAGCGCGTCTCACAGGCGCTCTCGTCCCACTCGATGCCAACCACCGGCACGTCGAGCCATCGGGCAGCAACGTCCAACCCCCCAGGACCGGCGAAAAGATCAACGATCTTAGGAGCGCGGGGACGCACGTACTCTCCTGTCTGTCTAGGCGGGCGAGGACGCACACGACCTCGCTCTGCATGAAGGCTGCCACGATGCGGGCAAGCCTAGTCGGTGATCATGCTGGTGTCGGGGAGAGGGCGGCGGCAGCCGAAAACCCGATTCTTCAGCGCTGAGCGACAGGTCCGGCGCCTGCCCGTGTCCATCGAGTCAAGCTGCGAGAAGCCTTCTTCTCAGTCAACCCAGGTGCTGGGTTCTGACACGAAGCTGCCCATGCCGCGGACGGTGAAGATCAGGCCTCGTTCTCTGAGGATCACCGTTGCCTTTCGCGCGGTCTCGCGTGCCACGCCGAACTCCTGCACAAGCCGCACTTCGTAGATGGGGTGCTTGGGCGGATACTCTCCGGCCCGTATGCGCTTCTCCAGCTCCGCTGCTATCTGCGCTGACTTGGGGCTTGTGGGATCGAATTGCCACTCTTCCGCCATACCCAGCACTGTAGGGACCCTCTCACGTCCCCCTACAGGAGCATCTGTCCATGGACAAGGGTAGACATCTATAGGGAAGTTTCGTAGCCTGGTTTCGGCTCACCAGTCAGGTTCATTCCAGAGCCCTGTCCTTGGCTGCATAGGGCGTCACCCCATGCCCTGTTGCCTGCCAGAACTTGTCGATCGTCCTCAGAAGCGGAGGTCCAGGCCCATGGGTCACACGGTCACAGACGTACGGTTTACGCCCCTTCTCGCCGCCGAGGTGCGGGAGGTGTTGGAGAGGCACGGGTATCGGCTGCCGCGAGAGAGCGATCAAGTCCAGGGGATCGTCATGGCGAGGGTGGGGGCCGCGCTGCGGAATCTGGTCGAGGTCTTCGAGGGGCGGGTCTTTTGAGCGTTCCCGACTCTCACGGGGCTCATGTCGGGCCGCTGCTTCCCGACCGGGTCGAGCTCTCCTGGTACGAGCCGGTGTCTCGGGCGGCGGTTGTCCGGGTTGTCGCGCACACCTGTGGGTGTCAGGCCATGGCGTACGAGCTGTGCACCGCCGGTGGGCAAGGGTTCGTGCGGCGGGCTGATCAGGAGCAAGGGGCCGTGCATGAGACGGCCTGGACGTTGGTGGCTGTTGCGCGGCGGACCTTCGAGATGATCCTGGGCGGTCAGGCCGTGTGAGCTGGTGGTGGGCGGTGGTGCCGGTCAGCCGGCCCCATCGCCTCCACCGGGCACCAAAGCCCACTGCTCCACCGACCACCTGAGCCCAACTGCTCCACCGACCACCCGAGCCCATCTGCTCCACGACCATCAAAGCCCGCCGCTCCCCCCCGCCACGGCTCCACAGGCCGTTCCGGCATGCCTAATTGGTCGGCTTTCGAACCTGGTCCCGTGCCGCTTCCGTACGCGCTCCTGAGGCCGAGGAGTGGGTGTCATGAAGTGGAAGCTGGGGTCGGTTGTCGCGGCGCTTGTCGCGTTGGTTGCCGGGTCGGCGTTCGCGGTGCACAACTTGTCTGCCGACGAGCCGGTGGCGGCTCTGCCGCTGATCTACAGCTCCTATCCCGAGGGGGTGCACGGTCAGGGCTCCGTTGAGGGGCTGCGGAGGGATCGGGCGCCGAAGGTGATTGCGGCGTCCGCGGGTGGGCGGGTGACGCTTACCGGGTTGCTGGGGAGTCGGCGGCTTGAGGAGACCGTGTCGGTGGCGCGGTTCCGGATCGAGTGCTGGGTTCAGAGCCATGTGTCGTTCACGGCTTATCAGCGAGTGACGCTTCCGGCCTATCTGGATCCGACCGTTCCGCCGGAGACGGTGGCGGTGACCGGGACGATGGATGTTCCTCCCTGTCAGCGGATCACCAACGGGGTTCATGGCCAGTACAGCGGGAAGATCTGCATCGTCGTGGGGGCGCGGGAAGGGGACGATCTCGGGGCCTCCTGCCGAGAGTTCCTGGTGGTCAAGGGGGCTCTGCCGGGGCCTGAGTTGCCGGGGCTCGAGGCGGCGGGGGTTGTGCCCTTGTGGCGGGCCATTACCGAGGCGGAGCTCAAGTCGGTCGAGGAGAGGGGCGCTTACACGGTCATCCAGGGGCTGGAGGGGAAGTACTTCTTTCCGACGCGGGAGCAGGCGGAGAACTTCGCGAAGCTGGCTCAGGAGCGGGGATGGGGGACGTACGTCGTCACGCAGGCCGAGATCGACGCGCGGCATCTGGCCAAGGCGGAGGCGATCGCGGCGGCCGGGGAAGGGCCCGCATACTACTTGCGTAATGGGCTGGTGAAGCTGGTCAGGCTGGTGAGGATCTTCAAATGACGGTGCGGGCGAGGGTGGGGGTGCGGGTGCCGGGGCTCAGGCAGCCGATGCCATTGCCGACGCGGTCGCTCATGGCTCGGATCGGGACGGATGAGAACGGGCGACCGCTCCTGCTGGGGGTCGAGGTGGACGTCGCCGGTGCCGTCTCCCTTGCGCCTGGGGACGGCGAGGTCATGGGTGAGGCGGAGTTCTGGTACGAGGACGCGCAGCGGTATGTCGTGCCGGGTGCCGAATTTCGGCTCTGGTACGGCGGGGAGGTGGGGAGCATCCGGGTGCTGGAGGTGATCCCCGCCGGCTGAGGTCAGGGCGCGAGATCGGTGAGGGGGATGGTGGGGAGGGCTATCCAGCCTTCCGTGGCTGCCGTGGGCGACTCCTCAGGCGAGGGGGTGGTGGTCCTGCCGAGGGCGGCGGCGCGGGCGGCCAGGGCGCAGATGACGGCGTCCAGGGCGTCGTCCGAAACCCGGCATCGCGCTTCGTAGGTGCCCAAATCAAGCCAGGGAGCCGACTCTCGCAGGCGGTCCACGAGAGTGCCCAATGAGGTCAGGTTGCGGGTGCGCTTGTAGCCCTGGTGCGGGAGGCTCCAGAGCTTCAGGCAGGCGGCCGGATAGACCTCCACCACGGCGCCGGTGCCGCGGCGGTCCACGGGGTGGCCCTGACCGGCCAGAGCGGCGAGGAGGGCGGCGCAGCGCATTGTCGTGTGGCCTATGCGATCGGCTGAGGGGCTCAGGGGGCGGAGGCCGGTCCGAGCCTGCACGACGTGGTCGGTGAGGCGGTGGGTGAGGGCGCGGCGCCAGGTCAGGCCGGGTACGCCAGGTGGCACCCTGACGGTCCCCGCGCGGTGGGCGGTGATGAAGTCGATGAACGGGGCAGGCCAGCCCAGGGGGCAGTCGATGCCGGTCTTGTCCGCAGTGAGCATGGCTTCGAGGCAGGTCGCGTCGTCCGCGCCCAGGTCGAGGCGGGTGAGGTGAGCCCGGCCCGGGGACCAGTCCAGCCACGCCACGGCGGTACGCGGGGGTTCGGCGGCCAGGTCCACGCCCGCAGTCAGCACACTCATGAAGGTAACCCCGAGGATGGTGGTCATGATGATCGCGGACATGTGGTTCGACCCGTCCTGCCCGTACACCTGGCTGACTTCGCGGTGGCTCATCGAGGTCGGCAAGGTACGGGAGGTCGAGGTGCGGTGGCATGTGATGAGCCTGTCGGTGCTCAACGAGGGGCAGGAGGACGATCCGGAAGGGGACCCGGCGGGGTACCTGTGGGTACCGGCGCGCATCTGCGCGGCCGTCCGCAGGACGCACGGGCAGGAGGCGCTGGGCAGGTTCTACACAGCCCTGTGGACGACGGGCGGAGGTGACTGGCTCGGTGATCTGCAGACGGCGCTGGAAACGGCGAACCTGCCCGAAGACCTGGCCGATGCGGGGATGGGGCACGACTACGACGACGAGTTGCGGGCCTCGACGGCCGAGGCGCTCCAACACGTCGAGGGCAATCAGGTCGGTACGCCGATCGTGGCCGTGACCGGCCGGGCCGCGTTCTTCGGGCCCGTCATCTCCCAGGTGCCGACGGGTGAGGACGCGGGGCGGCTCTGGGACGGGGTGCTGCTGGTCGCGGGCACCCCCGGTTTCCACGAGCTCAAGGGCGGCCCGCCCAGCCAGCCAAGGCCCTACGAACCTCGCTGACCGGAGCCCTACGAACCTCGCCAGCCGAAGCCCTACGAAACCCGCCCGGCAGAGCCTTACGGAAAGTGATGGGTTCGGTCGATCCTGTGATTTCGGGCCGGTGCCGGGGCTATGTTGTGGTCACCCCAGCCGAAGGAACAGAAGTTTCATGAACGAGCCGCACGTGATCACCACCGAATGGGTCGATGCCCCCAAGTTCATCGGCTACCGCGACTACGTCGCCGGCACCTACAACTCCTACCGCTGCTCCTGCGCCGTCCCGCTGACCGACCGGGAGGCGGCGACGCTGCACGCGGCCGAGTGGGGCCGCTGCGTGACCTGCCTGGGGTCGGGCATGATCTCGATCGCCCCCTTCCACAGCGACGGCTGCCACAACTGCGACGGCTCGGGGCAGGGTCGGCAGGCCGCGGTGGTGGTGCGGGCCCGGGTGACGGAGGACTTCGTCAAGGAGGTGGCGGACCTGCTGCCGGCGGAGTTCGGCCTGGAGGACGTGGTGACGGTGCTGCAGCAGCACATGCCGCCGGAGTGCGGCTCGATGGAGACGGTGTTCTCGGTGGCGGCGGGCCTCATCCGGTATCTGGAGGTGCAGGGGCTGGTCGTGCTGGGCACGGCGCCGGACTTCGTGCCGGGTGAGGGCGTCGAGCAGCGGTACGGCGACCCGATGTGGATCCGCACCCCCTGATGGCTGGAGCCTCTGACAGAAGCGGCCCAACCCAAGCAAACCGGCCCAACCCAAGCAAACCGGCCCGACCCAAGCGGCCCGACCCAAGCGGCCCGAGCGTCAGAAGATCGGCAGCACGTCCACGCCGCGCTCGTCCTCGCCCCTGACCCCGAAGATGCGCCGCTCCGGCTCCGAGATGGGCACGTCGTTGATGCTGGCCTCCCGGCGCCGCATCAGCCCCGACTCGTCGAACTCCCACTGCTCGTTCCCATAGCTACGCCACCACTGCCCGGAAGAATCCCGCGACTCGTACTGGAACCGCACCGCGATCCGGTTCCCGAGCACCCCCCACAGCTCCTTGCGCAGCGCGTAGTCCAGCTCCCTGTCCCACTTGCGGCGCAGGAAGGCGACCACCTCGGCGCGGCCGGTGAGGAACTCGTCGCGGTTACGCCAGACGGTGTCCTCGGTGTAGGCCAGGGCCACCTTCTCCGGGTCGCGGGTGTTCCAGGCGTCCTCGGCGGCCTGCACCTTGGTGCGGGCGCTCTCCTCGGTGAACGGCGGGAAGGGCGGGCGTGACATGGGAGCCTCCTCAGATCGCTGAGATCAGCTTAGGCACGCCCGCCAGGGAAACCGGCTCACATCAGCTTGTCCAGGGTGATCGGCAAGTCGCGGACGCGCGTGCCGGTGGCATGCCGTACGGCGTTGCCGACGGCCGCGGCGACCCCGGTGATGCCCACCTCGCCGACCCCGACGATGCCGAGCGGCATGGTGGGGTCGGGGTCGCCGAGGTGGTGCACCTCCAGGCGCGGGACGTCGGCGTGCACCGGCACGTGGTACTCCGACAGGCTGGGGTTGACGATCCGCCCGTTGCGCGGGTCGATCAGGGTCTGCTCGGTCAGCGCGAGGCCGAGGCCCATGACGATGCCGCCGCGCATCTGGCTCTCGGCGGTCCTGGTGTTGACCACGGTGCCGATGTCGAAGACGCTGAGCCAGCGCGCGACGCGTACCTCCATGGTGTCGGGGTCGACGCGCACCTCGCAGAAGTGCGCGCCGGTGGCGGCCTTCACCCAGCGGCGGCGCTCGCGCAGCATGCCCACGACGAAGCCGAGCATGCCCTGCTTGATGGCGCCCTCGACGTGGTCGCGGCCGGCGGCGGCGAGGATGTCGGCGTACGTCTGCCCGCCCCCTGCGTGGTGCAGCCCGCCGTCGCGGGCCTGGAGGTCGGCGAGCCGGTGGCCGCGCAGCGGCGAGCCGGGCGCGCGGCGGGCGAGGGCGAGCACCGTCTGCTTGATCTTGGCGCACGCGGCCACCACGCCGGCGCCCACGCTCGCGGTCTGGGTCGAGCCGCCCGCCATGGGGGCGGGCGGGAGGTCGGAGTCGCCGTACTCGACGCGTACCGACTCCAGCGGCACCCCCAGCTCGTCGGCCGCGATCTGGGCCTGCGCGGTCGCCGCGCCCATGCCCATCTCCTGCAGTCCGCAGCGCACGACCACGGTGCCGTCGGCGGCCAGCCGCACGGTGACGCTCGCGGGGAGCATGACGGCCGGGTGGTAGGCGGTGGCGACGCCCATGCCGACCAGCAGCCGGCCGTCGCGCATGCCCTCCGTGCGCCGGTGCCAGCCGAACAGCTCGGCCCCCTTCGTGTACAGCTCACGCAGCCGCCGGTGCGAGAACTCCTGCCCGCCCACCGGGTCGCGCTCCGGCTCGTTGGCCAGGCGCAGCTCGATGGGGTCCATGCCGAGCCGCCAGGCCAGCTCGTCCATCGCCGACTCGATCGCGAACGTGCCGATGGCCTCGCCTGGCGCCCGCATGAACGTGGTGGCCAGCAGGTCGAGCTGGACCGAGGATTCGCGCAGCAGGATGTTGGGGGCCGCGTACAGGTGGCGGGAGGCCGCGGTGATCGGCTCGGCGTTGCCGCCGATCCTGCTGGTGTGCGACACGCTGGTGTGGATGAGGGCGGTCAGCCGTCCGTGGGCGTCGGCGCCCAGCGCGACCCGCTGCGTGCTGGGGGTGCGCCCGCCGACGGTCCGGTAGACGGCCTCGCGGGTGAGCGCGAGGCGTACGGGACGGCCGGTCGCGCGGGCGGCCAGGACGGCGAGCAGCGTGCCCGCCCAGACAGAGCCCTTGCCGCCGAACCCGCCGCCCACGTACGGCGACAGCACCCGCACGTTCCCCTCCGGCACCCCGAACCGCTTGGCCAGGTGCCTGCGCAGGAAGGCGATGCTCTGGGTGCTCTCGTGCACGGTCAGCTCGTCGCCGTTCCAGACGGCGGTGGTGGCGTGCGGCTCGATCGCGTTGTGGTTCAGGGCGGGCGTGCTGAACGTCAGGTCCACCGAGACCGGCGCGGCGGCCAGCGCCGCCTCCGCGTCGCCCTTCTCGGCGCCGTGCCGCATGATCGGGTTGCCTTTGACGGGTACGGCGTTCGGCGCCTCGGCGGCGAAGTCCACCGCCGCGGGCAGCTCCTCGTACGCCGGCCGCACCAGCCGGGCCGCGTGCCTGGCGGTCTCCTGCGTCTCGGCCACCACGACGGCCACCGGCTGGCCGTTCCAGTGCACCTGGTCGGTGGCGAGGTAGTTGACCGAGGTGCCGGAGACCATCGAGCTGAGGTCGAGCGGGCCGCCCTTGGCGGGCTTCATGGCGGGCGCGTTCTCGTGGGTGAGCACCTCGATCACGCCGGGCACCGCGCGGGCGGCGGCGGTGTCGATGGCGGTGATGCGGCCGCGCGCGATCGTGGAGTGCACGAGCGCGGCGTGCGCCAGCCCGGGGTAGGAGTGCTCGGCGGCGAAGCGGGCCTCGCCGTGGGTCTTGGCGGCGCCGTCGATGCGGTCCACGGCCCGGCCGACGTAGGGGGTGCGGGTCTCGGGAGGGGCGAACGTCGTCATCGGGCGGTCCCTTCGGTGCTCAGCTCGCGCAGCGTGGCCACGATCGTGGCGCGGGCCAGGCCGGACTTGAACGCGTTGGCCGGCCGTACGGTGGCCGCCGCCAGCTCGGCGTCGGCGGCGCGGCCGAAGGCGTCCTCGTCGGCGGGGCCTCCGGTCAGGAGGCGTTCGGCCTCCCTGGCCCGCCAGGGCTTGGTGGCGACGCCGCCGAGCGCCAGCCGGGCCTCGGCGATCACGCCGTCGCGGATGTCGAGCGCCGCCGCGACGGAGACCAGTGCGAAGGCGTACGAGGCGCGGTCGCGGACCTTGCGGTAGCGGGAGGGGGCGGCTAACGCGGGGATCTCGACCGCGGTGATCAGCTCGCCGTGAGCCAGGTCGGTCTCGACGTCGGGGGTGTCGCCGGGCAGGCGGTGGAAGTCTGTCAGGGGGACGCGGCGGGTGCCGTCGAGGCCGCGTACCTCGATGACGGCGTCCAGCGCGGCGAGCGCCACGGCCATGTCGGACGGGTGCGTGGCGATGCAGTGGTCGCTCACGCCGAGGATCGCCGAGCCGCGGTTGAACCCGTCGAGCGCGTCGCAGCCGGCGCCGCGCTCGCGCTTGTTGCAGGCGGCGTCGGTGTCGTAGAAGTACGGGCAGCGGGTGCGCTGGAGCAGATTGCCGCCGACGGTGGCCATGTTGCGCAGCTGCGCCGAGGCCCCGGCGAGCAGCGCCTGCGAGAGCACCGGGTAGCGGGCGCGGACCCGCCGGTCGGCGGCCAGCACGCTGTTGCGGACGAGCGCGCCGACACGCAGGCCGCCGTCGGGGAGCTCCTCGATGGTGTCGAGCGGCAGGCCCGTGACGTCCACGACGGTGTCGGGCCGCTCGATGCCCTCGCGCATGAGGTCGACGAGGTTGGTGCCGCCGCCGATGAAACGGGTTCTCGGCTCGGTCGAGGCGGCCAGCACGGCGGCCTCGACGTCGGCGGGCTTGACGTACGCGAACGGCCTCATCGTCCGGCCTCCCCCGCGACGTCCATGATCGCGTCCACGATGCCGTTGTAGGCGCCGCAGCGGCACAGGTTGCCGCTCATCCGTTCCCTGACCTCGGGCTCCGACAGCCGCTGTCCGGCCGCCTCGCCCGTGACCGCGCTGGGCTGCCCGGCCGCGTGCTCGGCCAGCATGCCGATCGCCGAGCAGATCTGGCCCGGCGTGCAGTAGCCGCACTGGAGGCCGTCGTGGCGGACGAACGCCTCCTGGAGCGGGTGGTCCACGCCCTCGATGGTGGTGATCTCGTGACCGTCGTACTGGACGGCCAGGGCCAGGCAGGAATTGATCCGCATGTTGCCGTCCAGCACCGTGCACGCGCCACAGGCCCCCTGGTCGCAGCCCTTCTTGGGGCCGGTCAGGCCGATCCGGTCGCGCAGCGCGTCGAGCAGGCTCACCCACGGCTCGACGTCGAGGGCCACGACGTCGCCGTTCACCTTCATCCGTATCTCGGTCACTCGAGAGTCCTCCCATGGCGGATATGGGGGTGACGTTAACAGAACGTCGTTCACCTAACAAGAGACCGGCGTTCTGTTATCTATGCGCGTTATGCTGCTGACGACATGACAAGGGCGGCGTTTCGCCGGGCCAGGAGGCCCGAGCACAAGCAGCAGCGGCGCGAGGCGATCCTCGCCGCCGCTCGCGAGCTCGCCCGCACCTCGGGGGTGCGCAACGTCAGCCTCGGCGCGGTCGCCGACGCCGTCGGGCTGGCGAAGTCCAACATCGTGCGCTATTTCGGCACCCGCGAGGAGATCTATCTGGAGCTGCTCGCCGAGGAGTGGCGCTCGTGGGCCGACGCCGTGGCCGCGGCCCTTCACGACGAGCCTGCCGGCCAGGCGGAGGGCGTGCGGCGGGTGGTGGGCGTGCTGACCGGCACGCTGGTCGAGCGGCCGCTGTTCTGCGACCTGATGAGCCACTCGTCCAACAGCCTGGAGCACAACGTCTCCGTCTCGGCGGCCCGCATGTACAAGCGGACGGCGATCGGGGTCACCGCCGAGCTGGGCGCGCAGGTGGCCCCCGTCGCCGGGCTGACCGCGCGCGAGGGCGGCGAACTGGTGGGGGCCGCCTGCGGGCTGGCCGGGATGCTCTACCCGGCCGCCAACCCGCCGCCCGCTCTCGTCCAGGTCTACGCCGAGGACCCCGAGCTGGCCGCCGCCTGCCCCCAGATGGAGCCCATGCTCACCCGCGCACTGACGGCGATCGCGCTGGGCCTGCCGGCGCTGCGCGACGAGCCGCCCGAGGTGAAAGTTTCACCTCGATCCAGGCATTCCTGACCGCCCCGCCCGCTCTTCCTGTACATCGGCGTGATTTGCGCGGACCATGTGTGCCCGCCGACCTAACCGGTTAACAGAGAAGGGCACCCCTCCATGAGCACACGACTCGGGGCCGCCGTGGCGGCGCTCCTGTCGCTCCTCCTCACGATGCTGATCCTCCCCGCCTCGCCGGCGCACGCCGCCGCCGGGCTCCGGGTCAGCGGCACCAGGATCGTCGAGGCCAACGGGAACGCGTTCGTCATGCGCGGCGTCAGCCACGCCCACACCTGGTACACGGGCCAGACGGGCGCCTTCGCGCACATCAAGGCGCTGCGCGCCAACACCGTACGGGTGGTGCTGAGCGGCGGCCGGTGGCCGGCCAACGGCGCCTCCGACGTCGCCACCATCGTTTCGCTGTGCCGGCAGAACCGGTTAATATGCGTGCTCGAAAACCACGACACCACCGGCTATGGCGAGCAGGGCGGCGCGTACACGCTGGACCAGGCCGTCGACTACTGGAACAGCGTCAAGAGCGCGCTCACCGGCACCGAGGACTTCATCATCGTCAACATCGGCAACGAGCCGATCGGCAACAACAACCCCTCGTCCTGGACCTCCGCCACCATCGACGCCATCACCCGGATGCGCGGTCTCGGCTTCCAGCACCTGCTGATGGTGGACGCGCCCAACTGGGGCCAGGACTGGCAGTTCGTCATGCGCGACAACGCGCAGCGGGTGGCCGACGCCGACCCGCAGGACAACACGGTCTTCTCCGTCCACATGTACGGCGTCTACGACACCGCCGCCGAGATCACCGCGTACCTGGACGCCTTCAGGACCGCCGGACTGCCGCTGGTCATCGGCGAGTTCGGGCACAACCACAGCGACGGCGACCCCGACGAGGACACGATCATGGCGCAGGCCCAGTCGCGGGGCATCGGCTACATCGGGTGGTCGTGGAGCGGCAACGGCGGCGGGGTCGAATACCTCGACATGGTGAACGACTTCGACCCGGCCAGCCTGACCTCCTGGGGGGAGCGCATCTTCAACGGCGCCAACGGCATCGGCCAGACCTCGCGCGAGGCGACGTACTTCGGCGGTGGCGGCACCGACACCACCGCCCCCACGACGCCCGGCACCCCATCCGCCACTGCCATCTCCTCCAGCGGCGCGACCCTCACCTGGGCCGCCTCGACCGACTCGGGCGGCTCCGGGCTGGCCGGCTATGACGTCTACCGGGAGCAGGGCGGCAACGACACGCTGCTCGGGCAGAGCGTCACCACCTCCGTCACGCTCACCGGGCTGAGCCCCTCGACGCAGTACCAGGTGTACGTCCGCGCCCGCGACGGCGCGGGCAACCAGTCGGGCAACTCGCCGGCCGCCACCTTCACCACCACCTCGGGCGGCGGCGACGGCGGCGGCTGCACCGCCGCCGGCACCGTCCAGACCCAGTGGAGCGGCGGGTACGTGGTGCAGCCGGTCACCGTCACCAACGGCGGCACCTCCGGCATCACCGGCTGGACCGTCACCTTCACCCTGCCCGCCGGCCACTCCCTGGCCGGCTCGTGGAACGCCTCGGTCTCGGTGAGCGGCCAGACGGTCACGGCCAGGAACGCCGCCTACAACGGCACCCTGAGCGCGGGCGGCTCGACCAGCTTCGGCTTCCAGGTGACCCGCCCCACCGGCAACACCGCCACCGTCTCCAGCTACACCTGCACCGCCTCCTGACAGGTGGAAAGAGGACCCGCCCTGCCCAGGGCCCAGGGAAGGGCGGGCCCCGACCGGATCAGGAAACCGAGGGGGTTCTTCGGCCGGGCGAGGTGGCGAGCAGCGGGAGGGTGACGTCCACGCGGGTGCCGATGCCTGGCTCGCTCGTCACGACGCAGACGCCGCCCAGTTCCGCGGCGCGTTCGCGCATCGAGCCGAGGCCGACGCCGGTGCGGGGCGTTTCTGGGAGGCCCTGGCCGTCGTCGGTGATCAGGACGCGCAGGCGGTCTTCCTCGCGTTGGACGCTGATGCACGCCGTGGACGCCTCGGCGTGGCGGCGGATGTTCGTCAGGGACTCCTGGACGATGCGGTAGACCGCCACCTCGACGGCGGCGGGCAGGTCGTCCAGGCCGCCTTCGACCTCCACCCTGACCTCGGGGGACGAACCGGCGGCGCCGTCCACCGCCTCGGGCTGGGGGCCGCCGGCGAGGCCGTGGAGGGCGCCGGCCAGGCCGAGGTCGTCGAGGGCGGGCGGGCGCAGGCCGTACACCAGCTCCTTGACGTCCTGGGTGACGGCGCCCATGCCGGTGGACAGCTCCCGCAGCAGCTCCCCCGCCGCCTCGGGAGAGGATTTGAGCGTGAGGCGGGCCATGTTCACGGTCATCGCCATGGCCGACAGGCTCTGGCCGAGCCCGTCGTGCAGGTCGCGGCGCAGCCGGCGGCGCTCCTCCTCACGGGCGGTCAGGATGCGCTCGCGGGAGCGCTGCAGGTCGGCGGCCATGCGTACGGCGTGGGCGACGTCGGCGGCGTACGGCGTGAGCGTGCCCAGCACCCGGTCGTTGTGCGCGGCCGGGAAGCGGCGCGGCCCCGGCGGTCCGACGAGCAGCCGCCCGACCCGGGTGCCGTGCCAGACCAGCGGCACCTCGCGCGGCGACGGCCCGACCCGGCCGCTCTCGACGTAATGAGGCTCACCGTCGGTCACCTCGACGGCGACGCCCTCGACCGCGAGCCCGTCGCGCAGCACGCTCACCACCGAGGTCAGCGCCTCGGCCGGGTCGCCGCGCCGGACGGCCTGGGTGAGCCGGGCGGCCAGCACGGCGGGGTCGCCGACGGAGCCGTACAGGAGCCGGTCCACGGCCCGCTGGAGCGCCCGCCGCAGCGGGTGGAAGAAGACGCCGGCGAACAGCGCGGCGGCCACCCCGGCGACCTGGTGGTAGCCGGAGACGAGCAGCCCGGACAGCGCGCCCGCGCCGAAGTAGACGGCGCTGACCACGGCGACCACCCCGGCCGCCACGAACGCCCGGCTGATCACGGTGTCGATTCCGTAGAGCCGGTACCGCATGACGGAGAACGCCACCGCGAACGGGATCGCCGCCGCCCACGCGACCGCCGGCCAGATCAGCGCGGGCCAGATCGCGGACCCGATGAGGAAGACGATGTACCCGGCGAAGGCGAACATGGGCCAGCCGATCTGCCGCCGCACCTCGGGCCCTGCGCGCCGCATGCGCACCGCCATCGACAGCCACGCCAGCGCCATCGCGGTGTAGATGCCGACCCAGCTCGCGACGTCCACCACGTCCAGGTACGGCGCCAGCGCGGGCACCTGCGTCGGGTTGGGGATGACCTCGGGGTACGGGTAGCCCTCGCGCGGCGGCGTCACCCTGATCAGGACCCGCACGGTGGCGGTCCCGAGCGCGGCACCGCCCAGCCACAGGACCGGCCGCCAGCGCTTGGACGGCAGGCGGCCGTCGGGCGAGTAGAGCGGCAGCAGCATGGTCAGCGTCAGGCCGCAGATCGCCCAGCCGAGCTGGGCGGGGACCCGTAACCAGCCGGCCATCAACAGCTCGCCGTCGGCGGCGACCCGGAACATCAGCATCCTCGCCAGGTCGCTGACCCCGGCGGCCGTCCCGCCGATGACCATGAGCCAGGCCATGTTGAGCTGGGGCCGGTGGTGGAGCAGGAACGCGCCGACGGCGGGGAAGGTGAAGATGACGGCGGTCTGCGGGCTCGCCATCTCGGGCGGCGTCCACTCGGGTGGCAGCCCGAGATGGACGAGGATGGCGAGCAGGCCGAGCAGCGGCGACGCCACCGCCAGGACGGCCGCGAACACCACCCCGCCGGTGAGCCGCCGCCCCTCCACGATCTCACCGTCGGGACGTTCGGCCATTGTGCTCCGCCCGCCTCCCCGGGCCGCCGGTGTCCGGCCGGCCCGCACGCCTCGCGCCGGCCGACGGGGCTCCCGGCGGCCGCTGTCCTGGCCCCGGCCGAACGCGCGGGGCCAGGACAATATAGGCGTTAGCGGACGGTCACGGTGGCCTTCGCGGGGAGCGGCGGCCATCGACGGCAAGGCGACGCCCGGCGTCCACACCCTGCCCTGCCGGCTCGTCATCCGCGGGCTCCACCGCGCCGCCCGGCATCTCCTGAGGGTGGTGTGCGTCCGCGACCTGCGGAGTGGTTTCCTATACGCATGCCTGATCTCGTGGTGGACGGCGGCGACAAGCTGTGCGTGCAGTTGCTCATCGAGTTGCGCGGCCACGTGCGCGAGGCCGGGCCCGGCGCGGTGATCCACCTGATCGCCACCGATCCCGCCGCGCCCGTCGACCTGCCGGCGTGGTGTCACATGACCGGGCACGCCTACCTCGGGCCCGTCGAGGGGGCCGAGCGGCCGACGTACGCCTTGCGCGTGGCCGGCGACGCCAAGGAGACGCAGGAAGCGAAGCCCTGGCACGCGGCTTAAGCGGTTAATATCGGTCCCGTGAAACGTCCCACGATCGCCGACATCGCCAGCCGCGCGGGGGTCTCCAAAGTAGCGGTCTCCTACGCGCTCAACGGCCAGCCAGGGGTGTCGGAGGCGACGCGGGCACGGATCGTCGCCATCGCCGAGGAGATCGGCTGGCGGCCCAACAGCGCCGCCCGCGCGCTCAACGGCGCCAGGGCCAACTGCGTCGGGCTCGCGCTCTGCCGGCCCGCCCGCATCCTCGGCGTCGAGCCGTTCTTCATGGAGCTGATCAGCGGCATCGAGGGCGTGCTCGCCGACCGCTCCTACGGCCTGCTGCTCCAGGTGGTCACCAGCCACCAGCAGGAGAGCGAGGTCTACCGCACCTGGTGGGGCGAGAGCCGCATCGACGGCGTGTTCCTCGTGGACCTGCACTACGCCGACACGAGGGTGGCCGAGCTCGAGCGGCTCGGCATGCCGGTCGTCGTCATCGGGCACCCGTCGGAGTCGGGCTCGCTGTCGGCCATCTGGTCCGACGACGGCGAGGCCGTGCGCGAGACCGTCGGCTACCTCGTGGCGCTCGGCCACCGCCGCATCGCCCGGGTCGCCGGGCTGCCCGCGCTGGTGCACACCGCGGTCCGCGACCAGGCGTTCGTGCAGGCGTGCGAGGGCGTGGCCGAGCACGTCATCGTGCACACCGACTACACCGGCGAGGAGGGCGCGCGGGCCACCAGGCGGCTGCTCAGCTCCCCCGACCGGCCCACCGCCATCGTCTACGACAACGACATCATGGCCGTCGCCGGGCTCTCGGTCGCGCAGGAGATGCGGGTGGAGGTGCCGCGCGACCTGTCCATCGTGGCGTGGGACGACTCGCCGCTGGCCCAGGTCGTACGCCCGCCGCTGACCGCTCTCACCCGCGACATCCCGGCCTACGGCGCGCACGCGGCGCAGCGCCTGCTGGCCCTCATCGCGGGCGAGAGCGTGCCCCCGTACGAAGACCGCGCCGCCAGCCTCACCCCGCGTGGCAGCACCGGCCCCGTCGCCTGAGACGTCCCTGCGCGGCACGTGCCGCGAGCGGCGGGCGAGACGGCTGGCAGACCGCCTCCCCCTGGCCCGCGGCACGTGCCGTCCCCTCCTCCGCGGCGAGTCTCAGGAGAGCCGCCCCCGCGTCCCCCGCGCGGAGACGGCTCCGAACCGACTGAGTAAGGAAGAGGTGTTGTGAGTACCTCTGTACCCGAACGTGATCTGAAAGGGAGCGAATCGTAACCTTCCGCGCACGGTCAAGGGCGAGCGTAAGGCGGGGCCGACCGGGTAGGCGGGCGAGTATGACTGAGGCTTTCGACACCGACATGCTGTGGGAAGAGTTCCACCGGACCGTCAACATGAACTCCGAGGAGCTGCGCGCCTACCTGCTCGCCGATGCCTCCGGCGAGGAGAGCTTCTCCGCCGACCCCGATCTCGGCATCGACGAGCTGGGCCGGGGCGTGCTGCACGTCCTGAGCAAGCGGAAGGGCGACCTCACCGGGGCCGACCTCGACGTCATGCGCCGGGTCGTGGAGATCGTCGAGACCATGGGCGACCGTACGGACGACGACTCACGGCGGGAGCTGATGTCCGTGGGCCACGACCCCTTGAGAGGATGACTCCGTGATCGAGCCGCGTCCCTGGATCGAGGGGTATGTCCGAGCCTGGAACTCCAATGACCCCGATGACATCGCCGCGCTGTTCACCGAGAGCGCGGTCTACTACCCCGAGCCTTTCAGCAGGCCCTGGCAGGGGCGCGACGAGATCATCTCGCAGTGGCTGGGCCGGCAGGACAAGCCTGGCGAGGCAGACTTTCAATGGCATCCGGTTTGTGTGACGGACGATGTGAGCATCATCCAGGGAGTTACGACATATCCGGACAAAACGTACAGCAATCTATGGGTGATCCGATTCGGACCCGACGGGCGGTGCCGGGAATTCACCGAATGGTGGATGCAGCACGACCTCAAGTGATGCAATGGGCCGAACCGTCTTCACCCGAGGAGATCCGTTGAGAGACAACCTCGACCTCGCCGCGAGCGCCCAGGAAATGGCCGACGCCGCCCCGACGGGATCGATCGACCGCGCCGCCGCCACGTCCGTGGCCATCACCCTGGCCACCACCCGCGACATCGACGACGCGAGAAAGACCCTGGACGGCGTGACGCCGGCCGAGGTGCGCGAAGCGGCCCTCGCTCTCTTCGACCGCCTCGCCACCGCCTGACCAGCCCCACCCCTCCCGTTCAGGGGTGATCGCCGCCGGCCTTCGCGGGGTCGCCGAGGCGGGCGGCGAAGGCGCGGCGGGCGCGGGCGGCCGCCTCGGGGTCGCGGTGCAGCTGGATCGCGTGGTTCAGGGCCATGGCCAGGCCCGTCAGCTCGAACGCCAGCCCGGCCTGATCCGTGCTCTCAGGCAGCTCGCCGGCGGCCACGGCCCGGCCGATCTCCTTGAGCAGCCGCGCCCGCCAGGCGTCGAAGAGCGACTCCACCGCGTCCCGCACGGCCCCCGGCCGGCCGTCGAACTCGTGCGCCGCCGCCACGAAGAAGCACCCGCCGGGGAAGACCTGGCGTTCGAGGTAGGACACCCACGCCGCGCAGAGCGCCCGCAGCCGGGGCAGCCCGGGAGCGACGGCGACGACGGGCTCCCAGACCTCGGCGCGGAAGACCTCCCCCGCCCGGCCCAGGGCCGCGAGCTGCAACGCCTCCTTGGAGCCGAAGTGCCCGAGCACGCCTGACTTGCTCATGCCCAGCTCGGCCGCCAGCCGCCCGATGGTCAGCCCTTCCAGGCCCTCCTTGGACGCGACGGCCACCGACCGATCCAGGATCGCCGCCCGCGTCCCCATGGCCTCGGCGACCGACTTGCGTGGACTCACCTGTACCTCCCTCACCTAGATTAGCGTCCGAACGTTCGGTTGCTATAGTCCCCGGCATGACTGGATCACGACTCGTCGCCACCGGCCACCACCAGCCCACGAAGATACTGACGAACGATGACCTGGCCGCCATGGTCGACACCAGCGACGAGTGGATCACCAAGCGGGTCGGCATCCGCACCCGCCACGTCGCCGCCGAGGATGAGACGGTGACCGACCTCGCCGCCGGCGCCGCCGCCCGGGCGCTGGCCGCGAGCGGCATGGACGCGTCCGAGATCGACCTCGTGCTCGTCGCCACCTGCACCCAGACCGAGCGGGCGCCGAACGTGGCCGCGCGGGTGGCGGCGCGGCTCGGCGTACGAGGCGGGGCGCTCATCGACGTCGGCGCCTCCTGCTCCGGCTTCACGCACGCCCTCGCCCAGGCCGACCACGCCATCAGGGCCGGCGCCGCCACCCGCGCCCTGGTCGTCGGGGCCGACATGATGACGTCCGTGACCGACTGGACCGACCGCACCACCTGCGTCCTGACCGGCGACGGGGCCGGCGCGGCCGTCGTCGCCGCGGCCGAGACGCCGGAGATCGGGCCCGTCGTCTGGGGGTCGGCGCCCGAGCTGGGCACCGCCGTCCGCATCGAAGGCGTTCCCTCCCGCTTCTCCCAGGACGGGCAGACCGTCTACCGGTGGGCCACCACGCGGCTGCCCGAGATCGCCAGGCAGGCGTGCGAGCGGGGCGGCGTGCGTCCCGACGAGCTGGCCGCCGTCGTCCTGCACCAGGCGAACCTGCGCATCATCGAGCCCGTCGCCGCCCGCATCGGCGCCGTCAACGCCATCGTGGCCAGGGACGTCGTGGAGTCGGGCAACACCTCGGCCGCCAGCGTGCCGCTCGCCCTGTCGAAGCTGCTGGAGGAGGGGAGGGTGGCTGCTGGGGCGCCGATGCTGCTGTTCGGGTTCGGGGGCAACCTGTCGTACGCGGGGATGGTCGTCCGCTGCCCCTGAGCCTTTGCTGCAGGCCCCTTGCCGCGCACGCCGGTGGGCGGCTGCGGCGAGCGCTCGACGATGCGCAGGTCGGCGCCCCTGCGGGCGAGCTCGATGGCGAGGGTCAGTCCGGTCGGCCCTGAGCCGACGATGAGTACGCTGGTCATACCGGTGACGATGCCGGTGCCCGCTGCCGGATCTCTGTCATCGGCTGCCGAGCCCGGGCCGGGCATGGCAGCGCCGAGGGATACGCGGCGTCCTTCCGGTTTGGCGATGGATGCGCGATGGTTAGGGCAACTTGCACCGCGAAGTAAGAAGTAAGGAGACCTGTGGCCAGTCCCGGCACGATCGACACTCGAGGCAGTGACTTCGCCCGACTAGCCCATCGCATCACCGACGCCGGCCTGCTGAACCGGCGCCCTGTTTACTACGCCGTGCGGATGACCATCGCCGCCGTCGTGTACGCCGGTTGCTGGGCGTTGTTCGCCTGGCTCGGCGACTCCTGGCTCCAGCTGCTGTTGGCCGCCGTACTGGCGGTGGTCTTCGGGCAGCTCGGCTTCCTCGCTCATGACCTCGGCCACCGCCAGGTCTTCAGGACGCGGCGGCCGAGCGACGTCGCCGGCCTGATCATCGGCAATCTCGGCGTCGGCCTGGGCTGGGGGTGGTGGACCAGCAAGCACAACCGCCACCACGCCAACCCCAACCACGAGGACCACGACCCCGACGTCTCCCCCGCAGTGATCGTCTGGTCGGAGGATCAGGTGGCGCGCAGCTCCGGCTTGCCAAGATTTATCGCGAAATACCAGGCTTATTGGTTCTTTCCGCTGCTCACGCTCGAAGCCTGGCACCTGCACATCGCCAGCTTCAAAGCCCTGCTGAACCCGGCCGCCAAGCGCCGCAAGCTGGAGATGACCCTGCTGGTCGTGCACGCCGTGATCTACCTCGGCGCGGTCTTCGCCGTGCTCTCGCCCGGCAAGGCGGTGCTGTTCCTGATCGTGCACCAGGGCCTGTTCGGGGTCTACCTCGGCAGTACGTTCGCACCCAACCACAAGGGCATGCCCGTCCTCACCAAGGACGACAAGCTGGACTTCCTCCGCAAGCAGGTGCTCACCTCGCGGAACGTGCGCGGCGGCTGGTTCACCGACATCGCGCTCGGCCAGCTCAACTACCAGATCGAGCACCACCTGTTCCCCAACATGCCCGCGCCCAACCTGCGCAAGGCACAGCCCATCGTCGAGCGCTACTGCGCCGAGATCGGCGTCAGCTACCTGCAGACCGGCCTGTTCGAGTCGTACGGGCAGGCGCTGTCCCACCTGCACGAAGTGGGCGCCGCCCTACGCCGCCCCCCGGCCGCGGCCGTCGGCTGACCTCCCAGGAGGGCGGCCGGTCAGCGGGTGCCCTCCTCATCGCCTCCTGACTCCAGCTTCTGCAGCAGCCCGTCGCGACGCCGTTCGAGGTCGGCGATCAGCTCGACCTGCTCGTCCGCCTGGCTGATCATCGCCCCGATCTCGACCTGATCGGTCGCGCCGATGTCCCTGATCTGGTCGCGGATCTCCTGGTTCTCGGCGCGCAGCCGGGCCAGATCCGCTTCGATCCGCTGGAGTTCGTCCTTGGTGCTCATGCACGGGCTCTACCCAGCAGTACCCGCCCGATTACCGGGAAGTGGGGGCAACGTCCAGAATGGGAGCCATGTCGAGGCTCTCCACCGGCACGATCGTGTCGCTCGCGATCTGCGCCGCCGTGCTGGCGGGCCTCGTCGCCACCTACGTCGCCCGCCGCCCCATCGAGCTCAACGCGCTCGACGTCGTCCTGCCGCTGGCCGCCTGCGGCGCGCTGCTGGCGCGGCGGCGGCACCCGGTCGCGGCGGTGATCGTGGCGGCGGCCTCGACCGTCGCCTACTACCCGTACGCGAAGCTCGACGGGCCGCTCCTCGTGGTGATCTTCGTCGCCCTCTACACCGCCGCCGACCGGGGGCACCTGGCCGCCGCCGTGGCGACGGGCGCGGCCGCGCTGCTGGCCATGGGCTACGGCGAGAGCGGCGGCGTCCGGCACGTGGACGACAGCATGTTCATCATGATCGCCGGTTGGGTGGTGGCCGCCATCGCGTTCGGCGGCGTCACCCGCAACCGCCGCGCGTACCTCGAAGCGGCCAGGCAGCTCGCGCTCGACGCGCTGCGCACGAAAGAGGAAGAGGCCAGGCGGCGGGCCGGCGAGGAGCGGCTGCGCATCGCGCGCGAGCTGCACGACGTGATCGGCCACAACATCTCCCTGATCAACGTGCAGGCCGCGGCGGCGCTGCACGGGCTGAAGAAGCGGCCAGAGGACGCCGAGGCGGCGCTGCGCACGATCAAGGACACCAGCAAGGAGACGCTGCGCGAGCTGCGCACCACGCTGGGCGTGCTGCGCCAGGTGGACGAGGACGCGCCGACCGGGCCCGCCGCCGGGCTCGCGTTGCTGGACGAGCTGGTCAAGGCGTCAGGGCTGCGGGTCCGTACGGAGACGTCGGGCCCG
Source organism: Nonomuraea sp. NPDC049504 (assembly GCF_040676845.1). Lineage (NCBI taxonomy): Bacteria > Bacillati > Actinomycetota > Actinomycetes > Streptosporangiales > Streptosporangiaceae > Nonomuraea > Nonomuraea sp. NPDC049504. The sequence goes on from NZ_JBFAPT010000019.1 coordinate 117,876, forward strand.
CTGGACGCGCTGCCCACCGAGGTCGACCTGGCCTCCGCCCGCATCATCAGGGAGGCGCTGACGAACGTCTCCCGCCACGCGGGCACCGACCAGGCGACCCTCACCGTCACCAACGAGTCCGGAAATATCATCATCTGCGTGGAAGATGAGGGTCCGGGCACCCAGTACGACGGCGGCACCGGCTACGGCATCCAGGGCATGCGCGAACGCGCCACCGCCCTCGGCGGCACGCTGGAGGCGGGCCCCCGCCCAGAGGGCGGCTTCCGCGTCACCGCCCGCCTCCCCCTCACCCCATGACCCACCCCGCTCACGAACGAGGCTCGATGATCCGCGTACTGCTCGCCGACGACCAGACCCTGGTACGCGCCGGGTTCCGGTCCATACTCAGCGACGAGGACGACATCGAGGTGGTGGCCGAGGCCGCCACCGGCGCCCAGGCGATCGACGGAGCCCGCGAGCACCGGCCCGACGTGGTGCTCATGGACATCCGCATGCCCGAGCTCGACGGCCTGGAGGCCACCCGCCGCATCGCCGGCGACCAGGCGCTCGGCGACGCCAAGGTGATCATCCTGACCACGTTCGACCTGGACGACTACGTCTACGGGGCGCTGCGCGCGGGCGCGAGCGGCTTCCTGGTGAAGGACACCGAGCCGGCCGAGCTGATCCACGCCGTCCGGGTGGTGGCGCGGGGCGACGCCCTCATCGCGCCGTCGATCACCCGGCGGCTCATCGCCGAGTTCGCCGGCCGGGTCAAGCGCCCCGACCCCGGCCCCGAGCTCAACGCGCTCACCGAGCGGGAGCGCGAGGTCATGACGCTGGTGGCGGGCGGCCTGTCCAACGACGAGATCGCGGCCCGGCTCGTGGTCAGCCCCGCCACCGCGAAGACGCACGTCAGCCGCATCCTCACCAAGCTCGGCGTGCGCGACAGGGCGCAGCTCGTGGTCATCGCGTACGAGGCCGGCATGATCACCCCGGGCTGGCTTACTCCCTGAGGCGTACGCCGGCGGCCGCCTGTCATCCCAGGAGGTACGCCGGCTGCCCGCCGTGGACGGACGCGGCGGGCGATGCCGCGGGCGGAGGCTCGACGGCATGGACACCCTCGACCTCGCCCGCCTGCAGTTCGCGCTCACCGCGGGCGCGCACTTCCTGTTCGTCGCGCTGACGCTCGGCCTCGCGACCCTGCTCGCGGTCGTGCAGACCACGGCGACGATCTCGGGCAAGGACGTCCACCTGCGGATGACCCGGTTCTGGGGCCAGCTCTACATCATCAACTACGCGATGGGCATCGTCACCGGGCTGGTGATGGAGTTCCAGCTCGGGCTGTCGTGGAGCGGGCTGACGAACTACGCGGGTGACGTGTTCGGCTCGGCGCTGGCGATCGAGACGCTGGTGGCGTTCTTCGTCGAGTCCACGTTCCTGGGCCTGTGGATCTTCGGCTGGAACAAGCTGAACCGGTGGGCGCACCTGGCGCTCATCTGGGTGGTGACGCTCACCGCGTACGCGTCGGCGTTCTGGATCCTGGTCGCCAACGGTTTCCTGCAGAATCCGGTGGGCCACGTGGTGGAGGGCGGACGGCTGCGGCTGACCGACTTCGGCGCGATGGTGGCCAACCCGGCGGCGCAGGCGGCGTTCTGGCACGTGCTGGTGGGCGGGCTGATCGTCGGCGGGTTCTTCATGGCGGGGGTGAGCGCCTACCACCTGCGCCGCCGCACCCCCGAGTGGGAGCTGTTCCGCAAGTCGCTGCGCATCGGGATCGGCGTCGCGCTGCCCGCGACCTTCCTCAACGCCGTCATCGGCGGCATCTCGTTCCAGACGCTGCAGCCCGCGAAGTCCGCCGCCTGGTCGGGCGACGCGGACCGGCTGGCCGCATTCCAGGCGGAGCTGGTCGCCAGGCTCGGGCCCGGCGACTACTTGCCGGACGTCGGCTGGGTCCGGGCGGGCGGCCTGGTGATGATCATGCTGTGGCTGCTCATGATGGCGGTGGCGGGCCCGAGCTTCCTGCTCATGCTCATCCAGCCCGCCGTCTACCGGTTCCGGTTGTGGCACTGGGTGCTGACGCTGATGATCCCGGTGCCGTTCGTGGCCATGCTGGGCGGCTGGGTCTTCCGCGAGATGGGCCGCCAGCCGTGGGTCGTGTACGGGCTGCTGAGCACGTCGGAGGCCATGTCGCCGGTCACAAGGGCACAGGCGATGTTCTCCGTGCTCGCCTTCGCCACGGTCTTCGCGGTGCTGATCGCGGTCAACACCTGGCTGCTGGCCAGGCACGCCCGTCGCGGCCCCGGCGCGGTGGCGCTGGGCGACCGGCCGGTCGAGACGCCCGTCCCCGTCCCCTCGTTCTAGGAGCCCCCCGCACATGGAGATCTTCGTACTGGCCTTCTTCGCGCTCGGTTACCTCGTGCTGGCCGGTGCCGACATCGGGGTCGGGATGGCGCTGCCGTACCTGGGCAGGACGCCGGGCGAGCGGCGCGAGGTGATCGCCGCGATCGCGCCGTTCTTCCTCGGCAACGAGGTGTGGCTGGTGGCCACGGCCGGGGTGCTGGCCGGGCTGTTCCCCCGGCTGGAGGGCGAGCTGCTGCACGGCAACTATGGGATGGTGGTGACGCTGCTGCTCGCGTGGGTGGTGCGCGACATGGGGCTGTGGCTGCGCGGGCGGGTGCCCGGGGCGCGCTGGCAGGCGTTCTGGGACGGCGCCATCGTGGCGGGGAGCTGGGGGCTGGCGGTCAGCCTCGGCGTGATCCTGTCCGGGGTGCTGCTCGGCATCGAGGGGCCGGTCGCGCTGCTGCCCGCGCTGGTGGTCGCCGCGCTGTTCTGCGCGCACGGGCTGGCGTTCGCGGCGCTGCGGCTGCGCGGCGAGCTGCGCGGGCGAGCGGCCGTGACCTCGGGCGGGGCCGGCGAGGCACGTACGTACGCGCTCACGTCCGCGGCGCTGCTGGTCGTGGGGATGCTGGCCGGGTTCCGGCTGCCGCTGGAGCCCGGCACGTCGGGGCCGCTGCTGGTGCCGATCGTCCTCACCCTGCTCCCGTTCCTGGTGGCGGCGCAGGCATGGGTGTGGTGGACGTTCCGGCACCGGGTCAGCGGGCCCTCCTACCTCTAGAACAGCGGCTGGCCGTCCCTGGTCAGCTTCCAGTTGGAGGCGGCGAAGTCGGCCGGGTCGATGGTGCCCTGCGCGGTGGCGTACTCGATGAGCGCCTGCCTGATCTCCACCTGCGCGTTGTAGACCACCTCGGCGCCGGTGACGTGCGGGAAGCCGCCGCCGCCCGACTGGCGGTAGTTGTTGATCGCGACCACGAACTCCTTGTCGTCCGGCACCGGCGCGCCGTCGTAGGTCAGGTTCGCGACGCGCCGGCCGACCGGCTTGGCGACGTCGATGTCGTACGAGACGCCGGAGAGCTGGTCGTAGTTGTAGTCGGGGGTGTTGCCGGCGTTGGTGAGCTTGGAGACGTCCACCGGGTCGCCAGGCGCGAGCTGGTTGAAGTACTTGGCGCTGTACTCCAGGTACTCCTTGATCTGCGCGCCGGTCAGTTTCACGGCCATCAGCGTGTTGTCGTAGACGTACAGACCGGCGACGTCCCTGACCCGCACGTCACCGGCGGGGAAGACGGCGCTGCGGCTGAACGGCGCGGCGATCGACAGCACCGGCAGCGTGCTGTCGGGCAGCGCCTGCTTCACGGTCTCGACCTGCACGTGCTGGATGTAGTCGAGGATCGGCGTGTCCTTGTACGGCGACTCGGCCGCCGACAGCTCCTGCGCCGACTGCGCGACGACCTTGTTGACGTAGCCGATCGTGGTCTCGTGCTGCGGCTTCAGCAGATTGACGATCTTCGGGTCCTCGGCGACGGTGTTCGTGTTGAGCGTGGTGGCCGACTTGCCGGTGACCACCCACTTGCCGCGCTGCTTGGCGAGCTCGAAGTCCAGCACCGACAGGCGCTGGCCCCACTTGCTCGGCTCGCTGAGCAGCACCTGCTGCCCGGTGACCTTGTTCGTCACGAACTTCTCCGGCACCTCGTTGTGCGCGTGCCCGAACAGCACCGCGTCCACGCCCGGCACCTGCTCGGCCACCATCGCGGAGGCGTTCTCGACCGGCAGCGCGTCGCCGTAGGAGGACATGCCGTCGTCGCCCGCGTGCGCGGTCACGACGACCACGTCCGCGCCCTGGCCGCGGATGATCGGCACCCACTTCTTGGCCGAGTCGACCAGGTCGGTGAAGCGGAGCTTGCCCTCGACGTTCGCCTTGTCCCAGATGGCCACGCCGGGGTTGGTGAGGCCGAGCACGCCCACCTTGATCGGCTTGTCGCCCTTGACCTTCATCGTCTTGATGACGAACGGCTTGTACGCCGGCAGCCCGGTCTTGGCGTGCACCGCGTTCGCGCCCAGCACGGGCGCCTTCATCTGCTTGATCCAGGTGGCCAGCAGCGGCAGGCCGTAGTTGAACTCGTGGTTGCCCAGGGTCACGGCGTCGTAGCCGATGGCGTTCATGGCCTTGGCCATCGGGTGGATCACGCCGGTCGTGGTGATCGGCTCGACCTTGGCGTAGTAGTAGGCCAGCGGCGTGCCCTGGATGGTGTCACCCGAGTCGAACAGCAGCGTACGATCCGCTCCCCGCTCGGCTCTGACCTTGTTGACCAGGGAGGACACCTTCGCGAGACCGATGGAGTTGCCCTGGCTGTCGGTGTAGGCGGCGTCCTTGAAGTAGTCCCAGTTGAGCGTGTTCCCGTGGGTGTCGGACGTGCCCATGACCGTGACCGTGACCGTCTTGGCCGGTTTCGCGGCCTGCGCGGGGGGTGCCACCAGGACCAGCGCGCTGAGCGCGGCGGTTCCGGCGATGGCGAGTCGTGAGGTCTGCATGGTTGGCGAGGGTAACTGGGATGAATCACCCGTTGGTCTCATTGGTGACGAAATTCCTGATCAGCCGGGTGACCTCCTCCGGGCGCTCGTGCAGGACCACGTGACCGCTGTCGAGTTCGGCGTACGCACTGCCCGGGATGGCCGCGTGCAGCGCGCGGGAGTGCTCGACCGGGATCAGGTAGTCCTTGGCCGCCCCGACGACCAGGGTCGGCGCGGTGATCTTCGGCAGCGCGTCCCTGACGTCCACCCGCAGGGCCAGGTCGATCTGGCGCAGGGCGCCGCGCGGCGGGTCCCCCGCCATCAGGGTCTTCACGCCGACCTCGCTGACGAACCCGGGGCTGAAGGCCATGAGCGGCCCGTACGCGGCATAGCTCTCCGGGTCGGTGTCCGCCAGCCTGGCCCACGTACGCAGGCCCAGCTCAAGGCGGGAGTCGGCGAGGTGGGTCCAGCCCGCGATCAGCACCAGCCGCCTGACCAGCTCCGGCCGCTGGGCCGCGATGGTGACCGCGACCGCCGAGCCCAGCGAGAACCCGACCAGGTCCGACGGCCCCTCGAAGGTGGCGGCGACCTGGCCGGCGAGCAGGTCGAGGGTGAGGTCGCCGCCGTGGTCGAAGGTCCGGCCGCTGCCGGCGTAGTCGGGGGCGATGACGGTACGGATGTCGGACAGGCCGGGCATGAGGTGGGCGTAGTTGCTCTCCGCGTCGCCGGACGCGCCGTGCACCAGCACCAGGCCGGGCCCGCTGCCCTCCTTGCGGTAGTGGACGTCTCCCAGGGCGTGAGCGGCTACAGGCATGCGAACGTCTCCTTGCTTTAGTGATCGCTACAGAAAAATAGCATAGCGACCGCTATAGAATTGCCGCATGGCCAGACGGCGAGCATTCGACAGGGACGAGGCGCTGGAGAGCGCGCTGCGCACGTTCTGGCAGCACGGCTACGAGGCCACCTCCGTCGCCACGCTGACGACCGCGATGGGCATCAACCCGCCCAGCCTGTACGCCGCCTTCGGCGACAAACGCCGCCTGTTCGAGGAGGCCGTCCAGCGCTACCAGGAGACCTACGGCGCCTTCGCCGCCCGCGCCCTGACCGAGGAGCCCACCGCCCGCGAGGCCGTCCAGCGCGTGCTGCGCGACGCGGCCGGCGAATACTCCCGCCCCGAACACCCGCACGGCTGCATGATCATCAGTGCCGCCGTCAACTGCGAGTCGGCCGAGGTGGTCGAGCTGCTGCGCGGGTTCAGGGAGGCGACCAAGGCGGCGATCAAGCAGCGCATCGACGACGACGTCAGCGCGGGCCGCCTGCCGCCCGGCACCGACGCGGACGGGCTCGCCACCTTCTACGCCGCGATCATCCAGGGCATGTCCACCCAGGCCCGCGACGGCGCCTCCCTCCGCGAGCTGCTCGCGGTCGCCGACCGCGCCATGGCCGCCTGGCCGGCCGTCACCGCGACTTGACCGAGGCGTCCTCGGGCGAGACCTCGGGTTCCGAGGCGCGCAGCCAGCGGCAGCCGTACGGGTCGAGCGTCAGGCGTACGACGCCGTCGTCCGGCACCTCCAGCGTGCCGTCCACCAGCAGGTCCGTCAGCCGGCAGCGCTCCAGGCCCTCCAGGTGCAGCTCCACGTCCTGCGCCGCGTCCGACAGGTTGTGCAGGACCACCACCGTGGCGCCGTCGGCGTCGCAGCGGTGCGCCAGCACGGCGTCGGGGCCGCCGTCCAGCACCGTGTACGCGCCCCACGCCAGCTCGGGGCACTCCCGGTAGCGCTCGATGAGGAGCTGGAACCAGCGCAGTAACGAGCCGGGGTCCCGCTTCTGCGCCGCCACGTTGACGTGCGCGGGGCCGAACTCGCCCTCGGCCATCGGGCGCACCGGCTCGGCCCTGCTGAAGCCGCCGCCCTGCGACCACTGCATGGGCAGGCGGACCGCCATGCGGCCCTCCTCCGCGAGGTTCTCCCCCATGCCGATCTCCTCACCGTAGAAGATCACCGGCGTGCTGGGCAGCGAGAACAGCAGGCTGTACGCCATCTTCACGCGCCGCTCGTCCCCGCCGAACATCGGCGGCAGCCTCCTGCGCAGGCCGCGTCCGAAGATCTGCATGTCCTCGTCAGGCCCGAACGCCGCGAAGACCTCCTGCCGCTCGCCGTCGGTGAGCTTGTCGAGCGTCAGCTCGTCGTGGTTGCGCAGGAACATCGCCCACTGGCAGTCCTTCGGCGGCTCCGGCCGCTCGCGCAGCGCCGCCGCCAGCGGCCGCGCGTCGCCGCGCGCCATCGACAGCCACGCCTTCTGCATGCCGACGAAGTCGAAGCACATGGTGAGCTGGTCGCCCAGGCCGTCGCCGAAGTACGCCATCAGCTCCTTGTAGGCCAGGTTCACCTCGCCGAGCAGAACCGACCCGCCCATGCGCCGCGTCATGAACCCCCGCAGGTCCGCCAGGAACTCGTGCGGGTCCGCCAGCTCGGGATCGACGTTGTCGATGAGGAACGGCACCGCGTCCACCCTGAACCCCGACAGCCCCAGCTCCATCCAGAAGCCGAGTATGCGGGTGATCTCGTCCCTGACCTGCGGGTTGCTCACGTTGAGGTCGGGCTGGTGCCGGTAGAAGCTGTGCAGGTAGTACTGGCCGGTGCGCTCGTCGTACTCCCAGACGCTGTCCTCCTTGTCGGGGAAGACGACCTGGTCCGGCTCCGGCTCGGGGGTGTCCTTCCAGACGTACCAGTCGCGCAGCGGCGACTCCCGGCTCGACCGCGACTCCACGAACCACGGATGCTGGTCGGAGGTGTGGTTGACGACCAGGTCCGCGATCACGCGCAGGCCCCGGTCGTGCGCCGTGCGCATGAACTCCACGAAGTCGCCCAGCGTGCCGAGGCGGGGATCGACCGTGTAGAAGTCGGTGATGTCGTAACCGTCGTCCTTGTTGGGGGTCGGGAAGAACGGCATGAGCCACAGGCACGTCACGCCCAGGCCCGCGAGGTAGTCGATGTGCTGTGTCAGGCCGCGGAAGTCGCCCACGCCGTCGTCGTTGCCGTCCTTGAACGTCTCCACGTCCAGGCAGTAGACGACGGCGTTCTTCCACCACACGTCGGAGGTGTACGTCAGTCGCATCCGGCTCCGCTACCCAGCGCGTCCGCCGTCACGCGAGCGTGCGTACGGCGTCCTCCACGAGCTGCCAGAACGCCGGAACGTCCACGCCGGTGGCCACGTTCGCGTTGGGCGGGCGGTTGAGCTTGCCCAGCAGGTCGACGCAGGTCGCGCCCGAGGTCTCCGTGCCGTGCAGCTCGACGTCCACGCGGGTGCGGACCGTCGTCACCAGCCCCGGCCTGGCCACCAGGGCCACCGCCACCGGGTCGTGCAGCGGGCCGTCCGGCATGCCCTGGTCGGTCTCGTACGTGGAGTTGAAGAAGTTGAGCAGCTCCACCCCGAACGCCGCCGTCCTGTTGCCCACCGCCTCGATCCGCGCGATCACCTCTTGGGTGGCGAGGACCTGGTGGGTGACGTTCAGCCCGACCATCGTGAACGGCACGCCCGTGCCCAGCACGATCGCCACCGCCTCGGGGTCGGTCCAGGCGTTGAACTCGGCGTACGGGGTGACGTTCCCCCTGCCCGTCGAGCCGCCCATCCAGACCACCTCCCTGATCATCGGGAGGCGGTCGGGGCAGGTGCGGGCGAACATCGCCACATTCGTCAGCGGCCCGGTCGCCACGATCGTCACCGGCTCGCCGGCGGCGTCGAGCGTGTCCCTGATCAGCTCGATCGCCGAGCGCGCGTCGGCCTCCACCGTGGGCTTCGGCAGCTCCGGCCCGCCCAGCGCGTTGTCCCCATGGATCCACTCGGCCGGTTTCAGCAGCCGCACCATGGGGCTGTCGGCGCCCGGCGCGACCGGCACCCCCTCGATGCCCGCCAGGCTGATCACCACCCTGGCGTTGTAGGTGGTGTGGTAGAGCCGGCCGTTGCCACCGACGGTGGTGACGGCCCGCAGATCGATCGCGGGGTCTCCGGCCGCCAGCCAGATCGCGAAGGCGTCGTCGTGCCCGGGGTCGCAGTCCAGGATCACGGGTGTCGGCATCGCCCCATGCTAGGCCCGCGGGCCCGGTCCGCCCAGGGGAACGGCGAGGTCAGCGGGCGGGCGTGGCGGCCTGCCTGGCCCTGAGCGCGATCTCCAGCTCGAAGCGGATGTCGGGGTCGGCGAGCTGGTCGCCGTACAGCTCTTCGAGCTGCCGAAGCCGGTAACGCACGGTCTGCGGATGTACGTGCAACGTCGCCGCCACCTCACCGGCGCCCCTGCCATGCCGCAACCAGGCGAGCAGCGTCTCGGCCAGCCGATCCTGCTGCGCCGGCCGCAGATGAGCGAGCGGCGCGAGCCGCGCCTGAGCCAGCGCCCTGACCAGCTCCTCATCCTTGAACAACACCAGCGTCGCCATGTGATCGGCACACCGCAGCAACCCACCGGGCAGCACACCCCGCCGCGACAACTCCAGCGCCTCTGAGGCCCACCGCAGCGACGTCCCCGCCGCCATCGGGGGCACCGCGGGCCCGACCGCAGCCCTGCACCCCCGCAGGACCCGCTCGATCACCTCCCCCTTCCCCTCGGGCTCCGGCACGAGGAGACACGGCACGCCCCGCTCAAGCCCCACCAACACATCAGCCGGCAACCCCCCACAAGCAGCCCACCGCACCAGGACATCCCGCCGTCGAGGGTGACCGTCCTTTTGATGAGGGGGGAAGGGGGCGGAGCCGGTCGCATCCGGACCCGCGAAGCGGGCCTGGCTCGCAGTGGCGGCGTTGCCGCTGCTCCGGGCCGCGAAAGGAGCGGTGCTCGTAGCGGTGGGGTGGGTGGGGGCGAGGGCTATGCAGGTGACGGTGGTGGGGAGGGGCCAGGCGGCGGCTTGGGCGGCGGTGCTCAGGGCCTCCGGAGAGGGGGATGGGTCGTTCAGGAGGAGGTTCAGGAGGTAGGCGCGGTGGCGGGTCAGGGCGTCAGGGCCGTGCGCCTTGGCCGTCTCGTAGCCTTCCGTGGCGGCTTGGGCGAGGTCGTCCAAGTAGGTGAAGACCGTCTCGCCCAGGTCGTGCAGGCATTCCGGGGGGAGCCCGAGGTCGGTGAGGCGGCGCCAGCCCACGCGGGCCCCGAGCCGTAAGGCCGACTGGAGGGGCTCCAGGGTGCGGCCCTCGGCGGCCTCGGCCCGGCCGATCTGCCGGAACGGCTCGGGGTCCCACGCCGCGCCGGGCCGCTCGACGCGATCGACGAAACCTTCGACGGCCTGCTCCACCGCCGTCCTGACGACCTTGGTGCAGAGCTCGTCCGAGGGCCGGGCGTACTCCGGGATGCGGGCCTGGATCTCCGCGGTCAGCTCGTCAGAGATCCGCCCGATGCCCGATCTGAGCGCGCGCACGGCGTCCCGGCGGCTGCCGCTGGTGTCACTCGTGTTGGCCATCGTCCCTCCTGTCGCCATTGTGACCCAGGCAACAGGAGAATGGTAAACAAGTGCTTGTTTGTTATCACCTCTGGAGGAAAGCCCCGAACTCCTCCACGTCGATCAGCCCGTCACCGTCCTTGTCCAGCTTCCGCACCCCTTCCTGGGCGGCCTCCAGCGTCACGGGCTGGCCGAGCACGTCCATCAGCCGGACCAGCTCGTCGGCGGAGATCCGGCCGTCCTTGTCGGCGTCGATGAGGTCGAAGGTCGTCGCGTAGTCGCTCATGTGGGGGGGTCGCCCTTCCGCTTGATCCGATCGTCGGGTCAGACCTTAGTGGTGACGTGTCGCAACGCGTCGACGAATGCCATCACTTGTGGCCTGGTATCCCTTTCGCGCCAGGCAATGGCGAGTTCCCCGGGAGGCAGCCCGCTAACAGGCCGGTACGTCACCCCAGGTCGCCGGTAGAGCTCCGCGTTCCCCTCGGCCACCAGCACGACCCCGAGCCCGCTCGACACCGCCTCGAACACCGCCTCGGCCGTACCGGCGGTGACGCCGATCACCGGCGGCCCCGAACGATGCTCGACGCCGAGCCAGAAGTCACGCAGCGGCCCGGCCGCCGGAGGCAGCGCGATGAACGGCTCGTCCCGCAGCTCGTCGAACGGCACCTCCGCGAGCCCGGCCAGCCGGTGATCGGCGGGCATGGCGACCCCGCGCCGCTCGGCGACCAGCACGTACGCCCGCAGCCCCGGCGGCACCGGCAACCACAGGAACGCCACGTCCGACGACCCGTCGGCCAGCCCGCCGCTCGGGTCCTCCCAGCCGACCAGCCGCAGCGACACCTCCCACCCCGGCATCACCGAACGGAACCGCCGCAGCGCCTCCTGCTGCAGCCCTCGCCCGACGGCGGTCTGCAGGCCGATGACGAGCGTGCCGGCGGGCCCCGCGGCCCGCGCCCGCTCGACCCCTGCCGCCCACCGTTCGAGCACGTCGCGGGCCACCGGCAGCAGCTCGGCGCCCTGCCGGGTGAGCACCACCCCGCTCGGCACCCGGTCGAACAGGCGGTGGCCGAGCTGCCGTTCGAGCACCCTGAGCTGCTTGGACAGCGCGGGCTGGGAGACGAAGAGCCGCTCGGCGGCGCGGGTGACGTTCAGCTCCTCGGCGACGGCGACGAAGTACCGCAACTCGCGCAAATGAACGTCCATAACCACCGGTTATAGCAAAGGGTCTTGGACGCGCGGCCCGGCGCGGCCCCAGGATCGTCGGCATGAAGACACGCACTCTTGGAAACGGCCTGCGGGTCCCTGCGATCGGTTACGGCGCGATGGTGCTGTCACCCGGCACGTACGGCGAGGTGGACGACGCCCGCGGCGAGGCCGCGATCAGGGCGGCGCTGGACGCGGGCGGCACCCATGTGGACACCAGCGACGCCTACGGCCCCGACGGCCACAACGAGCGCCTGGTCGGCCGGGCGATCAAGGGCCGCAGGGACGAGGTGACGGTCGCGACCAAGTTCGGCCTGGCGGTGCCCGAGGGCGAGCCGAGCCGGGCCCAGCCCGTCGGCTACGCCTTCGGCGAGCTGCGCGTGAACGCCGAGCCCCGCCTCGTACGCGGCTACGCCGAGCACAGCCTGCGCAACCTGGGCATCGACGTGATCGACCTCTACTACGCCCACTATCCCGACCCCGGCGTGCCCATCGAGGAGACGGTGGGAGCGATGGCGGAGCTGGTGCGCGACGGGCTGGTGCGGCACATCGGCCTGTCCAACCTGACGGCCGCCCAGCTCAGGGCCGCGCACGCGGTGCATCCCGTGGCGGCCGTGCAGACCGAGTGGTCGATGTGGCGGCCGATCGACGCCGATCTGCTCGCCACGGCGCGCGAGCTGGGCGTCGGGATCGTCGCCTGGAGCCCGCTCGGCAACGGCTTCCTCACCGGTACGGTCACCGCCCTCGGCGAGGACGACTTCCGCCGCAACGCCCCCCGCTTCTCGGCCGAGAACCTCGCCGGCAACAACAACCGCTACGCCCCCGTACGCGACCTCGCCGTGTCGCTCGGCATCACCCCGGCCCAGCTCGCCCTGGCCTGGCTGCTGCACCAGGACGAGCACGTGGTGCCGATCCCGGGCAGCCGCACCCCCGCCCACATCGAGGAGAACCTGGCCGCCGCCGACCTCGTCCTCCACGAGGACACGCTGGCCAGGATCGACGACGCCCTCTCCCGCTTCAAGGTCACCGGCGCCACCCTCCTCTGACCGTCGGCGGCCTCTGAGTCCGGGGGCTCAGAGGCCGTCGGTGGCGAGGCGGCCTCGGACGGCCGTGGCCAGCCAGACCGTGGCGAGGGCGGCGTAGCCGGCGAGCAGGGGCACCGCGGGCTGGGCGAAGACCGCTCCGGTGGCCATGGTCAGGGCGAGGAGGGCGGACCAGACGTACAGGACCGTGCGGCGGCGGGGTGCGCCGGTGTGGGCGGCCTCCTGAACGGGGGTGACCAGCGCCATGGCGGCCACCCCTGCGGTGCCCAGCGCCTCGTGGCCGAATGCGACGCCCGCGGCGAGCAGGGCCGCGCCGACCACCACGAGCGCGAGACAGCCCGCCGCCACGCGGGCCGCCGTGCCCTCGAACAGCAGGCCGGTGGCCTTGCCCCGGGCCAGCCGCAGCGTGGTCCACGCCTCGGCCACCCACGCCACCCAGTGCAGCACCGCGAGCACGATGAAGACGGCGACGAGCGGCGGCACGACGGGCAGCAGGAAGAGCAGCCGCCAGCCGCCGGCGAACCGGCCACGGAGCCGCGACAACCACCGGTAGAGGGGGTTGCCCTGCTTGAGCGCCGCCACCAGCAGGTCCCTGGCGACGCCGTAGCCGGGGTCGAGGCGCAGCACCTCGCGGAAGGCGTCGGCGGCCTGCCGGGCCTCGCCGAACCGCAGCGACACGCGCCCATGGACGAAGTGCGCGGTCGGGCTCTCGGGATCCAGCCGTACGGCGTGCGCGGCGGCGGCCCGCGCCGGCTCCGCCTCGCCCTGGTTGACGTGAGCGAGGGCCAGCAGGCTCACCAGGTCGGTGTCCTCGGGGTCGATGGACAGCCCCTGCCGCGCCGCCCCGGCCATCAGCGGCCACTCGCCCTTGAGCATGTGGACGCGGGCCAGCAGCTCCCACGCGGGCGCGTACTGCGGTTCGAGATCCAGCGTGGTGCGGACGGCCGCCATGGCCCGATCGGCGTCGCGGGCCCGGTAGTACACCTGGGCGCCGGCGTAGTGGGAGAACCAGTGGTCGGGCGCGAGACGTACGGACTCCTCGGCCTCGGCGACCGCCTCGGCGACCCGGCGCTGCTCGACCAGGGCGAGCGCCAGCAGGGCGTGCCCGCTGAGGTGCTCAGGCTCCTGCGCGAGCAGCCCGCGCAGCTCCCGCTCGGCGTCGGCCGGGCGCCGCAGCCGCAGGAGCGTGCGCGCCCGCTCGACCGGGTCGCCGACCTTCACCACTTGCCTTTGACCCAGGGCATCAGCTCGTCCCAGGCGCCGGAGTCGTTGGCGTGCATGACGTAGTTGCGGGCGGTGGCCATCCATTCGCGTACGGCCGTCGGGCGTACGCTTTGGGCCGCCGCGAGCAGGTCGGGCGTGGACAGCGGGATCGGCCGGCCCGCGCTGATCGACTGCTGCAGCTTGGCCTCGACCGCGCGGTCCACCACGCCCTTGAGGTCGGCGCCGACGAAGTGCTCGGTCACCTTGGCCACGGCGTCGAAGTCCATCTCCGCGAGCGGCTTGTCCCTACACAGGATGCGCAGGATGGCGGCGCGGGCGGCGGCGTCGGGCGGGGGCACGAACACCGGCTGGTCGAGCCGGCCCGGGCGGCGGAAGGCGGCGTCGACGTACCAGGGGGCGTTGGTGGCGGCCAGCACCAGGACGCCCTCGTTGGCGTTCTGGTCCACGCCGTCCAGCTCGGCCAGGAACTGGTTGACGAGCTGCCTGGTGTGCGCCTGGCGCATGTCGGAGCGGCGGGCGGCGAGCGCGTCCACCTCGTCGAAGAACAGCACGCACGGCCGGTTGCGGCGGGCGAGGTCGAAGGTGGCGTGCAGGTTGCGCTCGCTGGAGCCGATGTACATGTCGAGGATGTCGGCGAGGCCCACGTTGACGAACGCCGCGCCCAGCTCGCCCGCCGCCGCCCTGGCGAGGTGGGTCTTGCCGGCGCCGGGCGGGCCGTACAGCAGGACGCCGCCGCCCGCGCGCTTGCCGAACGCGGCGAACAGGTCGGGCTGCTGGATCGGCAGCAGCAGCTTGACCCGCAGCGCCTCCTTGACCGCCTCCATGCCGGCCACGTCGGCGAACGTCAGCCCGGAGCTCTGCACCTCGGCGTTGCTCTGGGGCGCGAGCGGCGAGCCAGGCTGCGGGGTGACCAACGCGGGCCCGTGCGGGACGGGTGGCTGGGGGACGGGTGGCTGGGGGACGGGGGGCGGCGCGGGCGGCGGGTTGAGCCGGGCGGCGAACTCGGGGTCGGCCAGCGCGGGATCCCGGGAGATCGCCTCGAAATACCGGTACGCGGCCCGCCCCAGATCGCCCTCACCGGCCAGCGCCCTGGCCGCGAGCACCCCGGCCCTGGGCGGGTAGCCGGGCTCGGCGAGCAGCGGTTCGAGCGCGGCCAGCGCGGAGCCGTACGCGCTCTGCCGGACGAACGCCTCGGCCAGACCGGTGATGATCTCGGGGTTCTTGGGCGAGAGCACGAGCGCCGCCCTGAACTCGGCCTCCGCGTCGGCGAGGTAGCCCTTGGCCAGGAGCTGCCCGGCGAGGTGCTGGCGGAGCGGCAGGTTGTCCGGGGACAGGCGGGCCGCCTCGCGGAGTGCCTGCAGGCCGGCGTCGTCAGGCACGTGCCGTTCCCTTCTGTCGCGAGTGTTCGGTCGAGTAGGCAAGATACCGAACTGCCCGCGAAAGGCCAGGAACGGGCGAGGCCGGGCGCCCCTGGGAAGGGGCGTCCGGCCTCGGAGAGCGTGAGGTCAGGCGGCGTGCAGGTACACCTGGCCGAACACCTCGGACAGGTGCTTCAGGTCGGTGGCCTGGTCGACCTCGGGGTTGGCCGGGTCGTAGAGGGTGGCCAGCCGGGGCTTGACGGAGCCGAGCTTCTTGAGCCGCTCCCAGGTGGCGTTGTCGGCCCACTGCTCGCCGTACGCCCGCTTGATCTGGCCCTTGTCGTCCTGCCAGCGGGTCCACAGGGTGACGGTCTCGGCGGCGTCGTTCTGCAGCGGGGTCGCGACGCGCTCGGAGATGACCTGGTCGATCTGCTCGTCCTTGAGCTGGCCGCCGGCGAGGGTGGCGTCCTCGGCCGCGATCTGGGCGTAGGCGTCCCAGGCGCGGGCGCGGACCTGGATCCACTGGTTGCGCTGGGCCTCGTTCGCGTCGATCTGCCACTCGGCGTACTGGCTGGCGAGGTGGCCGTCGTCGAGGGCGAGCTGGTCGATGTAGCCCTTGCTGAGCCAGGCGCCGATGCGCTCGGGGTCGAGCAGCGGGTACTTCTCGGTCATCGCGGTCTTGCAGGCGTCGTTCGCGCCGCAGCCGAGCAGCGGCACCACCGTGTGCGCGGCCAGCTTCTTGCCGGGCAGCAGCGTGCGCAGCGTGGTCGCGGCCTCGCTGACGAAGGTGTCCAGCTCCTCGGCGGTGCTGAAGGTCTGGTTGTAGCCGAGCTGCGAGGTGAACCGCACGCCCACGACGCCGGGCTGCGCGACGGCCAGCGCGGCGATCTTCTTGGCGGCCTCGGCGAGCTTGCCCGCCTTGTAGTCGTCGGCCAGCTCGGTGTCGATCCAGACGCGCATCGTGGTCTGGACGGCGGCCTGCGCGGCCTGGCCGGCCGGGGTGGCCTTGGCGGCGCTCTTCTCGGCGGCGCTGATGCCCGTCGGGTCGACGTAGCACTGCTCGCCGTTCTGGCACTCGGGGGTGCCACCGTCCTCGGCGCCCGGCACGTCGGGGTCGCCGACGTCGTGCATCTCGCCGTCACCCTCGCCGTCGGTCGGGCACTGGGCGCCCGGCTCCTGGCAGTCGATGGTGATGGGGTTCATGGGGCCGGCGTCGATCATGTTCTGGCCGTCGTCGTTGAGCCAGAACCTCGCGATGTCGGCGGCCTCGTCGGGCTTGGCCAGCCAGGTGCAGACGACGTACGCCGGGGTGTCGGCGGCCATCAGGTCGTTGCAGCTGCGGTCGTCGTCCTCCGACCACGCGGGAACGCCGATGCCGAGGAGCGAAAGGGTGAGTCCGATGATGAAGACCTGCCGTAGCCGCCGTCTCATGGCACCTTACTTCCAGGGGGTGATCGTGGGCATATCGCACACTATCCGGACGATCAACAACGTTCAATGAGATCAGCGGCGTTCTTCCCCCATTTCTCCACGGCCTGTAACCATCGCTGTCGACGCCGTACACCGGCCTTTAATCCCGCGACAGAGCCGGTGAACTGCGGCAGAATGGCGGAGTTTGGCATAAAGCGGGGGGTTGAGTGGCGTGCATTCCTTTCTCGGCGATCTCGGACTGCTCCGTGACCGCCGCTTCTCCCTGTTGCTGACCGCCAGGACCATTTCCATGCTGGGCAGCTCGTTCGCGCCCGTCGCGCTGGCGTTCGGCGTGCTGAACCTGCCCGGCGCCACCGCCACGACCCTGTCGGTGGTGCTCACCGCTCAGTCGCTGCCGATGATCCTGTTCATGCTGATCGGTGGCGTGATCGCGGACCGCCTCCCGCGCCAGCGGGTGATGATGGCCGGCGAGTTCCTGCTCGCGACCGGCTATCTCGGGCTGGCGGTCATGCTGCTCACCGGCTGGACCCCGCTGGGCGCGCTGGCCGCCGCCGCCGCGCTCGCCGGGGTGGCCAGCGCGGTGACGTACCCCGCGCTGACCGGGATCATCCCCGAGGTCGTCCCCGCCGACCGGCTGCAGACCGGCAACGCGCTGCTCGGCCTCGGCGCCAACGCCTCCCGCGTGGCGGGGGCGGTGCTCGGCGGCGCCACGGTCGTGCTGTTCGGCGGCGGCTGGGCGCTGGCGGTGAGCGGAGCGATGTTCGCGGTGGCCGGGCTGCTGATCGCCAACCTGCGGCTCACGCCCGGCGAGCGGGCCCGCCAGGAGGCCCACTCGGTGCTGGCCGACCTGCGCGACGGCTGGCGGGAGTTCCGCTCGCGGCAGTGGATCTGGGTGGTGGTCGCGCAGTTCTCGCTGCTGGTCATGGCCGTGCAGGCCGGGCACGGCGTGCTCGGGCCGCTGATGGCCAAGGAGTCGCTGGGCGGGCCCGCCGCCTGGTCGGCGTTCCTGACCGGCGAGGCCGTGGGGACGATCGTCGGCGTGCTGGTCTCGCTGCGGGTGCGCCCGCGCCGGCCCATCCTCGTCGCGGTGCTGCTCTGCCTGCCGACCGCCCTGCCTTACGTGACGCTCGGGGTCGGCGCGCCGCTCTGGGCGATCGTGGGCGCGGCCTTCGTGCTCGGCGTCTGCTTCGACGTGTTCGGCGTGCTGTGGCAGACGACGATGCAGCGCGAGGTGCCGCCCGAGGCGCTGTCGCGGGTCAGCTCGTACGACGTGCTCGGCTCGCTGATGTTCGGCCCGATCGGGCTGCTGCTCGCCGGGCCCGCGGCGGCGGTGTTCGGCACCCAGCAGGCGCTGCTGGGGTGCGCGGCCCTCGTCCTGCTCTCGACGCTGGCCGCGCTGCTCTCACCGGGCGTGCGCAACCTGCGCGCGCCTCAGCCGGCCGCTCCGGTCGCCCAGGCGTGACCCCTCACCAGGTCTGGCCGCTCGTCCGCAGGCCGCGGCTCGGCGTGCGCGGGTGGTCGCCGAAACGCGGCTCCGGCTCGTACGCGCCGTCCAGCACGCCCGCCACGTAACCGGCCCACGCGGGGCCGTGCTTGAACCCGTGCCCCGAGTCGCCGCCCAGCACCCACACGCCGGGCGAGACCTCGGCCAGCAGCCACTCGGCGTCGGGGGTCAGCGCGTACTGGCAGACCTGGGTGAACAGCACCGGCAGCTCGGCCAGGCTCGGGAAGCGGCGGCGCAGGTAGCCGCGGGCCTGCTCGACGCTGCCGGGGTCCACGACGCGCGGGCCGTGCTCGGGCTCGTACGGCGGCCCCTCGGCGTCGGAGGTGGCCTTCATGCCCACGCCGTCCACGTCGCCGTGCCCGTACGCGGAGGCGCCGTGGTCCACCCAGGCCGGCGTCTCGGGCAGCGACCACTGCGGCGGCGCGGCGAAGTGCAGCGTGTCCTGCTTGGTCACGGTGATCGGCAGCCCGTCGAACAGCTCGGGCAGCCACCCGCCGCACGCCCAGACCACCCGGTCGGCGTGGTGGATCTCGCCCTCGATCTCGACCGCGCACCCGTACGGCGCCTCGTCCCCGGCCACCGGCACCGCCCGCGCCCTGACCAGCCGCACCCCGGCGGCCTGCGCCAGCGCGGCGGTGACCTGGGTGGCCCGCCTGGCGCGCAGCACGCCCGCGTTCGGCTCCCAGAGCAGGAAGCTGAGGTCGTCGCCGCGGAAGTCGGGGAAGAAGCGACGGCCGTCGGCGGGGTCGAGCACCTCACACTCGATGTCCAGATTTTTCAGGACCTGGGCGCTGGCGTGCTCCCACCCGTCCGGCTTCCTGGCGAACCACAGCATGCCCGACTCGACGTACAGGTCCTCGCCGGCCCGCTCGCCCAGTCGCAGCCAGCCCTCCCTGGCCTGCCAGGCGAGGCGCGCGTACCAGTCGTCGTCGCCGTGCGAGCAGCGCAGCAGCCGCGTCTCGCCCGCGCTGGCCTGCCGTACGTGCCCCGGCCTGTGCTGCTCCACCAGCGTCACCTGCCAGCCGGTTTCGGCCAGCCGCAACGCCAAGGACGACCCCCAAATACCGGATCCGACCACAATGACCGATTTCATGCCTCCACGGTGACCGCAAACCGCAGCCCCCGCAAGAGGGTCAGACGATGATCAGCCGGACGACCACGCCCGCGCAGTTGCCCGCCACGCAGATGCGTACGGGCACCTCGGAGATGCCCGCCGCGGCCGGGACGCCGCCCACGTGGCCGTCGGGCCCGATGGCCACGCCCGCGGGCACCTTGTCCTGGTCGGTGACGGTGAAGGTGGGCACCACGCCGCTCGGGCCGCCGTTGACGCCGATCTCGCCGTCGAGCGGCGTGCCGGCCCGGCCGGGGAAGGTCAGCTCGCGCGGCTCCCACGGGACGTTCGCCAGCACCACGAGCGTCAGGCTCTCCTCCTGGCAGGAGCCGTCGGAGCAGACGCCCACGCGGACGGCGTAGGTGCCGGGGCGCTCGGGCCTGCCGGACAGCCGGCCGCTGCCGTCCACGCGGACGCCGGAGGCGAGGTACGCGGGCCGGAACGTGACGCCCTTGACCCGGGGCAGCAGCGTCTGGCTGACCTCGATGCCCTGCGTGACGTAGAAGGTGTCCTCGACCAGGCTCGGGCTCGCGGGGGCGGTGAGCGAGGCCTGGTTGACCAGGGTCGCGGTGAACGGCGGCATGGCAGGCGACAGCACGCACAGCGCCATCCCGGCAAGCAGGAGAACCCACCATTGCCGCATGTTTACCCCCCGGCTCTTCCCTGCCCTTACGTACCCCTCCAGCAGGGCGGCGTCACCACTGGATAATCGGTCGTATGGCCGCAGAATCCGCTCAGACCCTCGAACGCGGGCTCCGCCTGCTGCGCCTGCTCGCCGACGGGAAGGGCGGGCGCACGCCGACCGAGCTGAGCGGCGAGCTGTCGCTGAGCAGGCCCGTCGTCTACCGCCTGCTGACGACGCTGCAGGGCGAGGGCTTCGTGCGCAGGGACGCCGAGGGCCGGGTGCACCTCGGATTCGGGGTGCTGGCGCTGGCCCAGGCCGTGCAGCCGCTGCTGCGCGCGGCGGCCACGCCCACGCTGCGGCGGCTGGCCGAGCAGGTGGGCGCGACCGCGCACCTGACCGTGGCCGAGGGCGACGACGGCCTGGCCGTGGCGGTCGTGGAGCCGTCGTGGACCGACATGCACGTGGCCTACCGGGAGGGCTCGCGCCATCCGCTGGGCAGAAGCGCGGCGGGGCAGGCCATCCTGGCGCTGCGCCAGGGCAGGCACGACTACTTCGTCACGGAGGGGCAGTTGCAGGAAGGGGCGCGTGGCGTCGCCGCGCCGGTCACCGGGCTGCCGTGGCTGGAGGCGTCGGTGGGGGTGGTGACGTTCGGGCCGCTGGAGGAGTCCACGGGACCGCGCGTGGTTGCGGCCGCCGCCGAGCTGGCTGCTGAGTTGAGTTGACTTCTCCAGGCCCATGGCGGACGGTGGTTCCAGATAGAGGACACTTCCGTCCGATAATCGGACAGCAGTGGAGGGGTGAATGCCGTACTACCGCGTTGTGGGAGAGGTGCCGCGAAAACGGCACGTGCAGTTCAGACGGCCGGACGGCGGCCTCTACGCCGAAGAGCTGATGGGCGAGGAGGGCTTCTCGTCCGACTCCTCCCTGCTCTACCACCGCCACCTGCCGACCGCCATCGTCAAGGCCGACGCCGTCACCCCGGCCCTGGAGCCGACACTGCGGCCCAACCTGCCGCTCTCGCCCCGCCACTTCCGCACTCAGGAGCTGGCCAGTGCGGGCGACCTCGTCACCGGGCGCATGATGCTGGCGGGCAACGCCGACGTCCGGTTGTCGTACGCCACCAGCGACCGGCCGAGCGAGCTCTACCGCAACTCCATGGGCGACGAATGCGTGTACGTGCAGCGGGGACGGGTCCGCTTCGAGTCCACGTACGGCGTGATCGAGGCCGGCGAGGGCGACTACGTGATCGTCCCGACCGGCACCATCCACCGCTGGGTGCCCGACGGGCAGGTCAACGTGCTGGCCATCGAGGCGTCCGGGCACATCAGGCCGCCCAAGCGCTACCTGTCGCAGTACGGCCAGTTCCTTGAGCACGCCCCCTACTGCGAGCGCGACCTGCGCGCGCCCACCGAGCCGCACATCGTCTCGGGCGAGGAGGTGCCGGTGCTGGTCCGCACGCGGGGCGGGCTGACCAGGCTGGTCTACCGCCACCACCCGTTCGACGTGGTCGGCTGGGACGGCTACCTCTACCCGTACGCGTTCAACATCGAGGACTTCGAGCCGATCGTGAAGAAGACGCACGCGCCACCGCCCGTGCACCAGACCTTCGAGGGGCCCGGGTTCGTGGTGTGCTCGTTCTGTCCCCGGCCGCTCGACTATCACCCGGAGGCGGTTCCGATCCCGTACAACCATCACAACGTGGACTCCGACGAGTTCATGTTCTACGTGGGCGGCGACTACTCCGCGCGGGCCGGCTCCGGCATCGACGTCGGGTCGATCTCGCTGCATCCCGCCGGGTTCACCCATGGGCCGCAGCCCGGCGCCGTGGAGGCGGTGATCGACGCCGTCTCGCGTGGCGTCACCGTGACGAGCGAGATGGCCGTCATGGTCGACACGTTCCGCCCGCTCGACCTCGGACAGGGCGCTCTGTCCTGCGAGGACCCCGGATACGCCTGGACCTGGGCACGATGAAGCTCTACGCCGCACTCGTCGACGACGCCGGACTGTTCCCGCCGTCGTCCCTGCACATGACCGAGGCGCTGGCCCGCAACCGGCGCGACCTTGAGCACGGCAGCGACGTGCTCACCCACCGTTTCCTCTGCCCGGCCAGCCGGCTCGACCGGCTGCGCGGCGCCGACTACCGGCCGCGCCGCATCGGGCTCATCGCCGACACCGCCGACCTGCCCGACTTCGGCGACCTGCCGGTGGACTTCGTCGAGACGAAGCTGCCGCCCGACAGCACGATCGAGGCGCTGGCCGACCGGCTCGGGCTGCCGGAAGGCGTGCGGCTGTTCGCCGAGGTGCCCGCGCACAAGACCGCAGGTGACCTGCCACCCGGCACCGGGCTCAAGGTGCGCTGCGGCGGCGCGGCGGCCGAGGACTTCCCGCCGGTCGAGCACCTCGCGCAGTTCATCAAGTCGTGCGCGGACAACGGCATCCCGTTCAAGGCGACGGCCGGGCTGCACCACGCCGTACGCCACTTCGACCCCTCGCTCGGCGTCGACCGCCACGGCTTCCTCAACCTGCTGCTGGCCGTCTGCGAGGCCGTCGAGGGCCGCGACCCGACGCCCGTGCTGCGCTCCACCGACGTCGGCCGCCTCGTGCAGATGGCCCACGCGGTGTCCGACGAGACGGCCGCCCGCGCCAGGCGGCTGCTGGTCAGCTACGGCTCCTGCAACACCACCGCGCCGCTCGACGACCTGTGCGCGCTCGGACTGATCGAGGAGGAGGATCGGTGAGCTGGGGTGTGGACAACCTGCCCTACGGGGTCTTCTCCTGCCCGGGAGAGCGGCCCAGGGTCGGCGTCAGGTACGGCGACAAGGTGCTCGACCTGGCTCCCGCGCTGCACGACGAGGTGTTCGCGGCGCCCTCGCTCAACCCGTTCATGGCGCGGGGCCGCGCGGCCTGGCACGCCACCAGGGAGCTGATCCGCAACAAGCTGACCACCGACCTGTCCGTCACCGAGGCCCACCTGATCCCGCTCGACCAGGTGCGCCTGCACCTGCCGTTCGAGGTGGCCGACTACGTCGACTTCTACTGCTCGATCGAGCACGCGAGCGCCATCGGCCAGATCTTCCGCCCCGGCCAGGAGCCGCTGCAGCCCAACTGGCGGCACCTGCCGGTCGGCTACCACGGCAGGGCGGGCACGGTGGTGGTGTCGGGCACGCCGGTCAGGCGGCCGAGCGGGCAGCTCGGCCCCGGCAGGTTCGGGCCGTGCGAGAAGCTCGACATCGAGGCGGAGCTGGGGTTCGTGGTCGGCGTGCCGACCGTGCCAGGCGAGCCGGCGGGGTCGTTCGACGAGCACGTGTTCGGGGTGACGCTGGTCAACGACTGGAGCGCGCGTGACATCCAGGCGTGGGAGTACGTCCCGCTGGGTCCCTTCCTGGCCAAGTCGTTCGCCACGTCGATCTCGCCCTGGGTGACGCCGCTGGAGGCGCTGCCGCGCGTCCCCGGGCGGGCCCAGGACCCCGAGCCCGCCCCCTACCTGCGCCGCCAGGCGGACTGGGGGCTGGACATCACCCTGGAGGTGCTGCTCAACGGCGAGGTGATCTCCCGGCCGCCCTACGCGGGGATGTACTGGACGCCCGACCAGATGCTCGCGCACATGACGGTGAACGGGGCCACGCTGCGGACGGGCGACCTGTTCGCCAGCGGCACGATCTCCGGCCCCGAGCGCGACCAGCGGGGCTCGCTCATGGAGCTGACCTGGAACGGAACCGACCCGATCAAGCTGCGGGGCGGCGAGACGCGTGCGTTCCTCCAGGACGGCGACACGGTCACGATCAGGGCCGCCGCCGGCGGGGTGACCTTGGGGGAGGTTTCCGGAACTGTCGGATAAGTGACTCGACGTGCTTGCACAGTGACTCACCGCTACCCTGGGAGCTCCCTCTCCCTCGGAAAGCAGGAGTCACATGCGTCGTGCCGCGATGTTCTGTGTCGCCTTCCTCCTGGTCTGCGGCTGCACGTCCGTCACCGCGGCCACGCCTTCCGCGCCACCCGTCGTGCGGGTCTGGCCGCCGTTCGACACCAAGCGGGCGCGGCCCGACCGCGGCCTGGTCGTCAGGGCCCAGGGCGGCACGCTCAGCCAGGTGCTCGTCTACCAGGCCGGCGAGCCGGTGCCGGGGCGGCTCGACGGGTCGCGTACGACGTGGCGCACCGACTGGACGCTCAAGCCCGCCACCGAATACACGGTCACCGCCACCGCCACCCGTGAGGGCGCGCCCGCCACCGTCGCCATGGGCCGCGTCCGCACCCGCGCCGTCGACACGACGTTCCAGGTGGCCCGCATCACGCCGCTGCCCGGCGAGACCGTCGGCGTCGGCATGCCGATCATCATCGACTTCGACACCCCGGTCAGCGACCGCGCCGCCGTCGAAGAAGCGCTCGAAGTGCGCGCCTCCACGCCCGTCGAGGGTGCGTGGCGCTGGCTCGGCGACACTCGGGTGGCCTACCGTCCCCGCCGCTTCTGGACGCCCAGGCAGCAGGTCACGGTCACCGCCCACCTGGCCGGCGTACGCGCGGGCGACGGCCTCTACGGCGCCACCGACACCACCTTCGCCTTCACCGTCGGCCGCAGGCAGACCAGCACCATCGACACCAGGACCCACCAGATGGTCGTCACCCGCGACGGGCGGGTGGCCCAGCGCATGGCCATCAGCGCCGGCATGGCCACCACCGTCGAATACACCACGACCAGCGGCTGGCACCTGACCATGGACAAGGGCAACCCGGTCCGCATGATCTCCCCCGGCCGTGAGGAGGGCGACCCCGGCTACTACGACCTGATGATCGACCACGCCGTCCGCATCTCCGACAGCGGCGAATACGTCCACGCCAAGGACAACGTGTGGGCCCAGGGCCGGGTCAACGTCAGCCACGGCTGCGTCAACGCCCGCCCCGACCAGGCGGCCTGGTTCTACGCCACCTCACTGCGCGGCGACCCGGTGCTCATCACCGGCACCGACCGGCCGCTCGAATGGCACAACGGATGGGGTTTCTGGCAACTCCCGTGGGAGAAATGGCGCCAGGGCAGCGCACTACCGAGGAAGGACACCACGGCCGCCATGGTGCCGAGTGGTTGATATCAGGATTACCGTAGACAGTGGGGGAACCAGATAAGAGTGCAGGCCCGTTATACCTTGAGGAGGGCCGGACATGGACGAATGGATCATCTGGGTAATCCTGGCGATCGTCCTCGGTGTTGCCGAAATCTTCACTTTGACGGCGTCCCTCGGTCTGCTCGGCGTCGCCGCGCTGCTCACCGCTGCCGGCGCGGCCGTCGGATTGCCCGTTCCCCTGCAGTTACTCCTCTTCGCCGTGACGTCCACCGCCGGCTTGCTGGTGCTCAAGCCGATCGCGATGCGCTATATCAAACATCCGCCGTTGCAGCGTTTCGGCGTGGAAGCACTCGTCGGAAAGCCCGCCTACGTCGTCGCCGAGGTGACGGGCAGAGACGGTCGCGTGCGCATCGGGGGCGAGGAATGGTCGGCGCGCGCCTACGACGAGACCCTGGTGATTCCCGCAGGGGCGACCGTCGACGTCATCGAGATCGAGGGGGCCACCGCCCTCGTATATCCCCGGGAGTGATCCATGGACCCGCTGTTGCTGGTCGGAATCTTCATCATCCTGTTCGCGGTGATCACGATGCTCAAGGCCGTGCGCATCATCCCGCAGGCCAGGGCGCGCAACGTCGAGCGGCTCGGCCGCTATCACCGCACGCTCAAGCCAGGTCTCAACTTCGTCATCCCGTACATCGACCGCGTCTACCCCATGATCGACCTGCGTGAGCAGGTCGTCTCCTTCCGCCCCCAGCCGGTCATCACCGAGGACAACCTGGTCGTCGAGATCGACACCGTGCTGTACTTCCAGGTCACCGACCCGCGGGCGGCGGCGTACGAGATCGCCAACTACATCCAGGCGGTCGAGCAGCTCACGGTCACCACGCTGCGCAACGTCGTCGGCTCGATGGACCTGGAGAAGACGCTCACCTCCCGCGACACCATCAACAGCCAGCTGCGCGGCGTGCTCGACGAGGCCACCGGCAAGTGGGGCATCCGCGTCAACCGCGTCGAGATCAAGGCCATCGACCCGCCGAAGACCATCAAGGACGCGATGGAGAAGCAGATGCGGGCCGAGCGCGACAAGCGGGCCGCGATCCTCAACGCCGAGGGCCAGCGGCAGTCGCAGATCCTCACCGCCGAAGGTGACAAGCAGAGCCGCATCCTGCGCGCCGAAGGCCAGCGCACCGCCGCGATCCTGGAGGCCGAGGGTCAGTCGCGGGCCATCGACCAGGTCTTCCAGGCCGTCCACCGCAACGACCCCGACCCCAAGCTGCTCGCGTACCAGTATCTCCAGGTGCTGCCGCAGCTCGCGCAGGGCGACGGCAACACGTTCTGGGTGATCCCCAGCGAGGTCACCTCGGCGCTGCAGGGCGTCTCCAAGGCGTTCACCGAGGCGCTGCCCCGCACCGCGACCAGGGAGGACCTGCCCGAGTCCTCCGCCGCGGACGAGGAGGTCGCCAAGGCGGCGGAGGCGGCGGCCGAGGCGGTCGCCGACGCCCAGGAGGCCAACGGGCCGCGCCAGCTCACCCAGGCCGCCGATGAGCCGTCCCCGTTCCCCGGCCTCGACAAGAAGCCCACCGAGGCCGAGCACCGCTGACCGGCCACGACACACGCCGCCCGCCGCTGCGGCGGGCGGCGTTCTCATGCCTGCTGGCCGCCGTCGAAGTACGCCGCCAGGTCCGGGTCGAGCGGCGGCACGTCGTACGGCCGGCCGCCGTCGCGCAACGACATCGTGGCGAGGTAACCGGCCGCGACGCTCATCCTGGCCGCCACCGGCGAGGTGTCGGTCACCCCGCCCTCGCGCGCGAACCTGATGAACTCCGACATGATCTGCACGTCCGCGCCGCCGTGCGTGCCCTGCGCCTCCGGCACCTTGTACGCGATGTCGCAGTCGTCCCGGTACCCCGTCGGCCCGGTGTTCCAGACCTTGACCGTGGCGCCCGGCCCGTCGCCGAAGTTCTCCAGGCGGCCCTCGGTGCCGATGACCGTGTAGTTGCGCACGTAGTCGGGCGTGAAGTGGCACTGCTGGTAGGCGGCGATGACGCCGTTGTCGAGCCGCATGTTCATGACCGAGACGTCCTCGACGTCCACGACCGGGTTGAGGTCCTTGCGGGCGGTGGGCGGCCAGTCGTCGGCCAGCAGCCACTCGCCGTCCGGCCGGAGCGTGCCGGGGGCGCGGCGGGGCAGCTCGTCGTGGAGCAGCAGGTCGCCGAGCGCGTTGACGCGGGTGGTGTAGCCGCCGGCCAGCCAGTGGATGACGTCGAGGTCGTGGGTGGCCTTCTGCAGCAGCAGGCCCGTCGTACGGGTGCGGTCGGCGTGCCAGTCCTTGTAGTAGAACTCGGTGCCGTAGCCGACGAAGTGGCGCACCCAGACGGTCTTGGGCTCGCCGATGACGCCCTTGGCGATGATGTCGCGCATCAGCCGGACGACGCCCATGTGGCGCATGTTGTGGCCGACGTACAGCTTGGTGCCGGTCTCGCGGGCGGTGCGCAGGATGGCGTCGCAGCCCTCGACCGTGATGGCCATGGGCTTTTCCAGGTAGAGGGCCTTGCCGGCGCGCAGGACGTCGACGGCGAGCCGCTCGTGCGTGTCGTCGGGGGTGTTGACCACGATCGCGTCGAGGTCGGGGCGGTCGAGCAGCTCGCGGTGGTCCTGGGTGCGGAAGGCGGCCGCGGGGAACTTCGCGGACTGCCGCTTGAGCACGGCGGGGTCGGCGTCGCACAGGGCGGTCACCACGGCTCCCTCGCCCGTCCCCTCGCTGGGCCGGTCGGCGGCGAGGGCGATGCTGGTCCGCAGGCCGAGCCCGATGACTCCGATGCGCAGGTCTTCCACTGACGTCCTCCCCGCATTAAGCAAGTTGCTTGCTTTAATCTGGCATGATCTCCCGAAAAAGGTCAATACATGGCTCGAACGCGCGACATCACGCAATCGATAGTCAAGCGGGCAGCGTAAACAGGCGCCGCTCGGCGTGATCGAGTGCCCACCTGACCGCGCCCAGCACCACGCACTCGTTGCCCAGCGTCGAGGCCACCACCGGCGGCGGGCAGAGGCAGACGTCCGCGAACCGCTCCGCGATCGGCTCGAGCAGCAGGTCAGCGGCCTTCGACAGGCTGCCGCCGATCACCACCAGCTCGGGGTCGAGCGGGTTGACCACGGTGAGCAGGCCGTCGCCGAGGTGACGGGCGAACGCGCGGACGGCCGCCAGCGCCCGCTCGTCACCGGCCCGCGCCCGCTCGACGGCGAACTCGGCGGCCTCGCGCTGCGAGCGCATCTCCCCCGGCTCGGCGGCCAGCGCGTAGTCGATGACGTGCCGGTGGGCCAGCCAGTGGTCGCCCGACTGGCGGCCGATCTCGCCCGAGGCCGTGTGGGCGCCCCGGTGCGGCCGGCCGCCGATGAGCAGGCCGAGGCCGAGCCTGCTGCCGGTGAACAGGTAGACCACGTCGTCGTGGCCGCGCGCCTGCCCGCGCCAGTGCTCGGCCAGCACCGCGAGCCGCATGTCGTTCTCGACCAGCACGGGGGCGGGCAGCCTGTGGGCCAGCTCGCCGCGCAGGTCGAGGCCCGTCCAGCCGGCCAGCGCGACGCTCTTGACGACCCGGCCGGCGCCGTCGACCGTGCCCGTGGTGCCGACGCCCACCGCCGCCAGGCCGGACACCGGCAGCCCCGCCTCGGCCGCCACCGCCTCGACCAGGCCCGCGACGGCGTCGAGCCGGTCGGCGGCGGGCATCGAGGCGTGGTGGCGCAGGCGCCGGGCGGCCACCACCGTGCCGTCGAGGTCGCTCACCATCGCGCGCAGCCAGGACGACCCGATGCCCACCCCCACCACGTGACCTGCCGCGGCCCTGAACCTGAAGCGCCGCGCGGGCCGCCCCCGCCTGCGGTCGCCGGGCTCCTCGCCGCACTCCTCCGCCCAGCCGCCGGCCACCAGGTCGTCGACGATGACCTCGGCCGTGGGCCTGGACACCCGGGCCGCACCCGCCAGCTCGGACACCGTGGCCGCGCCGCTCTCGCGCAGGACGCGCAGGATCGCCGCCGAGTTGAGCCTGCGCAGGAGGGAGGCGTCGCCGCTCTGCTGCCGCATCCGTCCTCCGGTTATCTCAAGTCGGTTGGCTAATTCTGCCAGGTGCTGAGGTCGCGTGAAGCGGAGCTGTGGGGGCACTTAAGAACTCCTCGATGGACACGTCCCGAGCCGAAGCGGCACAGTGCGTTGCGACGCGTCATGTCCGGCCCGCTCGCCGGCCCCGCCCGGGGCGGTGGGGTGACGGGGCCGGGGCTCGTCAGTAGGTTGTGACAGGGGGAGCGACGTCATGAAAGCGCTGGTCAAGAACCAGGCCGAGCCTGGCCTGTGGCTGGTGGACGTGCCGGAGCCGGAGCTGGGGCCCGGTGAGGTGAAGATCCGGGTCCTGCGTACCGGGATCTGCGGCACGGACCTGCATATCCGGAAATTTGATGATTGGGCGCGGCACACGCTGGAGCTGCCGCTCATCGTGGGCCACGAGTTCAGCGGCCACGTCGTCGAGGTCGCGCCCGGCGTCGAGGACATCGCCGTCGGCGACCTCGTCAGCGGTGAGGGCCACCTCGTCTGCGGCAAGTGCCGCAACTGCATGGCGGGGCGCCGGCACCTGTGCCGCAACACCGTCGGGCTCGGCGTCAACAGGGACGGCGCCTTCGCCGAGTACGTCACCCTGCCCGCCACCAACGTCTGGGTCCACCGCAACCCCGTCCACCCGGACATCGCCGCCATCTTCGACCCCTTCGGCAACGCCGTGCACACCGCCCTCTCCTTCCCCCTCGTCGGCGAGGACGTGCTGATCACCGGCGCCGGCCCGATCGGCCTCATGGCGGCGGCCGTGGCCACCCACGTCGGCGCGCGCAACGTGATGATCACCGATGTCAGCGACGAGCGGCTCGACCTGGCCGGCAAGCTCGGCGTCTCCCTCGCCGTGAACGTCGCCCGCTCCTCCATCGCCGAGGGCATGCGCCAGCTCCACCTGCGCGAGGGCTTCGACGTGGGCCTGGAGATGTCCGGCAACCCCGTGGCCGTGCGCGACATGATCGCGAGCATGACCCACGGCGGCCGGATCGCCATGCTGGGGCTGCCCGCCGAGGAGTTCGCCGTGGACTGGTCGACGGTGGTGACCTCCATGCTCACCATCAAGGGGGTCTACGGCCGGGAGATGTACGAGACCTGGTACAACATGTCCGTCCTGCTGGAGAAGGGGCTCGACCTCAGCCCGGTGATCACCGACCGGTTCCCGTACCAGGACTTCGACGCCGCCTTCGAGACGGCGGCGAGCGGCCGTACCGGGAAGGTGATCCTCGACTGGAGCGAGGACGCCGGCGGCACCGCCCCGACCACGAACAGGAGCGCCTGAATGTTCACCAACGTGCGCGAGCAGCTGCGTGCGACGCTCGACGAGATCACCGAGGCCGGGCTGCTCAAGCCCGAGCGCGTCATCTCCACCCCGCAGAGCTCCCAGGTCGGCGTGGCCGGGCGCGAGGTGCTCAACTTCTGCGCCAACAACTACCTGGGCCTCGCCGACGACCCGGTGGTGGTCGATGCGGCCAAGGAGGCGCTCGACCGCTGGGGCTTCGGCATGGCCTCCGTACGGTTCATCTGCGGCACCCAGGAGGTGCACAAGGAGCTGGAGTCGCGCCTGTCGGACTTCCTCGGCATGGAGGACACCGTCCTCTACAGCTCCTGCTTCGACGCCAACGGCGGCGTGTTCGAGACCCTGCTCGACGCCCAGGACGCGGTGATCTCCGACGCGCTCAACCACGCCAGCATCATCGACGGCATCCGCCTGTCCAAGGCCCAGCGCTTCCGCTACGCCAACCGCGACATGGCCGAGCTGGAGTCCCGGCTCAAGGAGGCGTCGGAGGCGCGGCGGCGGCTCATCGTGACCGACGGCGTGTTCTCCATGGACGGCTACGTCGCGCCGCTGCGCGAGATCTGCGACCTGGCCGACCGCTACGACGCCATGGTCATGGTCGACGACTCCCACGCCGTCGGCTTCGTCGGCCCCACCGGGCGCGGCACTCCCGAGCTGCACGGCGTGACCGACCGCATCGACATCATCACCGGCACCCTGGGCAAGGCGCTCGGCGGGGCCAGCGGCGGTTACGTCGCGGCCCGCAAGGAGATCTGCGACCTGCTGCGGCAGCGGTCCAGGCCGTACCTGTTCTCCAACTCGCTGGCGCCCGTCATCGCCTCGGCCTCGCTGCGCATCCTCGACCTGCTGGAGACCTCCAGCGACGCCCGCGAGCGGCTGCGCGCCAACACCGCGCGCTTCCGCGAGGGGATGACGAAGGCCGGGTTCGACATCCTGCCGGGCGACCACCCGATCGTGCCCGTCATGATCGGTGACGCCGCCGAGGCCGCCGCCATGGCCGAGCGCCTGCTCGACCTGGGCATCTACGTGATCGGCTTCTCCTACCCGGTCGTGCCGCACGGCAAGGCGCGGATCCGCGTCCAGCTGTCCGCCGCGCACTCCACGGAGGACGTGGAGCGCGCGATCGAGGCGTTCACCCAGGCCCGCACAGCCGCCTGACCCGGGCCCCGAGGGGCCGCCCGGGGCTCGTGAGGGCCGTCGATGCGCGTATTCTCGCTGCGTGATTGACACGCGGCGACTGCGTACGCTGCGGGCGGTGGCCGACCACGGCACGGTCACCGCCGCCGCGGCCGCGCTGCACCTGACGCCCTCCGCCGTGTCCCAGCAGCTCGCCGCGCTGGAGCACGAAGTGGGCCACCGCCTGCTCAACCGCGACGGGCGCGGCGTGCACCTCACCGCCGTCGGCAAGATCATGCTGTCGCACGCCAACGAGGTGCTGGCCCAGCTCGAACGGGCCGAGGCGGAGGTGGCGGCGTACACGACGGGCGAGGCCGGCGAGGTCACCGTGGCCTGCTTCGCCACCGCCATCAGCGCCGTGCTCTCCCCCGCGCTCGCCGTGCTGCGCGCCACCGCGCCCGGTGTGCGGGTCCGCGTCCACGACGCCGAGGGCGACCAGGGCCTGGCGATCCTGCTCGACGAGCGGGTTGACCTGACCATCGCGGTGGAATATCGGGGCGGCCCCGACGCCACCGACCGCCGCCTGTCCCGCCACCCCCTGTACGCCGAGCCGTTCGACCTGGTGCTCCCCGACGACCACCCGCTGGCCGGCTCGGCGGCCCTCGTCTCGCTGGCCTCCGAGACCTGGATCGGCCCCTACCCGGGCAACCCGGTGCACGACGTGATCACGTTCGCCTGCCAGCAGGCCGGCTTCACGCCCGACTTCGTCCACTGCTCCGACGACTTCCGCGCCGTGGTCGCCCTGGTCGGGGCCGGTGCCGGGGTGGCGCTGGTGCCCCGGCTGGCGCTGCGCGACATGGCGCTGCGGGGGGTCGTCGTGCGCCACACGCCGGGGCCGGAGCGCCGGGTTTTCGCCGCCGTACGCCGGGGCTCCGACGCCCATCCCCTCCTGCGTCCGCTCCTCGCCGCGCTCCGCGAGGTGGCCGAATCTCTCGGAACGGGCTGAAACACTCCGCCCATATCCGACGACGGCGGCGCCGAGCGTCCGTCCGTACCCGGCGACTGGCACGTGACGGCGGCTATCTCACCGAGACCGGTGTGGCCACCCTCTCGGTCTCCGAGGAGCCCATGGCGAAGGAGGACATCACCCGCCAGAACGACAAGTCGCTGCGCGCGTACGGCTGCCCGATCGCGTGATCTTCGAGAGGTAGCCTGCGCCCATGACGGGCGACCTTTCCTACCGGAAACTGCTCGGCCTGCCCGGAGTCGCGGCGCAGGCCGTGCTCGGGTTCCTGGCGCAGCTCACCCAGCAGGTCGCGCCGGTCGGCATCGTGCTGGTGACGCAGCAGGCCACCGGCTCGCTGGCCTTCGCGGGAGCGACGGCGGCGGCGTTCGGGGTGGGAGCGGGCATGGGACGTCCGGTGCAGGGGCGGCTGATGGACCGGCGCGGCGCCGGCCCGGTGCTGGCCGGCACGGCGGTCCTGCACGTGGCGGCGCTGCTGGCGCTGCTCGCCTGCGCCCGCGCCGGCCGGCCGTGGTGGCCGCTGCCCCTGCTCGCCTGGACGGCGGGCATCGGCCTGCCGCCGATCTCGGTCAGCATGCGCATAGCCTGGGGCGCCAGGATGGCCGCCGAGGGGCGGACGGCCGCCTACAGCCTCGTCTACCTCGTCCAGGAGACGGCCATGATGGTCGGGCCGCTGGTGTTCGGGCTGCTGATCGCGGTGGCGTCGTCGTCGCTGGCGCTGGGCGTGGTCGCGGGGGCGGCCGGGGCGGGGACGCTGGCCTTCGCCCGCGCGCTGCGTACCGGGCATGTCGCAGCCGTCCGGCAGCGGGGGCGGGTGTTCACCGACCGGCGGATGCTCATGCTGCTGGCCGTGACCACGCTGCTCGGGGCCGTCGTGGGGGCGCTGCAGGTGGGCGTGCCCGCGCTGGCCGCCGCCCGCGACGTACCGGCCGCGACCGGGCTGCTCGTGGCCGCCCTGTCGCTGGGCGGCATCGCGGGCGCCGCCGCGTACGGGGCCCGCGTCTGGCGCTCGCGCGTCCCGGTGCGGCTCGCCTCGCTGCTGCTCGTGCTCGGGCTCGTTCTCGCGCCGCTGGCGCTGGCGGGGCCGCTGGCGGTGTTCTGGGCGGCGCTGTTCGCGGGCGGGCTGGCGCTGAATCCGTCCCTCACGACGTCGTCCCTCCTGGTGGACGAGTACGCGCCGGCCGC
Source organism: Nonomuraea sp. NPDC049504 (assembly GCF_040676845.1). Taxonomy (NCBI): domain Bacteria; kingdom Bacillati; phylum Actinomycetota; class Actinomycetes; order Streptosporangiales; family Streptosporangiaceae; genus Nonomuraea; species Nonomuraea sp. NPDC049504. The sequence continues at coordinate 151,394 of NZ_JBFAPT010000019.1, forward strand.
CCAGGGCGAGGCGTTCGGCTGGGTGTCCACAGCGATCGGCATCGGCGGCGCGCTGGGTTCGGCGGCGGCCGGCGTGGCGGGCGAACGGTTAGGCCCCTCGGCCCCCTTCCCCGCCGCCGCCGTCTTCGCCCTGCTGGCCGCCGCCCTCGCCGCGACCCTGATCAACCGCGGGCCACGGTGACGGCTTCGGTGAAGCGGGCGTAGGTGGCCAGTTCCGCTTCCGCGGGCTCCAGCACCATCTCGCGGCCGACCTGCGCGATGGCCGTACGCAGTGCCCTCGCCGTACGCCTGGCCCTGCGCCGGCCGCCCAGCCAGGCCGCCAGCCGCGACGCCAGCGCGATGAGCACGCCCGTCACCGCCCCGCCCAGCAGCAGCACCGTCGGCCACGGCACCTCGCCGGCGGTCGGGAGCGGCGGCTGCGGCAGCCGCAGGTAGTCCATCGCGAACAGCACGCCCAGCCACAGCGCCCCCGCCAGCAGGGCCCCGAAGACCAGCCACTGCAGGACGTTCACCGCCCGCCACCACCGTGGCCGCCTGGTCGCGCCCGCCGAGGTCGTGGCCACCACCCGGTCCACGGCGTCCGTCAGCTCGCCGGCCCGCGACCGCGCCGCCTGCCGCACGGCCGCCGCCCAAGGGCCGGGCAGGCCGTTGGCCGCCGCCTCGCCGACGTCCCTGATCGCGGTCTCGACCCGGGCCCGCTGCGCCCCGGACGCGGCCGGCACCGACGTCCGCCCGACGACGTCCTTCCCCCTGCCCGCCTCGATGCGCAACCTGCGCAGCGGATCGGGCCTGAACCTCCTCAGCCACCGCGTCACCGGCCACCCGGTCGCCACCACGGCCCGATGCCGATGCCCCCTGGCCACCGCCTCCACGATCACCGGCACCCCGGCCGCCACGCACAACGCCTCGGTCAGCCCTCGCTCCGCCCCACCTGGCCGCTTGCCCATCCCCTTCCGCTCGGTCGCGGACGGCTCACCGGTGGCTTGCGGATCGGTGGCTTGCGGATCGGTGGCGAGGTGGCCGGCGGCGGTCGTCACGTCGGCGGAGAGGCGGGCCGACCACGAGCGGCGGTCCGCGACGCGCTCGGCCAGCAGACCGCGCAGGCCGTCGAGGCCCTGGCCGGTCCTGGCCGAGACCGCGAGCACCGGGACGCCGGTGAGGCCGTCGCCGTCCAGGAGGCGGCGCAGGTCGTCGAGACAGCGGTCGACGGCGGCGGGCGGCAGCCGGTCCACCTGGTTGAGCACCACCACCGTCACGTCGCGGTGCCCGGCCAGCGGGCGCAGGTAGCGCTCGTGCAGTGCGGCGTCGGCGTACTTCTGCGGGTCCACCACCCACACCAGCACGTCCACCTGGCGTACCAGCCGGTCCACCTCCAGGCGGTGGGACAGGCGGATGGAGTCGTGGTCGGGCAGGTCGAGCAGGACGAGCCCGGCCAGGTCGCCGGTCTCGCCCGCCGGGTGGCGGTGCGGCACCTCCAGCCAGTCGAGGAGCGGGCCCGCGCCGTCGCCGTCCCACAGGGCGGCCTGGGCGGTCGAGGTCGTGGGCCTGGTGACGCCGACGTCCGCGAGCTGCCGTCCTGCGAGGGCGTTGTAGAGCGAGGACTTGCCGCTGCCGGTGGCGCCGGCCAGGGCGACCACGGTGTGCTCAAGCGACAGCTCCCGCCGCGCCCCGGCCCGCCCGGCCACCTCCCGAGCCGCCGCCACGACCTCATCAGGCAGCCGCCCCGCCCCCAGCTCGGTGGCTTCGACGAGAGCGGCCAGCCGGACGTCCAGCGACGGCCCCTCCTTACGCCGCAACACCTTCACGCCCCCTCCTCCCGTCCAGAGCCGGGCCGCCCACGCCCCTCCTCGTCAGCGGACGACCCACCTCCAGGCGGGCCCTCTCCCAGCGTGGGGAGTTCGGCGGTCGGAAGCTCCCTGCGGTGCTCGTGGATGCGGCGGGCGGCGGCGCGCAGCTCGTCGGCGGTGTCACGGGGCGGCTCGACCGCGTTCAGCAGGTTGAGGAAGCGGTCGGCCTCGTCGGCCAGCAGCTCGCGTACGCGGTCACGGAGGTCCTCGCGGGCACGGGCGGTGAGCGTGCGTACGGCCTGGTCGCCGAAGACGGCCTCCAGGATCTTCTGGGACAGCACGCTCGTGCCGCCCGCGATCCCCACCTCGATCCCGGTGAGCCCGCCGGTGGAGGCGAAGACGGCCAGCATGAGCAGGAGCCCGGCCCCGTTCACGCTGAAGGACGCCACGCGAGCGGCGGTCCGCCGTTCGGCGCCCTCCTCGCGGACGAGGTCCAGCACGTACGCCTGCCACCCCCGCACCGCCGCCTCGGCCCGCTGCGCGAGGTCGGCGGAGGCCCGGCCGAGGCGCGCGGACTCGACGGCGCCGAGCCGTTCGAGCAGCCCTGGACCGCCGGGCGCGGCCGACCAGCCCTCAAGGGCGCGTTCGGCGGCGCCGTCGGCAGAGCCCCTGATGAGCGCCTCGACCCCGCTCTCCAGCGCGTCGCGAAGCTGCACCTCGGGCGCCCGCCCGGTGAAGAACCCGACGACCCGGTCACGCAGCCACCCGACGCGGCTCTCCAGGGAGCGCATGAGGTCGCCGGTGCCGATGAAGTCCTGCCACCGGGCCAGCACCTCGCCCCGCAGCAGGGACCCGTCGCGCATGCCGGCGTCGAAGTCGGCCATGCCGCCCGCGTACGCCGCCTCGACGATGTCGCGCAGCGACTCGAAGGCGCCCTGCTGGCGTTCGACGGCGGCGGCCAGCGCCGGCACCCGGGTGGCCAGGCTGTCGAGCGCCCCGGTGAGCGTCTGCCGCACGACGAGGGACCGCTGGGCGGCGTCGGCGGCCAGCTCGGTGAGCCAGTCGGCGATGGGCCGGACGGAGGCGGCGGGCAGCCGGGCCTTCTCGTCGGGCAGCGCCGCCTCGGGCACGGTGAACAGCCGGGTGCCTTGAAGACCGTTCTCGCGCAGCAGCCGTTCGAGGTCGCGGGAGACGGGCTCGACCGCCTCTGGCGGCACCCGGTCGAGGACGACGGCGAGCGCGGTGCTGCGTTCGCGGGCCGAGCGCAGGAAGCTCCACGGCACCTCGTCGGCGTACCGGGCGGCGGTGGTGACGAACAACCACAGGTCGGCGGCGGCGAGCAGCTGGGCGGCCAGCTCCCGGTTGGCGGTCACCACGGAGTCGATGTCGGGCGCGTCGAGCAGCGCCAGCCCGGCCCCGAGCGCGGGCGAGGTGACGACGCGCAGCGCGCCCGGCCCGTCGCCGGTGACGCGGGACAGCCCGGGCAGCACGTTCTGGCCCATGAACCAGGAGCGGTCGGCCGGACTGACGACGAGGGTCGGCACCAGCGTGGTCGGCCGCAGCACGCCAGGCTCGGCGACGTCGGCCCCGACCAGCGAGTTGACCAGCGTGGACTTGCCGGCCCCCGTGGAGCCGCCGACGACGGCGAGCAGCGGCGCGTCGATCGAGCGCAGCCGCGGCAGCAGATAGTCGTCGAGCTGCCCGGTCAGGTCGCGCAGCGCGCGCCGCTCGGCCACGACATCGCCGACGGCCAGCGGGAACAGCTCCCGGTCCAGCGGCCGCCGCAGCGACTCGAGCGCGCCGAGCAGGTCCATGCCTGCACGCTAACCCGCAGGCGGCTCCCTAAGCACGTACCCGACGCTGCGCAGTGTGTGGATGAGCCGCGGCTCGACGTCGTCGACCTTGCGCCGCAGATACGACACGTACGACTCGACCACCCCGGCGTCGCCGCCGAAGTCGTAGTTCCAGACGTGGTCGAGGATCTGCGCCTTCGACACCACCCGCCCGGCGTTGACCATGAAGTAGTGCAGCAGCTTGAACTCGGTCGGCGACAGGCGTACCTGCCGGCCGGCCCGCCACACCTCGCGCGAGTCCTCGTCCAGCTCCAGGTCGGCGACCTTGAGCTTGCTGACCGGCGCGGCGTCGCCGCGCGTGCGGCGCAGCACGGCGCGGATGCGCGCCTGCACCTCTTCCAGGCTGAACGGCTTGGTCACGTAGTCGTCGCCCACCCGCAGCCCGGCGATCTTGTCCTCGGTGGCGTCGCGGGCGGTGAGGAACAGCACGGGCGCGTCGATGCGCTTGGCCACCTCGAACCCGTCGAGGTCGGGCAGCATGACGTCGAGCACCACCAGGTCGGGTGAGGCGCGTACGGCGACCTCGACGGCCTCCTCGCCGTCGCTGGCGGTCAGCACCTCGAACCCGGAGAAGCGCAGGCTGGCGGCGAGCAGGTCCCTGATGCTGGGCTCGTCGTCCACGACCATGATCAACGCCTCGGCATTCGTCACCTACTTAGAGTGACGCAGCATGCTGAGGGTTTGCTGAACGCTCACTCCAAGGCGAGTGGGAGTTCGACGCGGAAGGTCGAGCCCGACTCGGGCGAGCTGATCACGGTGACCGTGCCGTCGTGCGCCTCGACGAGGGCCTGCACGATGGCGAGGCCGAGCCCGCTGCCGCGGTCCTCGGCGGAGCGGCGGCGCGAGCGGGCGGAGTCGGCCCGGTAGAAGCGCTCGAAGACGTGCTCGAGCTGCTCGGGGGTCAGACCTGGGCCGCTGTCCACGACCTCGACGAACACCTTGTCCTTGGTGCCGCCGGCCCGCACGATGACCGGCGAGCCCGGCTCGGTGTGCACGATGGCGTTGGTGACGAGGTTGCTGATGACCTGGCGCAGCCGCACCTCGTCGCCGGAGACGATCAGCGCCGCGCCGCCGACCACGTCGAGCTTGATCTCCCGGTCGGGCGCGATGATCCTGGCATCCTGTACGGCGTCCGCGGCCAGCGCCAGCATGTCCACCGGCTGCATCCGCAGCGGCCGCTGCTGGTCCACCCTGGCGAGCAGCAGCAGGTCGTCCACCAGCAGGCTCATCCGCCCCGCGGCCTTCTCCACACGCTGCATCAGCTCGGTGGTGTCGGCCTGGGGGTTCTGCCTGGCGTACTCGGCGAAGCCGCGGATCGAGGTCAGCGGGGTGCGCAGCTCGTGGGAGGCGTCGCCGACGAACTGCCGCATGCGGTCCTCGGAGCGGCGGGCCGCCTCCTCCGACGCCGACCTGGCGGCGAACGCCGCCTCGATCTGGGCCAGCATGCCGTTGAGCGACCTGGCCAGGCCGCCGACCTCCGTACGCGGGTCGAGGTCGGGCACCCTGCGGCCCAGCTCGCCGCCCGCGATGGCCTCGGCCGTACGCTCGATCTGGCCCAGCGGCCGCATGCTGTGCCGCACGGTCGTGACGCCGGCCACGGCCAGGATGAGCAGGATCCCGCCGCCGCCCAGCAGCTCGATCAAGGCGAGCCGCCGGGTGATGGCGTCCACCTCCTCGAGGTCGACCGCGACGACGAGCGTGCGCCACTGCCCCACGGTCTCCAGCACCCGCCACTCGCCGTCACCGCTCGCGGCGGGCGCGGTGTAGGGGTCGCTGCCCGGCGTGGCCGACAGCACGGGCTTCGGCTTGGCGTCCACGTCGCGGTCGGTCAGCATCGGGACGAACGCGCCGCCGCGCTCCTTGACCAGCGCGATCGCGTCCGACTCGATGAGGATCGGCCGCTCGTCGGTCTCCCTGTCCTTGCGCCAGTCGCTCCTGATCTTCTTCTCCATGCGCGCGCTGAGCAGGTGGAGCTGGCTGTCCACCCGGTCGAGCAGGTAGCCGTGCAGGACGGAGACGCTCACCAGGCCGATGAAGAACATGCCCATGCCGAGCAGTGCCAGCATCGACGCGATGAGCTTGATCCGCAGCGGCAGCCCGCGCATCAGCAGCTCGGTGGCAGGCGCATGACGTATCCGACGCCACGCAGGGTGTGGATGAGCCGGGGGCTGCGGTTGTCGATCTTGCGGCGCAGCACGGACACGTACGACTCGACGATGCCCACCTCGCCGCGGAAGTCGTAGTCCCACACGTGGTCGAGGATCTGCGGCTTGGACAGGACGCGGCCGGCGTTCGTCATGAAGTAGCGCAGCAGCTTGAACTCGGTGGGCGACAGCGCGACGGCGGTGCCGCCGCGCCACACCTCGTGGCTCTCCTCGTCCAGCTCGATGTCGGCGAACGTCAGCCGGGGCGGCGCGGCCTGGGCGTCCCCGCTCGTCCGGCGCAGCACGGCGTGGATCCTCGCGACCACTTCCTCCAGGCTGAACGGCTTGGTGACGTAGTCGTCGCCGCCGATCGTGAGCCCGCGGATCTTGTCCTCGGTCTCGTCACGCGCGGTCAGGAACACCACCGGCGTGTGCAGCCCGCCGCCGCGCATCCGCCTGACGATCTCGAAACCGTCCAGGTCGGGCAGCATGACGTCGAGCACGACGAGGTCAGGGCGGTGTCGTTGGACGGCGGCGACGGCGTCGTGGCCGCTCTTCGCCGTGGTCACGTCGAAACCCGCGAACCTCAGGCTCGCGGCGAGGAGCTCGAGGATGTTGGGGTCGTCCTCGACTATCAGCAGGCGTGATTCCATCAGTACCAAGGATGCACTCATCGGACGAGTGCTGGGACAATTCCGGCGATGTGCCGGGCGATCGCGAGGCTCGACGTGGCCGCGGGTGAGGGCGCGTTGCGGACCAGGACGACGCGGCCGTGCACGTCCACGATGAAGTCGTCCACGAGCCTGCCGTCCCGCGCGACGGCCTGGGCGCGGACGCCGCCCTGCGCTCTTTCCAGGTCGGCGGCGGTGAGCTCGGGGACGTAGCGGCGCGCGGCCTCCAGGAAGGCGCCCTTGGCGAGGGAGCCGTAGACCTCTTTGACGCCGGTACGCCAGTGGGTCCGTGCCATGCGGAGCGTGCCCGGCCAACCCAGAATTTGCCGAAAATTGCCGAGATTTCGCCACTTGTAGCCTTCGTACGCGAGCGCCAAGACCGCGTTCGGCCCCACCAGCACGCCCCCGCCGATCCGCCGCGTCAGATGCACGCCCAGGAACGGATAGCGCGGGTCGGGCACCGGATAGATGAGGCCGCGCACCAGGTCCTGCGCGGCGCCCTTGAGCGCGTAGTACTCGCCCCTGAACGGCACGATCCGCACCTCGCCCGGCGCGCCCGCCATCCGGGCCACCGCGTCGGTGCCCAGGCCGCCGCAGACCACCAGCCGGTCGAAGGCCAGCCGCTCCCGCCCGGCCATCACCTCGACCTTGCCGGCGCGTTCCCTGATGGCCCTGACCGGCGCCTCCAGGCGTACGGACCCGCCCAGCTCCTCGACGTCCCGCGCGAGCCGGCGGGCGACGGCGGGGAAGTCGCAGATCGCGGTGTGCGGCGAGTGGATCGCGCCGACGCCGACCGCGTGCGGCTCGATCTCGCGCAGCGCGAGACCGTCCAGCTCGGCGATGTCCGGCACGCCGTTCGCCCGTGCCCGCTCGGCCAGGGCCGCGAGCAGCGGCCGCTCGGCGCGCGTGCTCGCCACCACCAGCTTGCCGACCTCCTGGTACGGCAGGTCGTGCGCGGCGCAGTACTCCTTGAGCAGCGCCACGCCCTCCCGGCAGAGCCGCGCCTTGAGCGAGCCGGGCGGGTAGTAGATGCCCGCGTGCACGACGCCGCTGTTGTGCCCGGTCTGGTGGGCGCCGACGTGGCCCTCCTTCTCCAGCACGGTCACCTCGGCGCCCCTGGCGCCGGCCAGCTCGCGCGCCACCGCCAGCCCGACGATGCCCGCTCCCACGACTCCGATCTTCTCCGTCACAAGCCGATTTTCCGACTTACCGCCCGTCCCCGCCATATCCGGCGCGGGGGATCACGTGGCAGCGGCCAGGAATCGCCTGACCGCATCCAGCCACGCCGCTGGCTGATCGATGTGCGCCATGTGCCCTGCCTCCTCCAGAACGACCGCATCCGTGCACGGCGTCAACGGCACCAACGAGGCCGGGAACGTCATGTCCTGGCGTCCGTGCAGCAGGAACAGCGGCACCCCCGACAACCGCTCGACGGCGTCGGGATGGCGGGCCGACGGAAACCGGCCCTCCCGCCAGGCCCGCAGATAATTACCGGTGAAGGTCACCTGCTCCAGTCGCTTGAGGTAATCGGGGAGCGACTCCTCCCGCCAGACATCCAGCGGAGCGGTCGCGAACGCCTCGGCCCGTGTCAGCTCTGCCCCTCGCAGCGGCGAGGTGTCCCAGATCGACGGGTGAGCGGCGCTGCGGCGCTCGTACTCCTCCCATCCCTCGAACGCGTCCGCCGGCACCGGCAGAACGCTGCTGGAGGCGACGATCAGGCGGCGGACCAGGCCAGGAGCCTGAATGGCCAGCCGCTGCGCGATGAGACCGCCATAGGAGAAGCCGAGCACGTCCACCTGTGACGCGCCGATGAGTTCGACGAGATCGGCCACCATCGCGTCGGGAGTGAGCGGCTCGGCGACCGAAGAACGGCCGCACCCGCGCAGGTCGGGGAAGAGCAGGCGATGCTCGCCGGCCAACCTGTTCAGCGGCTCCACCAGGTAACTGTGATCCCAGTCGGGGCCACCATGGATGACCAGCAAGGTACGATCCGCGGGGCCGTCGAACTCCCGTACATGAAGCCGCATACCGGGATGCTATCCACCGAAGTGGACCGAAATCGAACGTGAGTACGATGGGCTCATGTACCTGCCGCCGGAGTGGCCGCCCGAGGTCCGTCCGCCCAGCGTCCCCGACTGGGAGACCTCGGCGGTGGCCTGGCTGCTCGACGCGGTGCCGCCCGACTACCGGGCGTACGAGGTGCTCAGGCGGCACCCCGTGGCGCTGGCCGCGATGGCCCGCCACCACGTCAGGTCCGCCGTCGAGGCCGCCCGCGCCGGCTACCGCGCCGCCGCCCTCGATCTCAAGGGCCACCTGCCGCCCCACGCCATCGAGGCCGTGCTCGACACCTACCGCGAGGAGGGGCCCCGGCTGGTGCGGCTGCAGCGCTCGATCGAGGTGGTCGAGCGGGCGCTGCGCGGCGACATCTTCACCGCCACCATGCGCCGCTAGCGGGTGCGCCGGGCCAGGAACGTGATCACGCCGATGGCGAGCACGGCGGCGGCCAGCCAGATGAGGACGTCCGTGCCGGTCAGGCCACCGGAGCCGGCGGCCTGTGCGCTCTCCTCGTTCCCGGCCTCGGTCTCCGAGGGCGTGGGCGTCGGAGTCGGCGTGGGCGTGGGCTGGGCGGCCTCGGGGATCGGCACCCGGTAGACCGGGCTGCGCGGCCCCTCGCTGCCGGTGAGCAGCGCCTTGCCGTCGGCCGTGTACGCGATCGACTCCGCCTGCTTGAGGTCCGGCATCGTCACCCTGGTCAGCACCTCGCCCGAGGGCTTGTAGACGGTGGCGGAGAAGTAGGTGCGGACGACGTACGAGGACCCGTCGGGCGCGTACGCGGCGTCCGTCGCCATGATGGGCGCGCCGGTGACCTTGCGCAGCACGTTGACCCGGTCGGTACGGAGCTTCTTGGGGGCCGCGTAGACCGACCCGGCGAACTCCTTGGACACGACGTACAGCCGCCCGTTCCTGGGGTTGACCATGATGCCCTCGGCGTTGCGCGCCCCGTCGGCGTACCGGAAGCGGTAGCGGACGGCGGGCAGGGTGGCGTCGGTGAGGTTGCGCGGCTCCATCACCTTGTAGACGGAGACGTTCGGCCAGGCGCCGTCGAGGTTGTCGCCGATGTCGGCGAACCAGAGCACGCCCCGCCCGGTCGCCGGGTCCTTGGAGGCGGCCATGGCCTCCCAGTCGCGCGCCTCGGCCCCGCGCAGCTGGAAGGTGGCGAGCGTGCGCCCGCCACCGTCCACCGCGTAGAAGACGGGCGCGGCGGCGCTGTCGTTGTGGGTGTAGTAGACGCCGTCGTGGGTGGGCGAGACGGCGAGGCCGCTCGACTCGGTGATGCGCTCGTCCTTGAAGGTGAACAGCTTCTCCATGCCGTCGTCGCCGGGCGCCGCGAGCGCCGGTGCGGCGGGCAGCAGGCACGCGGCCGCCACGACGGCGAGCAGTCTGATCACGAAGTCCCCCACGCCGCCATCATGCCCCACCGGCCGCTCAGGCGGTCGCGACCGCGCCGACGCGGGCGCTGTGCCGGTGGAAGCCCAGCCCCTGCAGCACCACCAGCAGCGCGTTGGCCGCCGTCATGGCCGCCCACAACCCGGTGATGCCCCAGGTCCGCGCCACGGGGACGACGGAGACGAGCAGCAGCCCGTACGCGAGCGCGAAATACCCGAGGCTGGACGACGACCGCTTCAGCGCCGTCAGCCCCATGCCGCGTACCGCCTGCGCCGCGTCGAACGCCGCGGAGACCAGCATCAGCGGCAGCAGCCCGAGCACCCGTTCCCGCACGGCCGGGTCGTCGGTGAACAGCCCGATGAACGGTTGCCCGGCCACCAGCAGCAGCACCGCGACCACGAGCGTCCCCGAGACGGCGAGCAGCGCCGCGACGCGCCCGGCCCGCCGCGCTCCGGCGGTGTCGGGGGCGCGGGCGATCTCGGGCACCGCGGCCTGCGCGATGGACAGCGACACCATCATGATCAGGCCAGTCAGCGTGGTGAGCACGGCGTGGGCGGCGGTGTCGCGGGTGTTGGTGGTGCCCGCCGCGAACGTCACCACGCCCAGCACCGCGAACTTCACCAGCACGGTCGCGGCCAGCGGGAGGCTGACCCTGGCCAGCTTGACGATCTCGCGCGGCCGCGGCCGGCTCTGCCCCACTGGGCGGCCGACGGCCCTGCGCACGTTGAAGGCCGCCACTCCCGCCGACGTCACGCCGCCCACCAGCCAGGCGATGCCTACCCCCGTCAGCCCGAGCGACGGCACGAGCAGCGCGGTGAACCCGCCCAGCGCGACGCCGAAGGTCAGGGTGGGCCAGAGCACGTTACGGTTGCGTCCGAGCGCGACCAGGATGGTGCTGGCGCCGCCGGTGGAGGCGAAGATGAGCACGTATCCGGCGAGGAACCAGGGCAGCAGCCCCATCTCGGCCACCACCTCGTCCGGCACGCCGGTGACGGTGGCGAGCAGCGGCACGCAGACCACCGCGACCGCCCCCAGCGCGCCCGCCGCCAGGCTGAGCCAGCGCGCGTCGCGGATCACCGGCACGGCCGCCGCCGGGTCGTCGCGGAAGGGCGCGACGAACGGCCCCAGCCCGCGCAGCGCCCCCTGCACGGCCGCGGAGGCCGGGTTGAGCACGGCCGTCACCACCGCGAACGCGGCCAGCGTCACCGTGTCGTGCTGCCCCAGCACCGAGGTCACCACCAGCGAGCCGACCATGCCGGCGATCATCGCCAGGCAGAGCGGCACCGCCGCGCGGAGCAGGGTGAGCACGAGCCGATGTCCGGGGGGCGACGCGGCGGAAATCACCCGTCGAGCGTATGGCCTGGAGTGCACTCCAGGTCTTTAGGGTTGGACGTCATGGAATACGTCACACTCGGACGCAGCGGTCTCCTCGTGAGCCCGCTCTGCCTCGGCACCATGAACTTCGGCCCGCGCACGACGGAGGAAGACTCCTTCGCCATCATGGACCGGGCTCACGAGCTGGGGCTGAACTTCTTCGACACGGCCAACGTGTACGGCGGCGTCAAGGGCGAGGGCATCACCGAGACCATCGTGGGCCGGTGGTTCGCTCAGGGCGGGGGCCGCAGGGAGCGTACGGTCATCGCGACCAAGGTCTACGGCGACATGGGCGACTGGCCCAACGAGCGCCGGCTGTCGGCGCTCAACATCCGCCGCGCCGCCGACGCCTCGCTCAAGCGGCTGCAGACCGACTACATCGACATCTACCAGGCCCACCACGTCGACAGGCTCACGCCGTTCGACGAGTTCTGGGAGGCCATGGAGGTCCTGCGCCAGCAGGGCAAGATCATTTACGTGGGTTCGTCCAACTTCGCCGGCTGGCACCTCGCCAAGGCCCAGGAGACCGCGGCCCGCCGCAACTTCATGGGCCTGGTCAGCGAGCAGACCCACTACAACCTCCTGACCCGCGCGCCGGAGCTGGAGGTGCTGCCCGCGGCCGAGGACTACGGGCTCGGCGTGATCCCGTGGAGCCCGCTGGCCGGCGGCCTGCTCGGCGGCGTGCTGCGCAAGATCGACAAGGGCCGCTCGGCCGCCGAGAACATGGTCAAGCAGCTCGACAGGCACCGCGACAAGATCGAGGCGTACGAGAAGTTCTGTGACGAGCTGAACGAGGACCCGGCGAACGTGGCGCTGGCCTGGCTGCTCAAGCAGCGCGCGGTCGCCGCCCCGATCATCGGCCCGCGGACGATGGAGCAGCTGGAGGGCAGCCTGCGGGCGCTGGAGATCGACCTGGACAAGGCCGCCCTGGCCCGCCTCGACGAGATCTTCCCCGGCCACCGCACCGCCCCGGAGGACTACGCCTGGTAGTCCCTGACCGCGTCGCCGGCTGTCACCTCGGCGGCCGGCGGCGAGCAGGGGCAGGCCAGGCCTTGTCAGGCGAGTGCGGCCCCGACGATGACGATCAGCAGGAGCAGGCCCAGCACGACGGGCAGCAACCAGGAGCGAGGACGGTCCACGACGTGGAGCCTAGCTCTGCTCGGCTGGTGCCAGCGCCCATTCGGCGAGTGACTCGTACCTCATCTGGGCCCCGGTGTGGCTGCGGACCAGCTGCACCCGCTCGGCCCGCCACGGCGACCCGCTGAACCCGGAAAGGGCCTCGACCAGCGGCCGGAGATCGGTCTCCGTCTTGGCGCGGGCCAGCGTGAGATGCGGATGGAACCGCTTCTCATCCGTCTGCACGGCCCCGGCCCGCCGCGCCCCCGCCTTGACGGAGTCGGCCAGCCTGACCATGGAGTCGCCGGTGAGGCCGGCCCAGAAGACCCGCGCGCGGCGTACGGAGGAGAAGGCCCCGAACCCGTCGAAGGCCAGCTCAGGGGCGGAATGCCGACGTACGGCGCGGGCCAGCCGCACCTCCAGCTCCGGCAGCACCCGCTCGGGCACCTCACCGAAGAACCCGAGCGTGATGTGCCAGAACGCCCGGTCGGGCCACCGCAGGCCGGGCACCTGCCCGACGAAGGGCTTGATGGCCTCGGCGACCTCATCCAGCACCGCATCGGGCGGCACCACCGCCGCGAACAACCTCATGCCCCTCATCCTGCCGAACGACGCCGAGGCAGGAGAAGCGGACCATGCCGCAGCCGGAGTTACCGGTCGAACTCGCCGAGCTTGACCCCGCCGAGGAAGGCCCGCCACTCATCCGGCGTGAAGACGAGCGCGGAACCGGCCGGATTCTTGCTGTCACGAACGGCGATCATGCCGGGAAGATTGGTGGCGACCTCAACGCAATCGCTCAACGACCTGCAGCTCATCGCGTCCGAACTGGTGGCCAACGCGGTGGAGCACGACGGCGGCCCCTGGGTGCGGATGAGCCTGCTCCCCGTACAGGAGGGGGAACGGAGCTACTGGCGGCTCGCCGTCATCGACCCCGGCAGGCCCGGAGCCGTCCCCCTGCCTCGCACACCGGGCCCGGACGAGCCACGCGGGCGCGGCCTGTGGCTCGTGGACGGCCTGACCGGCGGCTGCTGGGGCACCGACCTCACCCGCGTGGGCGAACGCGTCGTCTGGGCGCTGCTCACCCGCTGACCGCCGCGGCACCTCCGTGGTCGCTCACCCTATGGGCGAGGGTTCCGGCCGGAGCGGGTCCTCTCACTTCAGGAGAGATCGAACTCCCCCTTCGACGCGCCGTCCAGGAAGGCCCGCCACTCGTCCCACCGGAACGTCAGGACAGGCCCCTTCCCGTGATCCTTGGTGTCGCGCACGAGGACGCTGTCGTCCGCCCGGCGCATCACCTCGACGCAACTCCCACCGTTTCCGCCCGACGCCTTGGCCTTCGTCCACACGCCAACGGCCAATCCGCCTGTTTCAGACATAGCCCGCCATCACCTCATGAATCGTTTCCCGGCTCCTGTCCAGCGGGTACGCCACGCTGGAAAGGATCTCCCACCGCACGATAAGCGCTTGTACGGTCTCGGCGCGATTGGTCACACGCCCTTCCTCCGCACTTTCCAAGTACGCGTGGTCCGCGCCGCCGTCGAGGAGCGTCGCCACTTCGAACGCGCCGAGACAGCCCGTCGTCAGCCCTGCTGAGAGCGGCACGATCCGCACCGTGACGTACGGGGGCCGCAGGACGTCGAGGATCTTGGCCAGCTGCGCCCGCATGACCTCCCGCCCGCCGACCGGGCGGCGCAGGACGCTCTCGTCGATGAGGGCCGAGTAGAGCGGCGGGCGGGGGCGGGCGAAGACGGTCTGCCGGTGCATACGGAACCGGACGGCCTGCCGCATGCCCGCCTCGGCGACCCCCGGCTCCCCCAGGAACACCTGAGTGGCGTAGTCCTCCGTCTGCAGCAGCCCGGGGATCAGCATCGGCTCCCACGTCCTGATCGTGTGCGCCGACATCTCGACGCGCGGCCACTCCCTGAACCACTTCGGGGCCATGGTGTGGCCCTGAATCACCGGCACCAGCTCCATGAGCTCACCGTCGAGACCGAGCGCCTTCTCCACCGCGCGGGTGTAGTCGCCGGTCGGCTTGCGCATGAGGCGCTCGACATGGCCGACGGCGCTCTCGCTGTAGGGCAGCAGGCTCGCCAGGCGCTCCTGGCTCAGGCCCCGGCCCCTGCGGAACCTGCGCTGCCGCCTGGCGAACTCCTTCCACGCCGCCCGGCCCGGATCGTCCCCCTCAGCTGCCATCTCGCGCTCCTCGGACACGCAGCGTGCTGGCTTACTAACTGTAAGGGAACTGTAGGTCCGCTCCCAGCCCTTGCCGGCCGGCGGAAAGCTCATGCTGGGGAGATTCCGCGTACGAGCCGGATCGGTGGTGTATCCCTGCGACGGGCCGAGGTGACCATGCAAAGAGCGCTAGCGTACACGAGCTTCAAGGTCTGGCTGATCGACGAGCTGGACGACCCGAGACGGCTGCCCGCGCTGGCGCGGCGCGAGGTGCACGCGTGGGTGCGGGACCAACCGGCGCTGGACGACCTGCAGCTCATCGCGTCCGAGCTGGTGGCCAACGCGGTGGAGCACGGCGGCGGCCGCTGGGTGCGGCTGAGCCTGCTCCCCGTCCAGGAGGGCGGAGGCTACTACTGGCGGCTCGCCGTCATCGACCCGGGCGGAAGCGGAGCCGTGCCGCTGCCACAGCGGCCGACTCCGGAGGACACGCGAGGCAGGGGCCTGTGGCTGGTGCACCGCCTCACGGGCGGTTGCTGGGGCACGGACGTCACCCGCGTGGGCGAGCGCGTCGTCTGGGCTCTGCTCCCCCGCACAGAACGAAGCGGGCGTCCGCGTACGGACGCCCGCTTCCCCCACGACGACGGCGGAAATGACTCATGCCATCGCTAGCGCCGACCTCTCCACCCGAGTGGTGATGAGGCGGGTCATCAGGACGGCCGCCCCGGTGCCGACGAGGACCAGGACGCCGGAGAGCAGCACGCCCGTCCGCGGCCCGCCGAGCTCGGACAGCCAGCCGATCAGCGGCGCGCCCACCGGCGCCCCGCCGGTGAAGACGAGCATGTAGATGCCCATCACGCGGCCCCGCATCTCGGGCGAGGTGGCGATCTGCACGCTGGCGTTCGCGGCCGTGTTGATGGTGATCAGCGCGATCCCGGTCGGCACCAGCAGCAGCAGGTAGATCGGGTAGAACGGCGCGACGGCCGTGGCGATCTGGAACAGCCCGAATCCGATCGCCCCCGCGAACAGCACCTTGCGCGACAGCCTGGCCCGCCGCGCGGCCAGCAGGGCGCCGGCGAGCGCGCCGACCGCGAACATGCTGGAGGCCAGCCCGAACGAGGACGCCCCGGCGCCGAACACTTCGCGGGCCATGAGCGCGATCGACATCGAGAACGACTGCGAGAACATCGACACGAACCCGATCAGCAGCACCGGCATGAGGATCTCCTCGTGCTGGAGCACGTAGCGCAGCCCCTCGCGCAGCTGCCCCTTGGCCCTGGGAACGGGCTCGGACAGGTTGAGCTCGGACTTGCGCATGAAGACGAGGCTGGAGATCACGCCGCCGAAGGTCAGCGCGTTGATCAGGAAGATCGGCCCGGTGCCGCCCAGCGCGTAGATCAGGATGCCGGCCAGGGCCGGCCCGACCACGCGCGCCAGGTTGAAGATGGAGCTGTTGAGCGCGATCGCGTTGGGCAGGTCGTTACGGCCGACCATCTCGACCACGAACGCCTGCCGGGTCGGCACCTCCACGCAGGAGATCATGCCGAGCAGGAACGCCATCACGTACACGTGCCACACCTGGGCGCTGCCGGTCATCGTCAGGATGCCGATGGTCAGCGCGAGCCCGGCCATGAGGGTCTGGGCTCCGATGAGGATGGGCCGCTTGGGGTAGCGGTCGGCGAGCACGCCGCCGAACATGCCGAACAGCAGCATCGGCAGGAACTGCAGGGCGGTGGCCGTGCCGAGCGCGGAGGCGCTGCCGTGGGTCAGGTCGAGGACCAGCCAGTCCTGGGCGGTGCGCTGCAGCCAGGTGCCCACGTTGGAGACGGCGCCCCCGGCTGCGAACATGCGGTAGTTGCGAACCTTGAGAGACCGGAACATCCCGGTCCTGGGTTCCTCAGGCTCTAGATCTGGCTGAGTTTCTCCAGAATCGGCGCCGCCTGCCTGAGGATCGACCTCTCCTCCGGCGACAGCTCCTTCAACCGCTGCGCCAGCCACGCCTCCTTGCGGCGGCGTTCCTCCTTCAGCAGCTTCTCGGCGGCCTCGGTCACCGAGACGGTCACCTGGCGCCGATCGGTCGGATGCGGGGTGCGCGAGACCAGCCCGCGTTCCTCGAGCGCGGCGATCACGCGCGTCATCGAGGGCGGCTGCACCTTCTCGAGCTCGGCCAATTCGCCGGGGGTTATCCCGGAATGCCGATGCACCGCGGCGAGGGTCGCGAACTGGGTGGCCGTCAGCGAGTGTGCTGCCGCCTGTCGTCGGAGTCTTCGGTTCAGCCTGGCGAGTGAAACGCGCAGGGCTGAAGCGAGACCTGCGTCGCTGCGCAGGTCCATCTTGGGCTTGGTGTTGGTTAGCATGAGTCATTACCTTTGCTAACTATACGGCATGGCAAGATATTTCCTGAAATCAAGGTCTTCTGTCCCCTTGATACCCGAGAGCCGCCCCGCGTGCGCGGAGCGGCTCCCGAGCCCTCTTTCTACAGGTCCGTACGGCCTCCTCGGGCCGTCAGATGCCGAGCAGCGCCCTGATCGGGCCGATCGCGAAGTAGAGCGCGAACAGCACGGCCACGATCCACAGCAGCGGGTGCAGCTCGCGGCCCTTGCCGCGAACCACCTTGATCAGCACGTACGTGATGAAGCCCGCGCCGATGCCGTTCGACACCGAGTACGTGAACGGCATGATGACGATCGTGAGGAACGCCGGGATGGCGAGCTCGAAGTCGTTCCAGTCGATGTCGCGGACGGCGGTCATCATCATGAAGCCCACCAGCACCAGCGCCGGGGCGGCGGCCTCGTACGGGACGACCGTGACGAGCGGCGCGAAGAAGATGGCGACGAGGAACAGCGCGCCGGTCACCACGCTGGCCAGCCCGGTGCGGGCGCCCTCGGCGACACCCGACGCCGACTCGATGTAGGTGGTGTTCGAGGAGACCGAGCCCGCGCCGCCGGCCGCGGCGCCGATCGAGTCGACGAGCAGGATCTGCTTGGTACGCGGCAGCGTGCCGTCCTCCTGCACCAGCCCCGCCTGGCGGCCGACGCCGACCATCGTGCCCATGGTGTCGAAGAAGTCCGTGATGAGCAGGGTGAACACGAACAGCCCCGCCAGCAGCACGTCGATGCGGACGAAGCCACCGAACGGGTCGAACTCGGTGAACAGCGTGAGCGGGTTGTGGAAGCCGAAGATCTGCTCGGGCACGGAGGGGCGGTTGAGCTGCCAGCCGCCGGGGTTCTCCGGCGAGAAGGCGCCGGCCTTGGCGATCGCCTCCACGATGATCGCGAGGACGGTGGTGCCGACGATGCCGATGAGGATCGCGCCCTTGACCTTGCGGGCCACCAGGGCGGCCGTGGCGAGCAGGCCGATGATGAAGACGAGGATCGGCCACGAGGTGAGGTTGCCGCCGATGCCCAGCTCCAGCGGCGTGCCGGCGGCCTTGCGCACGAACCCGGCGTCCACGAACCCGATCAGCGCGATGAACAGGCCGATGCCCACGCTGATCGCGGTCTTCAACGGGGCCGGGATGGCGTGGAAGATCGCCGTCCGCAGCCCGGTGAGCACCAGGATCGTGATGATGATGCCCTCGAGGAAGACCAGGCCCATGGCCTCCTCCCAGGTCATGACCGAGGCGATGGTGAACGTCACGAAGGCGTTCAGGCCCAGCCCGGCCGCCATGGCGAACGGCACCTTGCCGACGACGCCCATGAGGATGGTCAGCACGCCCGCCACGAACGCCGTGCCCGCGGCGACCAAGGCCACGTTGGGCGCGGAACCATCACCGATGTACTCACCGGTGACGTCCTTGCCGGTGCCGATGATGAGGGGATTCAGCACCACGATGTACGCCATGGTGAAGAACGTGGCCAGACCGCCCCGTACTTCACGGGAGATCGTCGAGCCTCGTTCAGAGATCTGGAAGAAACGGTCGATAGCCGTACGAGTGTCACTCACGACGCGAAGAGTGACAGCACGGATGAGCTGCGAAAAGAGCCAGTGATGAGATCGAGACCCTATTGGAAGCTAGGCTGGATACGTGGACAAGCAGTGGCATCCTGACCCGCCGCCCATCAAAACGAACGACACGGCCGCCGTCGGCGTCGGCACCGGCCTGTGGGCGCTCGCTCTCGTGGTGCTGCTGATCTTCCGACCCGCCCCGGAGAACGCGTGGTGGATCTGGACCTGCGTGACCGGCGTCGTGTTCGGGCTGTTCGGCATCTGGTTCGTCCGCCGTCCCGGCCGCGACTGACATTCGTCATCTCCGCCGGATCCTCGAAGTCATCCGGAAGTGGTGTTTTCACCCACTACATCGGCATATAGCTGTCGAACCATGCTGGACGGCATGAAGAAGCCGATCGTGACGCTCCTGCTCGGAGCGGCGTTCCTCACCGCCTGCGGCAGCGGCGGCTCCCCTGCGCCGCCCAGCGCGACCCCCGCCCCGAGCAGCAGCGACCAGGGCTCCATCGCGTGGGCCGCCTGCACCGACCTCGTGGGCGCCGACGGCAGGCCCGCCACGCCCGGCCCCGGCATCGAGTGCGCCAAGCTGCCGGTCCCCCTCGACTACGCCGAGCCGGACGGCGAGAAGATCGACCTCGCGCTCATCCGCGTCAAGGCCACCGGCGAGCGCCTCGGCTCGCTCGTGTTCAACTTCGGCGGCCCCGGCGCGTCCGGCGTGGACACCCTCGCCACCGCCTCCGCCGCCTTCGCCAAGCTCGGCACCCGCTACGACCTCGTCAGCTTCGACCCGCGCGGCGTGGACCGCAGCGCCGGCGTCCGCTGCGGCGACACCATGGGCAAGCTGCTCGCCGCCGGCCACGGTGCGGACCAGGACAAGCTGGCCACCGAGTTCGCCGCCGCCTGCGAGAAGGACTCCGGCAAGGTGCTGCCGCACGTCGGCACCGTGAACGCGGCCAAGGACCTCGACCAGATGCGCGTCGCGCTGGGCGACGACAAGCTCAACTACCTCGGCTTCTCCTACGGCACCCACCTCGGCGCCGTCTACGCCACCCACTTCCCCAAGAACGTCGGCCGCTTCGTCCTCGACAGCGCCTTCGACCCGACCGTGACGTTCGAGGAGCGGGCGGTCATCCAGGCGGGCGGGTTCGACGCCGCCTTCGAGGCGTTCGCCGCGGACTGCGTCGCCCAGAGCTGCGAGATCGGCGCGTCCCCCGCCAACGTCGAGAAGAACGTCCTGGACCTGCTCGAACAGCTCAAGACCAAGCCCATCAAGGTGAGTGAGCGTGAGCTGACGTACGGGCTGGCGCAGCACGCCGTCATCACCCCGCTGTACGCCAAGCAGAGCTGGCCGGTGCTGGAGCAGTCCGTCGCCGCGGCGCGCAAGGGCGACGGCACCATGCTGCTCGCCCTGGCCGACGCCTACACCGGGCGGCGGGCCGACGGGACGTACAACACGTCCATGAGCAGCCTGATGGCCATCAACTGCGCCGACAACAGCGAGCGGCCCACCGCGGCCGACGTCGAGCGGATGGACGCCAAGATCCGCAAGATCTTCCCGATCCTGTCGGTGGACGGCTCCTTCCCGGCGTGCGCCCACTGGCCGGTGCCGGGCGACGACGAGGCCAAGCGCATCGACGCCACCGGCTCGGCGCCCATCGTGGTCGTCGGCGGCAAGGGCGACCCCGCCACGCCGTACGAGTGGGCCATCGAGCTCACCGACCAGCTCAAGACCGGGATCCTGGTCACGTACGAGGGCGAGGGCCACGGCGCGTACCTGAGCGGCAGCCAATGCGTGATGGGCCTGGTGGACGCGTACCTGCTGGACGCAGAACTCCCCGGCACAGGCGCGACCTGCCCCGCCTGACCCGCCCGGGGCTCGCCCGAGCTCAGGTGGGGCGGGTGCGGGCGCGGAAGGCTGCCGCCTTGACGCGGCTCTGGCAGGAGCGGGAGCAGAACTGGCGGACGGCGTTGCGTGAGGAGTCGACGTACACGCGGTCGCAGGGGGCGGCACGGCACACCCCGAGCCGCCCGCCGAGGTCGCTGCCGATGGCCAGGGTGAGCGCGGAGGCGAAGCCCGCGCTCCAGCCCACGGCGAGCGTGTCGTCGGCCCCGTGGAAGTGCACCTGCCACGGCTCTCCAGGCGCCCGGTCGAGCTGCGGCCGGGCGCCGGTGCTGACGACGAGGGCGTTGACGACGGCGGCGGCGTCGTCCTCCCGCCCGGCCTCCATCGCCTCGAACACCCGGCGCACCTTGAGCGTGGTGCCGGCCAGGTAGAGCGCCTCGTCCACGGACACCGCCACCCCACCCGGCAGCACCTCCCCGATCGCGCCCGGCAACTCGTCCCCCTTGGGCGCGGCGTACGGCCTGCTGCCCTGATGACCGTCGGTCAGCGCGTTGACCATCGCGACCGCCGTGTCGAGCAGGATCGCCACGTGACTATCGAACAGCATTTGACCGGTCACCTCTGAAGCCGTAGTGTGCGTGACCGACGTTACCACTGTCGTCGGTCACACAGGGGGATCAAGATGCCGCGCACCGTGTGGTGGCTCCTGCTCGCACGGGCGATCAACCGGCTCGGAGCCTTCTCGCTGGGCTTCCTCACCGTCCTCATGACCACCGACTTCGGCGCCGACCCCGCGACGGCCGGCCTCATCACGGCCGCGTTCGGCGTCGCCACCATCCCGTCCCGGCTGGTCGGCGGCGTGCTCGCCGACCGCTTCGGCCGCCGCCGCACGATCGTCACCGGTCTCACCGCGTGCGCCGTGGCCCAGGCGGGCATCGCGTTCGCCGGGACGGTGGCGCTGGTGGCCGTCTTCGCGGTCCTGCTCGGGCTGGTCTTCGAGCTCTACGAGCCGCCGTCCCAGGCGATCATCGCCGACACCGTACGTCCGGCGCGCCAGGCTCAGGCGTACAGCCTGTTCAACACCGCCATGGCCGTCGGCGGCCTGGGCGCGGGCCTGATCGCGGCCGCCCTCGGCCGCTGGGACCTGCGCTGGCTCTTCATCGTGGACGCCGTCACCTGCCTGGCCTGCGCCACCCTGATCCGCACTGTCCTCCCCAAAGACCCACCCACCCCGCGCCGCCTCGACCCCACCACCACACCCGCAGCCCCTCCAAGCCCCGACTCCCCCACCACACCCGCAGCCCCTCCAAGCCCCGGCCCCGCTACTGCGCCCATAGCCCCTCCAACCCCCGGCCGTGACCCCGCCCCCGCGCCCGCGCCCGCCCCAGCGGTCTGGCGGGACCGTTCGCTGCTGGTGCTGCTGCTCTCCGGCACGCTGTTCGCCCTCATCGCCATGCAGGTGATCATCGCGATGCCCCTCGCCCTGGTGGCGCGCGGGCTGGCGGCGGCCGACGCCGGCCTGCTGACCGCCGTCTCCGCCGTCGTCATGGTGGCCTGCCAGCCGCTGCTGCCCAAGCTGGCGTCCCTGTCGCACCACACCGCGATGACCCTCGGCTACACGCTGCTCGCCACCGGCCTCGCCGGCTACGCCGTGACAGCCGACCTGCCGGGACACCTCGCCGCCACGGTGGTGCTGAGCGGGGGCGAGCTGCTGATGTTCGGCCGCAGCTACGCCCTGGTCGCCGCGATCGCCCCCGAGCACGCCCGCGCCCGCTACCTGTCGGTCTTCGGCACGTCGTGGGGCTTCGCGACCGTGCTGGCCCCGCTCTGCGGCACCTGGCTCATCGAGCAGACGGGACCGGCAGGGCTGTGGGGCACGCTGGCCCTCACCGCCCTGCTCCTCGCCGTCGCGCAACCCGTCGTCGTCAGGCCGCTGCTGGACCGCCCCGCCCTGACGACGACGGGATGACCTTCAGGACAGATCGGCCTCGGCAAGCAGCAGCGGCACCGCCGCCGGATCACGCAGGAGCGCGGCCACCGCGAGCCGGTCGTTCCACTGCCCGGTGGCCCACGCCAGCCCTCTGGCCAGCCCATCGACCCCGGTGCAGTGCACCGACCCCTCGAAGAACCGCCACGCGCACTCGACGCCGTCCACCAGCAGCTTCTCGTGCTCGACATACGTCTCGGGCGCCGTCGGCAGCAACGAGCGCACCTCGGCGGGCACCGGCCGCGTCACCCCCTCGGAGGTGACCTCACCGGAGGTCAGCTCACCGGCCAGCGGTAGGTCGAGCAGCTCGGACAGCGCCTCGGCCAGATCGTACGGGGCCAGCACCAGAGGCCGATCGGCGACGAGCTGAAGCAGGTCAGGCGCCTCCACCACGACGGCGTCGTCGGCCGAGGCCACCACGATGGCCCCGCGCAGCACGGCACGCACCCGCGCGGGCGGCGCCACCCGTGAGGGATCGACGGCGGCGAGCGCCACCCACAGCGACCGCAGCTGCGCCCGATCGACCTCGATCGACTCGTCGGCCATCAGGTCGAGCAGCTCTTCAGGGCCGCCGTGGGAGGCCAGCAGGTCGGGCAGCGTCGTACGGACGCCGAGCATGGACAGCGCCGCCTCGTCGAGCCCCGTGGGCGCGTCGGCGTAGAGGCCCTGCAGCAGCGGGTCGGCGCCGGGCAGCCGCAGCTCCGAAGGCTTGCGCCCGCCGAGCACCGGATGGTTGGCCAGCCACCAGGCCGTGTAGGACGGCACCTCGACACCCTCGACCCGCAGCGGATGCAGCGCGGCCCGCAGCGGCGGCGTGGTCAGCAGCCGCAGCGCGGCCGGCCAGTCGGCCACCAGCTCAAGGTCGCGCACCGCCACGAACTCGGGCACCAGCGGCGGCACGTCGAGGTCGGGCAGCAGGTCGAGCACGTGGTCGAGCCAGTCGGCCTCGCCGTCGAGGTCGTGGTCGCAGTCGTCGGGGTCGAGCAGCACGTCGGCGTCGTGGACGACGGCGAACCCGTCGAGCACGCCCGCCGCCGCCAGCACCCGCGGCCCGTACGCCTCCTCCAGCTCCGACGCCGCCACCCCGAGATGCGTGTCGGGCTCAAGCAGCCCGGCCAGCGCCCCGTCGGCCAGCATCAGCTCGCCGGCCGGATAGAGGTCGCCGTCGCTGCCGCGCAGCGCCAGCTCGGCCAGCCACGGCGCCTCGCCGGGCGCCAGCCCCGACGCCTCGACCAGCGACAGCACGGCCTTCGCGACCGGCTCGGGGTCGGGGCTGTCGAGCGACTGGGAGACCGCGGCCTTGGTCAGCGGGTCGTCGAGCACCGTGCGGGGCGTCGCCTCGGCCGCGCCGAGCCGCAGCAGCGCCGGGTGGGCCGCCTCGGGGTGCACGATGCGCAGCCCGAGCGGCGTCAGGTCGAGCTCGGCGCCGCCGTCGGTCAGGATCAGAGTGCCTCGGGGGCCGCGTACGAGCCGCCCGTCGGTCAGCGGCACCGGCAGCGCGCCCAGCGACTCGGGGTCGTCGGCCGGCAGCACCTCATAGAGCGAACGCCACCACGACGGCTCGCGCCCCTCCACGGCCTCGCCCGACAGCAGGTCGACGACGTCTGCCAGCTCGACCCTGCGCACGCCGAGCGCCGCCATGGCGGGGTGGCGGGCGTTCCAGCCGGCGGGCAGCAGGCCGGGCACGAAACCGGCGATCGCCGCCAGGAACTCGGCGGACGCGCCGGGCACGACGGCGGCCTCGCGGCCGGCCACCACCCAGCCGTCGCCCTCGGGCTCGGGCGCGGGATGCTCGACCCGCCACTCGGCGTCGGGCTCGTAGACCCGCTCGTCAGCGAACGACGGGGTCTGCACGACGGGCGCGGGCGCCGACAGCGCGGGCAGCAGCGGCGTGGCGGGCAGCCGCTGCAGGATCGCCCGGCGGATGCGGGCGTCGAGCTCACCCTTGCCCATCAGCGACGGCACGAGATCGAGCAGCCTGGACGTGCGGGGCAGCTCGCGCAGCAGGCGTACGTAGGCGTCGGCGACCCGCTCGACCAGGAAGTCGGTCAGCGGCCCCTTGGCGACGTGGCGCCGGTCGGTGGCCATCGGGAACGACGCGATCAGCAGCGCGGGCAGGTCGATCGGCTCGTCGCTGGGGGTCGGCGCGTGCACCACGGGCGGCACGATGGCGGGCAGCGCGCCGGGCTCGCCCGTGCCGGTGACCGGGACGGCCCAGCGCAGCGACCAGAACGGGCGGGCCCGCTCCTCGGTGGGCCGGTCGGCGAACAGCCTCGCGACCTCTTCCTGGGTGAACTCGCCCGACTCCGAAACGACGTGCCAGCCCTCGGCCACCACCGTGCGCGTCTCGCCGTCGAGCTCGATCTCGATGCGCTCCAGCGCGGGCAGGCCGAGCAGCAGCGCGGGGCTGGTCTCGGCCAGCATCGTGCGGACCGCCTCGACGCTCGCGTGGTCGCGCAGCGGCAGGCGTACGAGGGTGTCGAAGCCCTCGGGGACGTCGACGAACGGCGGCTCGTCGAACGGCAGCCGCAGCAGCGGCACGTGACCGCCCCGGCCGGCCAGCTCGCCCGCCAGCGCCGGGATGTCGGCCACCAGCGCCGCGGTCTCCGTACGGGACCAGCGGACCGCGCCGTGACCGCGCGAGCCGATGGACGGCGCGTCGCACACCGACACCACCGCCGCGAACCCGACACCGAACCTGCCCGCCGCCCCTGCCTCGTCACGCTTGCCCGAGGCGCGCAGCGTGGACAGGCTCTCCACGCCGGTGGCGTCGAGCGGCGCGCCGGTGTTGGCGGCCGTCAGCACCTCGCCGCGCAACGTCAGCCGCAGCACGCCCGGCACGCCCGCCCGCAGCGCCGCGTCGGCCGCATTCTGGGCCAGCTCGACGATCAGCCGGTCGCGGTAACCGCCGAGCGCGAAGTCCTCCTCCGCGTTGGCGTCCTCGCGGAACCGGGCAGGCGAGGCCGTCCACGCGGACAGGACGGCCGCGCGCATCCGGTCAGTGCCGTAGGTGTCGCTCATCGATCACGATCCTGGTAGAGAGGGTTGGGGGCCACCGTAGGTTAGCGGCCCGCACCGACACTCACGATCAGGAATGGCCGAGCTCTTCGGAAGCCGACTCGTCGACCGAGCCGGCCTCCTCCTCCATGAGGTCGTAGCCCAGGTCGTCGAGGATCGGGATCGCCTGCTCGACCGGCGGGGGCGACACGGCGGCCTCCGAGTGGGCGCCGCAGCCGTGGTCGGCGGCGACGACCTTGCCGTCGTCGGGTGCGTATTCGTTAGTGCAGACTCCGAACATCTGCCGCAGCCCACCCGCGAGCAGCCAGTAGAAGCCGCAGGTGGAGCACTGCGCGGGAGCGGCGTGTGCGATCGGCGTGTGCGGCCCGTGCTCGCCCGAGTGCCAGCGTCTGGCAGCCCGGTCCTTGCCGATGGCCGAGAGCACACGTGCCCGGCCCAGGCCGTACTCGAAAACCGCCTGATGCTCGGCGTCGTCGTCGGTCTCGGTGAAACCCGGCGCCAGCCTGTCGTCGTCGTCGGCGGTCGGCAGCAGATCGCCCACCCCGAGGTCACCGGGGCGCAACCGCTCGCTCCACGGCAGCCACTCGGGCGCCAGCAGCGCGCCGGTGCCGGGGAGCAGGACCGCCTCGCTGACCGTCACCTTCTTCGCCCGCGACGCGCGCGTGACGGTGACGGCCCACCGCCAGCCGCGATAGGCGCGGTCCTGGCAGGCGAAGTAGTGGGTGACGATCCGGTCGCCTTCGCTCTCGTAGCCGAGGTGCTCACCGGGCTCGCCCGGCCGCGCCAGCTCCTCGGCCGCGGCGCGCGCCAGATCGACGGCGGCGACACAGGCCTGGTCGGGAGCGGAGACACGGGCCCTGGTGCGGCTCATCGGCCCGCCTCCGCCGAAAGGTGCTGTTCGCTCACACTTCATTCTCACCCATCGAGCGACCCGCGGGACCCACAACCGCGCATCCCGCCCTCAATTCCCCCACCCATCCCCACCCCTCGGCACTCCGGTGCTCGCCCTTCCGGCGGCCGTCCCGCAGGTCGTGGCCTTTACCCCGCGACGGCGGATTCGGCCTTCTCCCGGGCTGGTTTCCGGCGGTGGGAAAAGGCTGATGTCCAGGGGCGGACCCGCGCTGAGATCGCGGAGGGATTCGGGTAAGACTGGTAGGCGTGGAGGGTGGCTGGGAGCGAGCACGGGACATCTCGCGGCGGGTGGCGCGTGGCGCCGCCGACGCGGGACGTGCGACGGCGCGCGCGACCAGGGCCACCGCGACCGGCACCGCACGGGCGGGGAAGGCCACGGCGGCGGGTGCGAGGAAGGTCGGGCAGGCCACCCGGCGGCTCACCTACGCCAACGGCGCGGGCCGCACCGGGCTCGGCCGGCTGATCGAGCTGTCGGCGGGCAACAGCGCCAGTGACGCGCTCGTCACCGTCGCGCTGGCCAGCACGGTGTTCTTCGGGGTGCCCGTCGGCGAGGCCCGCGGCTCCGTCGCCCTCTACCTGGTCATCACGATGCTGCCGTTCGCGCTGCTGGCGCCGTTCGTGGGGCCGATACTCGACCGGTTCAGGTCGGGCCGGCGTTACGTCATGGCCGGGACACTGTTCGGCCGTGGCCTGCTCTGCTTCGCCATGGCCGCCGCCGTTGGGCCGGGCGACCTGCCCACCCTGTTCATCGGGGCGCTCGGCGTGCTGGTGCTGTCGAAGGCGTACAACGTGTCGCGGGCGGCGATCATGCCGTCCGTGCTGCCCGCCGACATCACGCTGGTGTCGGCGAACGCGCGGGTGGCGCTGTTCACACTGGTCTCGGCCGGGGTCGCGGTGCCGGTCGGCGCGGGGCTGACCGCGTGGCTGGGCAGCGCGGTGGTCCTGCGCGTCGCGATGGTGGCGTTCCTGCTGCTCGGGGTCGTCGCCGTACGCCTGCCGCGGCACGTCGACTCGCCCGACCTTGAGGAGGAGGGCGCCGCGCCGCGCTGGCGCACGCTGCTCAAGGTCGGGGCCACCGTCGCCGAGGCCGTCTGGGCGAACGTGGCCATCCGCGTCTTCTCCGGCTTCCTGCTGTTCTTCCTGCTCTTCCTCGTCCAGGACGCGGCCGTGCCGTGGCTGTCGGCCGGCGACCCGGCGGCGGGTGACCCGTTCTTCGACGTGACGAAGACGATCGCGCTGCTGGCGGGCGCCGCCGGGCTCGGCGGCCTGGTGGGCGCCGTCGTCGCCAACTGGACCCGTAATCACTCGCCGCAGCTCATCGTGCTCGTCACGCTCGCCGTCACGGCCGTCACCACCATCGCCGCCGCCGTCTTCTTCGGCATCTGGGCGGCTCTGGCGATCTCCCTCATCACCGCCTTCGCCCAGGAGCTGGGCAAGCTGGCGCTCGACGCGATCGTGCAGCGGGAGATCGGTGAGGAGGTGCGGTCGTCGACGTTCGGCGTGGTGGAGGCGATGCTGCAGCTGGCGTGGGTGTTCGGCGGCCTGGTGGGCCTGGTGCTGTCGCTGACCCAGAGCAGCACGGCCGGCCTGGTCACGCTCGCGGTCCTGCTCACGGCCGCCCTCGGCTGGCTCCTGGCGACCCGCCGCAGGCGCGTACGCGCGGTGCGGGACCGCCTCCACCACGAACACACCCGACCGGAAACGCCGTCACGCCCTGACCCGGTGGACCCGACAAAGCCCCTGACCAACCCGAACGCGTGACCTGTGAGAGGACGTGTGCGGTCCTCCCACAGGCACGGCGGGCGGGTCAGGCGTCGAGGTCGTCGGCCACGGCGCGGAGGACTTGGGCGATCTTCTTGGCGTGGGCCGCGTCCGGGTGCTTGCCACGCTGGTACGACGTCGAGACCCCGTCGAGCAGCTTGATCAGATCCTCGACGATGACCACCATCTCGTCCGGCTTCTTCCGCTTGCCCTTGGGCTTGACCTTGGCGAGCGTCGGCGGCTGCTCCAGAATCCTGACCGACAGCGCCTGCTGGCCCCGGCGCCCCTCGGCCACGCCGAACTCGACCTTCTGGCCCGGCTTGAGCGGCCCCGCGCCGGCGGGCAGTGCGGATGAATGCACGAAGACCTCACCGCCGTCGTCGCGGGTGAGGAAGCCGAATCCCTTGTCGGCGTCGTACCACTTGACCTTGCCACTCGGCACAGGAGGACCTCGTTCAAACAGTCGAAAAGAAGGACGGATGGAAGTAGGTTATGCCCCGGGAAGCGCCAGGGCGACCGGGTAAATCCCCGATAATTACGCGGGACCGCCATGATCGCGCCAGCCGGCGAACCAGGCGGTGAATTCGGTCAGGTCGCCCAGCGCCACATCAGCTCCGTGATCACGCAGCTCTCCCACCGTGTAAGGACCGGTCGCCACTGTCACGCTCACGGCGCCGCCCGCGCGTGCCGCCTCGATGTCCGCGACATGGTCACCAACATAAGCCGCCGCGCCGAAGCGCGCGAGTGCCGATCCCTTGGCCGCTCCGAAAAGCGAGCCGACCACTTCGTCCACGGCCAGGCCCAGCGCCTTGACTGTGCCGGCGGCGTCGCGGGTGTTCTTGCCGCTCACGACGATGACCCGGCCGCCGCCCCGGCGTACGGCGTCGATGGCCTCGTACGCGCCCGCCATGGCCGTGTGCACCGGAACTCCCAATTTCGGATATATCTCCCGATAGAGGTCGGCCGCCGCGGGCACCTCCTCGGGCGGCAACCAGTTGGCGAGCTCCACCTCCAGCGGCGGCCCCAGCCGTTCCACGATCGCCGCACTGTCAAATGGCACGCCCAATCGCACGGCCAGCTCGTCGTAAACGGCCGCGATGCCCTCCCGCGTGTCCGCCAATGTCATGTCAAGGTCGAATCCCACCGAAGTCGTCACACGTGAAGGATGCCAAACACTCCCCTACTGCCCGTAACGGGCCTTGTTCTGGGAGCATGGGAATGGGAAGAAAGGAATTACTTATCGGAGAGGAGCGGCCGTGACCGACACCCCCCACCCGCCGCACGCCGGAGACCGGCTCGTCGCGTCCCCCGTCAAGGGCGGTGCCGTCACGGAGAGCCGCCCGCGCGCCGGGAGCGGGCCCGCCGTGCCGCGCCCGCACCGCCCGGCCCGCCCCGGCGGGAGGACCCTGACGCCGTGGCGGCGCGTGGTGACCGCCCTGGCCGCCCTGGTACGCCTGGCCGCCCGCGTGGCCGCGCTGTCCGTCCTGCTGTACGCGATCTTCACCGTGCTCAAGGCCAACCCGGCCAACGTGTGGTACCAGTTCGTCGAAACGCTCGCCTCGTCGCTGTCCCTGGGCTTGACCAACCTCTTCCAGTTCGCCGACCCGCGCTGGACGACGCTCGTCAACTACGGCCTCGCGGCGCTCGTCTGGTTGATCATCGGCTCCGCGGTGGCGGGCCTCATCCGGCGTACCGCTGATTAGCGACTACGCTCCTTACGGAGGTATCAGCACAGACATGAGCAGATCGACCCGCGAGCGGATCGTCGACGAGGCCCTGCGGCTGTTCGCGGAACGGGGCTACTCCGCCACGTCCGTGGCCGAGATCGAGGCCGCCTCAGGGCTGTCCCCCGGCGCAGGAGGGCTCTACCGGCACTTCAAGTCCAAGTACGAGGTCCTCGCCGCGGCCATCAACGAGCACGCCAGCCGCACCAGGAGCCAGGTGGCCGAGAGCCTGGCGGAGCTGAGCGCCATGGAGGCATCGGTCGACCTGGAGGAGCGCCTGGCGCACGTGTGCCGCGCGGGCCTGGCGAAGGTGCGCGAGGAGTCGGAGCTGACGCGGGTCTTCTTCCGCGACCTGAGCCAGTTCCCCGAGCTGGTCGAGGTCGTCCGCGAGGGTCTGCTCCAGCCGATGTTCGACGCCATCGTGAGCTGGTTCCGCGCCCAGCCCGAATACCGCGACGCCGAGCTCGACTGGACGGGCATCGCGGCGGTGCTGGGCGGCTCGGTGGTGCATTACCGGCTGTTCCAGGAGACGATCGGGGAGCTGCCGGGGCACGCGGAGAAGGACCAGTTCGTCAGCGCGTGGGTACGCCTCGCGCTCGGCCTGCTGCCCAGCCCCGCCCCGGTGAGCTAACGCTCCTCCAGCGCGAGCAGCCGGTAGGAGAGCCAGACGACGCCGAGCCCCGTACCGATCATGAACATCGTGCCGCTGACGTCGAAGAACTGCTCGATGAACGGCTGCCACCCGGCCTCGACGCCGACCCGCAGGCCGCCGACGAGCACGCCGCCCACGGAGTAGCCGAGCATCGGGGCCCCGGTACCGAGCAGCCTGTCACGCAGGTTCCAGCTCTCGCTGAACAGCACCAGCGCCGCGCCGAGCGCCCACACCACGACCGGCACCGGGAAGATGGCCAGCGGCGCCAGGTGGAACGGCACCAGCAGCGCGGCCGCCACGAGGATCACGATGGCGGCCGCGTCGCGCGGATGCTCCTTGACGATCGTCCTGGCGTCCCTGCCGCCGGTGGCCATGGGGTTGGCCCGCGCCATCGCCACCCTGCGCAGCCCCGCGAACGGCAGCCCGTACCCCCGCTCCTGCGCCACGTGCTCCTCGGCGAGCCGCCGGTGGACCCGCACGCCGGGTGGCGCCTCCCGCTCGTCGACCACGGCCGGCAGCTGCCGCGTCGCGCCACCTGCCCGGGCGGCAGGAAGAGGCGCCGTGTCACCCGGCCGGCCTGACGCGGCCGGCGCGGGGGCCGACGTGGGCGCCGCCAAGGGGCCCGGACCGGCCTCGCGGGCCGCCGAGGTGGCGGCCGGCGCGGCGCCATGAGCGGCCGATGTGCGGCTCAGTGCCGTGTCGCGGGCGGTCGGGACGCCGGCCTCGGCGAGCCGGCGGGCCTCGCGTTCGACCAGGTTCACCGGGTCGCCGAACCTGGCCAGCACCCGCGCCACCTGCCGCGCGTCCTGGCTGCCGCCCCGCTCGGTCTCGATCCTGGCGCGCAGCCGGCGGGCGAAGTCGAGCCGCTGGTCGGCGCGCAGCACACCGTGAGCCGCGTCGGCGGCCTTGGAGACGTAGTTCAGCACGAGCTGGTCCGCGCGCTCTATCACGCCTAGCAATGCTGCCTCAATCAGGGGGGACATACCATGGCAACGATGGAGTTCACGGAGTGGATCAGGGGGCGCACCGACGAACAGCTACGGGCGCTCGTCTCCGCGCGTCCCGAGTTGATCACTCCGGTGCCCGCGCATCTGGAAGGTCTCGCGTCCCGCGCGGCGAGCCCGTCGGCCATAGCGAGGGTGCTCGACCGGCTCGACCGGTTCACGCTGGCGGTCGTGGAGACGCTCGCCGTACGCGAGGAGCCGCTGTCGAAGGACGCCCTGCGCGCCCTGATCACCGCCGCTCTGGCCGCCGGCGATCCGGACGACGCGCAAGCGGACGACGCCCAGACGAGCAGGAGCAGAGCCACCGGCGCGAGCAACGGCAAGGCCGGCGGCAAGCGGGCACGGAGCGCGGACCCCATGCCCGCGCTGACCGCCGCCCTCGACAGGCTCCGCGAGCTGGCCCTCGTCTACGGCCCCGACGACGCACTCCACCTCGGCCCCGGCGTCCGCAAGGTGCTCGACGACCCGGCCGGTCTCGGCCCGAGCGCGACGGACGCGTTCCGCCACCACGCACCCGAGCAACTGGCCGAGATGGCCGACGACGTCGCGCCGGGCACCACGGGCACGGGCAAGGAACGCCTGGCGGCGGCGCTGGCCGACCCCGCCGGGCTGATCGGCTCGGTCTCCCCCGAGGCCAGAGCGGCGCTCGACCAGCTCGCCTGGGGCCCGCCCACCGGCCGCGTGCCGAACGCCAGGCGCGAGGTCCGCATCGAGTCGGCCCGCTCCCCCATCGAGGAGCTGCTGGCCCGCGGCCTGCTGGCGGCGACCGGCGAGGAGAGCGTGACGCTGCCCCGCGAGGTCGCCCTCCACCTGCGCGGCGGCCGGGTGCACCGGGGCCTGCTCGCGGTGCCGCCGCCGCTGCAGGGGGCGGCGCGCGACCAGAAGCTGACCGACCGTACGGCGGCGGGGCAGGCGTTCTCGTTCGTCAGGTCGGTGGAGGAGCTGTGCGAGCGGTGGAGCGTCGAGCCTCCCGGCGTGCTGCGTACCGGCGGGCTCGGCGTACGCGATCTGAAGCGCGCCACGACCGAGCTGGACGTGCCGGAGTGGGTGGCGGCGCTGGTGGTCGAGGTCGCGCACGCGGCCGGTCTGATCGCGGCGGGCGGCGGCGTGGACGGCGAGTGGCTGCCGACCGCGGGCTACGACCTGTGGCGGGTCAGGTCCACCGCCGACCGGTGGGTGACGCTGGCGGCCACGTGGCTGCACATGGACCGGGTGCCCGGTCTGGTCGGCGACCGCGACGAGCGGGACAGGCCGTTCAACGCCCTGCACACCGACCTGCGCCGCTCGTCGGCGCCCGGGGTGCGGGCGGCCACGCTGGGCGTGCTGGCGGCGGCGCCGGGGCTCGCGCCCGACCGCGACGCGGTGCTCGAACGGCTGGCGTGGGAGCAGCCCCGCAGGAAGGGGCCGCTGCGCCAGCAGCTCACCGAGTTCACGCTGCGGGAGGCCGAGCAGGTGGGCGTGACGGGCCTGGGCGCGCTGTCGGCGCACGGCAGGCTGCTCACCGAGGGCGGTGACGCGGCGGGCGCGCTGGCGCCGCTGCTGCCCGAGCCGGTCGATCACGTGCTGCTGCAGGCCGACCTCACCGCGGTCGCGCCCGGACCGCTCACCAGCGAGCTCAACCGCTGGATGACGCTCACCGCCGACGTCGAGTCGAAGGGCGGGGCCACCGTCTACCGGTTCAGCGAGCAGTCGATCAGGCGGGCGCTCGACGCCGGGCACGGGGGCGAGGAGCTGGTGTCGATGCTGGCCCGCCATTCGGCGACGCCGGTGCCGCAGGCGCTGTC
The DNA here is from genome assembly GCF_040676845.1 of Nonomuraea sp. NPDC049504. NCBI lineage: Bacteria > Bacillati > Actinomycetota > Actinomycetes > Streptosporangiales > Streptosporangiaceae > Nonomuraea > Nonomuraea sp. NPDC049504. Next base: position 184,588 of record NZ_JBFAPT010000019.1, read on the forward strand.
GTACCTGGTGACCGATGTCGCGCGGCGGCACGGGCGGATCAGGGTGGGGACGGCGAGCGCGTACATCAGGTGCGACGACCCCGCGCTGCTCGACCAGATCACCGCCGACCGGCGCTCTGCCGCGCTGCGGCTGCGCCGGCTGGCGCCGACCGTGATCGCCTCGCGCTCGTCCAGGGCTGCGCTGGTCGACTCGCTGCGCGCCATGGGGTACGCGCCGGTCGCCGAGTCGCTCGACGGCGACGTGATCATCTCGCAGCTGGAGAGCCGGCGCACCGAGGCGTTCGCCCCCGCCCGCGCGACGGCGCCGCCCAACGGCCTCGACCCCGAGGTGGCGGCGGCGGCCGTACGCGCGCTGCGAGCCGGCGACGCGGCGCACCTGTCGCGGCGCGAGCCCGCGGACGCGCCGGGCGGCGGCGTCCCGCGCGGCCCCGCCACGGCCACCATCTCGGCCCTCCAGGAGGCCATCAAGCAGGGCGTGCGGGTGTGGATCGGCTATCTCGACTCGCAGGGGAACGCCACCTCGCGCATCCTGGAGCCGGCCAGGATGGAGGGCGGTTACCTGACGGCGTACGACGAGACCCGCGCCGCCGTCCACCGCTTCGCCCTGCACCGCATCACGGGCGTCGCCGGCCTCTGAGCAGTGACCGGGCGGCCACCGACGCGACGGGCCCGCCGGACGACGCCAGCCGGCGCAGGTGCCGAGCGCAGTCGTCCGGGTAGCGGACGGCGAGCCCGCCGCCCAGCGCCACCGCCGCCACCGTCGCGCGGGGGTCGCGGGGGTCGGCCGACCACTCCAGCACGATCCTGAGCGCCCCAGGGGCGAGGGTGTCGTCGCCGCACATGTACGACAGCACGTTCGCCACCGCGACCTGCTCGGCCGCGCTCCCCAACGCCCACACCTCCAGGAACTCCTGCCGCACCTCCCTGCCCGAGTGCCGCGCGAGCAGCGCGAGACCGGCAGCCGCCCGCACCTGGACGGCCGCCCCCTGGCCGGGCAGCGACCTGACCCAGTCGCGCAGCGGCTGCCACAGCCAGAACCCGTAGCGTCCGACCAGCTCGGCCAGCACCTGCCCGCGCTGGTGCGGCGCGCGGAAGCCGACCAGCCCGTCCTCGACGCCGACGAGCGGCCCGGCGAGCGGCCGGCGCGCGGTGTCGCCGCAGAGGCGTTCGAGCCTGGCGAGCTGCGCGTCGAGGGCCTGCTCGGAGAGCCGGTGCGCGAACGCCAGCGCGGCCACCCCCAGAACCTCGCCCATGGCCGGCTTGGTGTCGAACCAGGCGGCCACCTCGTCGGCGGGCGGCTCGCCGCGGGCCAGGCGGGCGGCGAGCCGGACGACCTCGGCGGGCGTGGGCAGGCGCGGCGCCAGGTCCCTGCCGCGGGTCAGCTCGGCAGGGCTGAGCCCGGCCCGCAGGTCGAAGGCGCTGAGGCACAGGTCGTACAGCTCGCCGGGGTCGGGCGCGGCCCACGCCAGCTCGACCTCGACGGCGGCCGACGGCGCGCCGCTCCTGGTGACGACCAGGTACGAGCCCAGCTCGGCCAGCTTGCGGGCCAGCTCGACCAGCTCGGAGCGCTCGGCCCCGGCGATCCAGTCGTGCAGCAGGTAGGCCCGGCCCGGCTCGTACTCGATGCCCGTCAGCAGCTCGGACGCCGCGGCGGCCGGGGACAGCACGGTGATGGTGCTCTCGGCCAGCGACATGCGTGACAGCAGCGCGATGGCCCCGAGCCGGCGCCCGCTGTCCTCCTCGCCGACGAGGACGAGCAGGTGGCCCATGGCGAGCCGCCGCACCGCCTCGGGAAAGCAGCTCGGCTCCAGGTACGACCTGAGCTGTGCGTCGGCCGCCCGCCTGGTCAGGTCTGCGGTGGCGGGAGCGGCGGTGGCGCGCACGTGGTCGCTGACCGCTATGAGACTTCCTGTGAGCGTAATGTGGTCCAGGTCGATCTCGCCCGTTTCAGGCGTTTCCGTCACGAAGCACCTCGGAATAAGAGGGAAGGTTTTCTCCAGAAAGACGACCTGCGAGTCAAGGATTTTCTTCGTCTTCGGACGAGGGGCAGCCATCCCGCACCTGACCTGCGGAAATAAGCCACCTCTCACGACGGTCCCGGGCATGTGGATCATGCCCGGCATTGCCCGCACGGGGCCTCACGACCCGTAGATCTCCACAAATACACGATCTAGCGCTACATGCAAACTCGGAACACAATATAACGAGAATTATATCGATTTACGGACTACGCCACCCATGTCCACAATGACGAGTCAAGGTCACAGCTCTTGACTCCGCCTCCCCGCTCCCATCAGGTTGGGCATGTGACCGAGCACACGCTGGGCCGCCTGGCCGAGGAGTCATGGCAGCGTTTCGACGACCACGACGCGGTGTTCTACGACGGCGTCTGGCACCGCGGCCACACGCTCGCCGAGCGGGCGCGCCGGATGTGCGGCGGCTTCATCGAGGCCGGCATCAGGCCCGGCGACCGGGTCGCGGTCATGATGGCCAACTCCCCCGAGGTGCCGATCGTCTACCAGGCGCTGTGGGCGGCGGGCGCGGTGGTGACGCCGGTGGTGTTCCTGGTGGGTCCCGACGAGCTGCGGCACGTGCTCACCGACAGCGGCGCGGCCGCCGTCGTCACCTCCCCCGAGCTGGCCGACACCGTACGCGCGGCCGGCGTGGACATCCCCGCGTACGTGGACACCACCGAGCTCGAACGCGCGGCCGAGCACGGCCCCGTCGCGAGGGACCCCGGCGACCTGGCCGCCCTCATGTACACCGGCGGCACCACCGGCACGGCCAAGGGCGTCATGCTCAGCCACCAGGGCCTCTGGCACGTCGCCAGGGACGCCTTCGCCCTCTCCCACCAGGAGGGCATGAACCGGGCGCTGGTGCCGGTGCCGCTGTCGCACGCGTACGGGCTGATCATCACCGTCGCCTCGCTGCACGCGAGCGAGCCCCAGCAGACCGTGCTGATGCGCTGGTTCGACGCGAAGACGTTCCTGGAGCTGGCCGCCGAGCAGCACGTCAGGTACGGCACCGTCGTCCCCTCGATGATCCACCAGTTGCTCGCCGAGCCGCTCGAATCCCGCCCGCTGCCCGACCTCGCCTACCTCACCTGCGGCGCGGCCCCGCTCGGCAGGGACGCCCTGCGCGAGTTCGAGCGCAGGATGCCGGGCGTGCAGATCCTGGAGGGCTACGGGCTGACCGAGACCAGCGCGGTCACCACGTTCAACCCGCCGGGCAGGCGCCGGGTGGGCAGCGTCGGCCTGCCGCTGGCCGGCTACTCCCTCACGATCAGGGACTCCGACGGCGAGGTCGCGGAGCCCGGCGACGTCGGCGAGGTGTGCGTGTCGGGGTCGTCGCTGATGCTCGGCTACTGGGGCGAGCACGAGCCCGACCCGGAGGGCACGGCGCTGGTGGACGGCGAGCTGCGTACGGGTGACATCGGGTGCGTGGACGACGACGGCTATCTCTACATCGTGGACAGGAAGAAGGACCTGATCATCAGGGGCGGCTTCAACGTGTTCCCGCGCGACGTCGAGGACGCGCTCGACCGGCATCCCGACGTGGTGCTGTCGGGCGTCGTCGGCCGGCCCGAGCCCGCCCTGGGCGAGGAGGTCGTGGCGTTCGTGCAGCTCAGGCCGGGCGCGACGGTGACGGCCGAGGAGCTCGTCGCGTGGGCGCGCGAGCGGGTGGGCCGGGTGAAGTATCCCCGGGAGGTGCGGTTCGTGGACTCCGTGCCGCTGACGAGCGTGCTCAAGCTCGACCGCAAGGCGCTGCGCGCGCTGCTCGGCTGAGCGCTGCCCATCCTCCATACCGGTCTGCCACGGGGTGATTCCGTGATAATTGTTGACCAGTTCGGAGGTGAGGATGAGCCAGCAAGACCCGTCGGGTCAGCCGTACATCCCTTACGGCGCGCCTTACGGCGAGCAGCCGCCGCCTCACTACGGCTACGGTTACGGTCCCCCTCCGCCGCCTCCCAGCAGCGGCCCGACCGCCAACGCGATCGTCGCCCTCGTGCTCAACCTGCTCGCGGTCGTCTCCTGCTGCAACGTCTTCGGCATCCCCGGCGCGATCCTCGCCGGCCTCGCGCTCGGCAGGGCCACCACCAGGCCGCAGGTCGCCCGCACGATGCTGGTCTGGAGCTGGGTGCTGTTCGGGGCCGGCCTCGTGATCACCTTCGGCACGTTCATCCTGCTGGGCGTCAACGGCGCCTTCGACGACTGAGCCAGGGGGCCGCACATCGCCGTCCAGGACTAATCCTGGCGTGTCCGTTGTTGGAGACACGGAGCGGGGGAGCCGGGATCACGAGACGATGGTCCTGATGCGTCAGAGCCCCGTACGCGACCCCACGGAGACATGCCAGTGAGCGATGGACCGCTGATCGTCCAGTCCGACAAGACGCTGCTGCTCGAAGTCGACCACGAGCAGGCCGACGCCTGCCGTAAGGCGATCGCGCCGTTCGCCGAGCTCGAGCGCGCTCCCGAGCACGTGCACACCTACCGCGTCACGCCGCTCGCGCTGTGGAACGCCCGCGCCGCGGGCCACGACGCCGAGCAGGTCATCGACGCGCTCATCAGCTACAGCCGCTATCCGGTGCCCCACGCGCTGCTCGTGGACGTCGCCGAGACGATGGCCCGCTACGGCCGGCTGCGCCTGGAGAAGGACCCGGTCAACGGGCTGGTCCTGACCTCCACCGACCGGGCCGTGCTGGAGGAGGTGCTGCGCTCCAAGAAGATCCAGCCGATGCTGGGCGAGCGCATCGGCGCCGACTCGGTCGTCGTGCACCCGAGCGACCGCGGCAACGTCAAGCAGGCGCTGCTCAAGCTGGGCTGGCCGGCCGAAGACCTCGCGGGCTACGTCGACGGCGAGGCCCACCCCATCACGCTGCACGAGGACGGCTGGACGCTGCGGCCCTACCAGCGCGAGGCGGCCGACGCGTTCTGGAACGGCGGCTCAGGCGTGGTCGTGCTGCCCTGTGGCGCGGGCAAGACGATCGTCGGCGCGGCGGCCATGGCACACGCCCAGGCCACCACGCTCATCCTGGTCACCAACACGGTCTCGGCCCACCAGTGGAAGACCGAGCTGCTCAAGCGCACGTCGCTGACCGAGGACGAGATCGGCGAATACTCCGGCAACAAGAAGGAGATCCGCCCGGTCACCATCGCCACCTACCAGGTGATGACCACCAGGCGCAAAGGCGTCTACAGCCACCTTGAGCTGTTCGACGCCCGCGACTGGGGCCTGATCGTCTACGACGAGGTCCACCTGCTGCCCGCGCCCATCTTCCGGATGACCGCCGACCTCCAGGCCCGCAGGCGCGTCGGGCTGACCGCGACGCTGGTGCGCGAGGACGGCCGCGAGGGCGACGTGTTCTCGCTGATCGGCCCCAAGCGTTACGACGCGCCCTGGAAGGAGATGGAGAACCAGGGCTGGATCGCGCCGGCCGACTGCGTCGAGGTCCGGGTCACGCTGACCGACGACGAGCGGCTGGCGTACGCGATGGCCGAGGCGGAGGAGCGCTACCGCTTCTGCGCCACCACGCCGTCGAAGACCCACGTCACCGAGGCTCTGGTCCGCCGCCATCTGGGTGAGCAGGTGCTGGTCATCGGCCAGTACATCGACCAGCTCGACGAGCTGGGCGAGCACCTCAACGCGCCGGTGATCAAGGGCGACACCAGGATCAAGGAGCGCGAGCGCCTCTACCAGGCGTTCCGCGACAAGGAGATTCAGGTGCTGGTGGTGTCGAAGGTGGCCAACTTCTCCATCGACCTGCCTGAGGCGGCCGTCGCGATCCAGGTGTCGGGCACGTTCGGCTCGCGCCAGGAGGAGGCCCAGCGGCTCGGGCGGGTGCTGCGGCCCAAGGCCGACGGCGGGGGCGCCCGGTTCTACACGGTGGTCAGCAGGGACACCGTCGATCAGGAGTTCGCGGCGCACCGGCAGCGGTTCCTGGCCGAGCAGGGGTACGCCTATCAGATCATCGACGCCGACGACGTGCTCGGCGGGGTGTAGCGGTCGCGATGCCCGGCCGCTCGCCCGAGCGGCCAGGCATTCACCGTGGTGTCACGTCCACGAGACTCCGCGGGCCGACATTCGAACCACCCCCCTCACCTGCGTACTATCACGCCGCCTGCGACATACCCCCATGATCCGACAAACCCACCTGAAATGCCCGAATTTTTCGGTATTTCCAGGTTGGTAGCGGACGCCCGTTTCCGCCTGGCTCAGCGTGCCAGCAGGCCGCCGAGGAACAACACGCCCTCGGCCGCGATCCAGGCCACCACCCCGGCGCCCATCAAGCGGGCGAACGTCCGCGAGTCGGCCCTCGACCACGGGACCAGCCAGGCGGCCACCGTGCAGCACGCCGCCAGTGCGGCGAACAGCGCCGACACCGTGGAAACCGTATCAAGGCGCTGCGAACACGTCGACGGGCTCTCATCTCCCGCACAGAACGCCTGCAGCCCCCATCCGGCGAACACCGACAGACCCCACAACGCGGCGAGCAGGAAGCTCGCGATCGTGGGGACGATCGGCGAGACACGGAGCCGGAGCACCTCCTATGCGTACCCGGTCGGCCGCGAGTAAATGCTTTGGAAGCCCGCCGAAGTCGCCACTAGACTGGCGGATTCGCTGCCTTGACCACCTCCGTTCACCAGACCAGGGAGGCGCTTTCGCATGCCCGGGCACCAGATGGCCCCAGACATACGCCAAGAGACCAGCACCGACCCCGACGACCCGGCCGGCGTACTCGCGGCCGAGCAGGCCCACCTCGCCGAGTCCAGAGCCGCGCTCACAGCCATGCGCGCGCACGCCCAGTCCCTGTCGGCCGACGCGGCCGGCGACTGGGTCTCGCAGCAGATCCTGCAGTCGCTGCTCGACCAGCGGGTCGCCGCACTGGCCGACCACCCCGACACCCCGCTCTTCTTCGGCCGCCTCGACCGCGCCGGCGGCGACGACCTGCCGAGCACCATCTACGTCGGCCGCCGCCACGTCCACGACGCCGGCAGCAAGCCGCTGGTGATCGACTGGCGGGCGCCGGTGTCGCGCGCGTTCTACCAGGCCAGCCCGGCCGACCCGATGGGCGTCGAGCGCCGGCGGCGCTTCGGCTACCACGGCGGGGCGCTCACCGCGTACGAGGACGAGCCGCTGGCCGACGGCGGCGACATCGGCCCGTCGAAGATCCTCACCGAGGAGATCGAGCGGCCCCGCACCGGCCCCATGCGCGACATCGTCGCCACCATCCAGCCCGACCAGGACGAGATCGTCCGCTCCACGCTGGCCCAGACGGTGTGCGTGCAGGGCGCCCCCGGCACCGGGAAGACCGCCGTCGGCCTCCACCGCGCCGCCTACCTGCTGTTCACCCACCGCGAGCGGCTGGCCAGGTCGGGCGTCATGATCGTCGGGCCGAACCGGGCCTTCCTGTCCTACATCTCCTCCGTCCTGCCCGCGCTGGGCGAGGTCAAGGTCGACCAGACCACGGTGGCCGGGCTGCTCGGCGAGCACGCCGCCCCCGAGGACCCCGAGGTCGCCGCCATCAAGGGCGACGCCAGGATGGCCGCCGTCCTTGAGCGCGCGCTCTGGCTGCACATCGTCAAACCGGAGGAAGGCGTCGTCTTCACCAAGGGCGCCTACCGCCACCGGGTGGCCGACTACGAGGTGCGCGAGATCGTCGCCTCCCTGCGCGGCACCACCCGCTACAACCCCGGCCGCGCGGCGCTGGCCCAGCGGCTGGCCCACATGGTGCTCGTCCGCATGGAGCAGCGCGGCGAGTCGCCCGACGACCGGGTCCAAGACGCGGTGGCCAGGTCGAAGCCGGTCAAGCAGCTCGTGGACGCCGTCTGGCCCAAGCTGACGCCCGAGCAGGTGCTCCATCGCCTGCTGTCCGACCCCGAGTTCCGCGCCAAGGCCGCCAAGTCCGACCTGACGGCCGAGGAGCAGGAGCTGCTCGCCTGGCGCAAGCCGTACCGGAGCTGGAAGTCCGCGAAGTGGTCGGCGGCCGACGCGGCGCTCCTCGACGAGCTGCGCGACCTCATGGAACGCACGCCCTCACTGGGTCACCTGGTCGTGGACGAGGCGCAGGACCTGTCGGAGATGCAGCTCAGGGCGCTCGGACGGCGCTGCCGCAACGGCTCGGCCACCGTGCTCGGCGACCTCGCGCAGGGCACCACCCCGTGGTCCACCACCTCGTGGCAGGCGGTGCTCGAACACCTCGGCCAGCGCGAGGGCGAGGTGACGGAGCTGACACTCGGCTTCCGCGTGCCGCGCGAGGTGCTCGACTACGCGGCCCGGCTGCTGCCCTCCATCGCCCCCGGCCTGGCCGCGCCGCGCTCGCTGCGTCCCGGCGCGGGCTCGCTCACCGTGCTGCCCGGCGGCTCGGTCATCGAGGTGGCGCGGCAGGCGCTGGCCAAAGAGGGTTCCATCGGCGTCATCGTTCCCGACGCCCTGGTCGAGACCGTCTCGCAGGCGCTGGCCGAGCTGCCGCACGCCGTGCTCGACCCCGACTCCCCCGACGAGCAGCGCCTGCTCGTCGTGCCCGCCACGCTCGCCAAGGGCCTCGAGTACGACCACGTCATCGTGGTCGAGCCGGCCGACATCGTGGCCGCCGAGCCGAGGGGCCTGGCCCGGCTCTACGTCGTGCTGACCCGTGCGGTCACCTCGCTGACCGTGCTGCACGACAAGCCGCTGCCCGCCGAGCTGGCGGCGTGAGCCGCGCGGGCACGGCGCTTCTAGGATGGCTGGGCAAGCACCTAGCTCTCACCCAAGGAGGATGCCGTGCCCGCACCGCTTCCCCATGAATTCCTGCCGTCGGTCCCCGCGCTCGTGGTCGAGAGCGACGACATCCAGGACGGCGAGCGACTGCCCGACCTCCACGTCTTCAACGACTGGGGCATGACGGGCGGCAACCAGTCGCCGCACCTGCGCTGGTCCGGCGCCCCCGAGGGCACCAGGAGCTATGCCGTCACGTGCTTCGACCCCGACGCGCCGACCGGCAGCGGCTTCTGGCACTGGGTGCTGTTCGACCTGCCGGCCTCGGTGACCGAGCTGCCCACCGGCGCGGGCTCGGCGCCCGACTTCAAGGGCCTGCCCGAGGGCGCCGTGCACGCCCGCACCGACTACGGCACCAAGGCCTACGGCGGCGCCGCCCCGCCTCCCGGCGACCCGCACCGCTACGTCTTCACCGTGCACGCGCTGGGCGTCGACAAGCTGGGGGTCGACAGCGACACCAGCCCGGCCGTGGTCGGCTTCAACATCAACGCCAACCTGCTGGCCCGTGGCTTCGTCGTGGCCCACTTCGGCGTCTGACAAGCGTCAGAGCGCCCCGCCGGGAGCCCGGCGGGGCGCTCGTCATGTCGGGGTCAGCTCATGTCGGGGTCAGCGCACGAGGGGCGCCTGGGGGCAGCCGACGAGCCCCGGCAGCAGCGAGTCGACGACCGGAATGCCGGTGGTGGTCGCGCCCGGCAGGCAGAACGGATTGTTCAGCTGGCGCAGCAGGCTGAACGTGCTCGTCAGCTCGTCGTCGGCATGCGCGGGAGCCGCCGCGGCGGTGACGGCGGCCAGGGCGATGGCCGCGATACCGAAAATGCGCTTGCTGCGGGAGAACATCCGCCACTCCTTCGTTGAGGTGAGTTATGGCTGACCACCTTTCCTCACCATGAGTAGCGGATCAATGGTGAAACGTAATGGCAGCTCCACAAGAAAAAGAGCGGCCCGGAAAATTCCGGACCGCTCTTCGCCTGCGCGACGGATAAAGACCTAGAAGTCCATGTCGCCGCCGCCGGGCATGCCGCCGGCGGGAGCGGCCCCAGCCTTCTCGGGCTTCTCGGCGATGACGGCCTCGGTCGTCAGGAACAGCGCCGCGATGGAGGCGGCGTTCTGCAGCGCGGAGCGCGTCACCTTGGCCGGGTCGATGATGCCCGACTCGAACATGTTGACGTACTCGCCCGACGCGGCGTTGAGGCCCTCACCCGGGGTGAGGTTGCGCACGCGCTCGACCACGACGCCGCCCTCGAGGCCGGCGTTGACCGCGATCTGCTTGAGCGGCTCCTCCAGCGCCTTCTTGACGATGGCGGCACCGGTGGCCTCGTCGCCGTTGAGCTCGAGCTTGTCGAACGCCTTGGCGCCGGCCTGCAGCAGCGCCACGCCACCGCCGGGGACGATGCCCTCCTCGACGGCCGCCTTCGCGTTGCGGACGGCGTCCTCGATGCGGTGCTTGCGCTCCTTGAGCTCGACCTCGGTGGCGGCACCGGCCTTGATGACGGCGACGCCGCCGGCCAGCTTGGCCAGGCGCTCCTGGAGCTTCTCGCGGTCGTAGTCGGAGTCGGTGCGCTCGATCTCGGCGCGGATCTCGTTGACCCGGCCGGAGATCTGCTCGGCGTCACCGGCGCCGTCGACGATCGTCGTCTCGTCCTTGGTCACGACCACCTTGCGGGCGCGGCCCAGCAGGTCGAGGGTGGCGGTCTCGAGCTTGAGGCCGACCTCCTCGGCGATGACCTGACCGCCGGTCAGGATCGCGATGTCGTTGAGCATGGCCTTGCGGCGGTCGCCGAAGCCCGGAGCCTTGACGGCGACGGAACGGAACAGGCCGCGGATCTTGTTGACGACCAGGGTCGCCAGAGCCTCGCCCTCGACGTCCTCGGCGATGATCAGCAGCGGCTTGCCGGACTGGACGACCTTGTCGAGCAGCGGCAGCAGGTCCTTGTTGGCGGAGACCTTGCTGTTGACGATCAGGATGTAGGGGTCTTCGAGCACGGCCTCCATGCGGTCGGAGTCGGTCACGAAGTACATCGACGTCATGCCCTTGTCGAAGCGCATGCCCTCGGTGAGCTCGAGCTCGAGGCCGAAGGTGTTGCTCTCCTCGACGGTGATGACGCCTTCCTTGCCGACCTTGTCCATCGCCTCGGCGATGAGCGAGCCGATCTCGGGGTCGGCGGCGGAGATGGAGGCGGTGGAGGCGATCTGCTCCTTGGTCTCCACGTCCTTGGCCAGCTTGGAGAGCTCCTCGCTGACGCGCTCGACGGCGGACTCGATGCCCTTCTTCAGGGCCATCGGGTTGGCGCCGGCGGCGACGTTGCGCAGGCCCTCGCGCACCAGCGCCTGGGCGAGCACGGTGGCCGTGGTGGTGCCGTCACCAGCCACGTCGTCGGTCTTCTTCGCGACCTCCTTGACCAGCTCGGCGCCGATCTTCTCCCAGGGGTCCTCGAGCTCGATCTCCTTGGCGATGGACACACCGTCGTTGGTGATCGTGGGAGCGCCCCACTTCTTCTCCAGCACGACGTTGCGGCCCTTGGGACCCAAGGTCACCTTGACGGCGTCGGCGAGCTGGTTCATACCGCGCTCGAGACCGCGCCGGGCGTCCTCGTCAAACGCGATCATCTTGGCTGCCATAAGGCTAGACCTCCCAGATGCAGGGTGGCTTGTCGTGGACCGAGCCGACGCCCGCGACGGCATGGGTCAGCATCTCCTTCGGCAGACCCCATCGTCCCGATCCGGTGTTGGCACTCTGCTGCACAGAGTGCCAACGAACTGTTTAGCACTCTACCCTGTCGAGTGCAAGCGAACGCCCACCTGCCCCACGTTTCCGCCCAGGTCAGTCAGTACGCCGGTACGGCGAGCCGCCCTGGGCGGCCCACCGTACGCGAGTCGACGAGAGAGAGATGACGGCTCGCACGGACTGCGCTGCCGTGCGAACCCGCCCGGTGCATACCAGGATGTCGATCAGACCGTTCGGACGGACTCCGCCTGCGGTCCCTTCTGGCCCTGCGTGATCTCGAACTCGACGCGCTGTCCCTGCTCGAGAGATCGGTACCCGTCCATCATGATCGCTGAGTAATGGACGAATACATCCTTACCACCGTCTACCGCGATGAAGCCGTAGCCCTTGTCCGCGTTGAACCACTTGACGGTGCCCTGCGCCACTTCCGACTCCTCTTACTGGTCTCCCAGATCTCGCCCATTCCTCCGCGAGACCTGTAATCGCCCGACTTAACAGAAAATCAGCCGGACGATCGCCCTCGACCATACCTGTGGGGAGGGGTTTGGCAACAGAGTCAATCTGGGAACTGCCTATTTCTTCTTCCCGAACCTGGTTCAACATTGAATTAGGCCCGGAAAAGGAGAAGGCGCCCACAAGGGGCGCCTTCTGGATGCGAGCCGCGACACTCAGCCGCCGGCGACCGCCGGGATGATGGAGATCTGAGTCCCCTCAGGGGCGGGAGTGTCGAGGCCCTCGGCGAAACGGACGTCCTCTTCCCCCACGTAAACGTTGACGAAACGACGAATCTTGCCCGATTCATCCAGAATTCTCGCGCCGATGCCCGGGTAGTCGGCGTCGAGCTTGATGAGCACGTCACGAAGCGTCGCGCCCTCGCCACTGACCTCCGCGTTGCCCCCGGTGTAGGTGCGCAGAATGGTGGGAATCCGCACAGAAACGCTCATGGTTTAAGTCGCCTTTCCTGGTTGTCAGACAGTCGCGCGGAACGCGTCGAGAGAGGGCCGGATCACGGCCGTGGGTGCGGCGTCGTCGCTGATCGCGTCGAGCGTCTTGAGCCCGTCACCGGTGTTGAGCACCACGGTGAGGGCGTCGGGGTCGAGCACGCCGTTCTCGGTGAGCTTCTTCAGCACGCCGACGGTGACGCCGCCCGCGGTCTCGGCGAAGACGCCCTCCGTCGAGGCCAGCAGCTTGATGGCGGCCACGATCTCGGCGTCGGTGACGTCCTCGACGGCTCCGCCGGTGCGCCGGGCGATGTCCAGCACGTACGGCCCGTCGGCCGGGTTGCCGATGGCCAGGGACTTGGCGATGGTGTCGGGCTTGACCGGCCGTACGACCTCGTGCCCCGCCTTGTACGCGGTCGACACCGGCGAGCACCCGGCCGCCTGCGCCCCGAAGATCTTGTACGGGGTGTCCTCGACCAGCCCCAGCTTCACCAGCTCCTTGAAGCCCTTGTCGATCTTCGTGAGCTGGGACCCGGAGGCGATGGGGATGATGATCTGCTCGGGCAGCCGCCAGCCGAGCTGCTCGGCGATCTCGTACGCGAGCGTCTTGGAGCCCTCGGCGTAGTAGGGCCGCAGGTTGACGTTGACGAATCCCCACTTGTCGCCCAGCGGGTCGCCGATGAGTTCGGAGCAGAACCGGTTGACGTCGTCGTACGTGCCCTCGATGCCGATGAGCTTCCCGCCGAAGACCCGCGCCATGGCGATCTTCGCCTGCTCCAGATTGGCCGGGATGAACACGCACGCGTCGAGCCCGGCCCGCGCGGCGGCGGCGGTGACGGCGCCGGCGAGATTGCCGGTGGAGGAGCAGGAAAGCGTGTGGAAGCCGAAGTTCCTGGCCGCTTCGACGGCCATGGCGACGACCCGGTCCTTGAAGGAGTGGGTGGGATTGCCGGAGTCGTCCTTCACGTAAAGGGACTTGATGCCGAGCGTTCGGCCGAGGTTTCCGGCCTTGACCAATTTCGTCCAGCCGGGGTTCATATTCGGCTTTTCGGTCACGTTCGCCGGAACCGGAAGGAGCGCCCGGTAACGCCAGATGTTGGCCGGGCCCGATGCGATCTGCTCGCGGGTCACCCGGCCGAAGTCGTAGGCCGCCTCGAGCGGCCCGAAACACTCCTGACACGCGAAGCTGGGACCCAGCGGGTAACGCGCGCCGCACTCGCGGCAGGACAGAGCGGTGGCAGGACCAAAGTCAAGCGACATGAAGCGAGGCCTTCCCTCATCTTCGCCCGCGGCCACCTTGACCGCGAACCGGAATTGGCACCTTGTCCCGGTCGGCCTCGCCTGGTCGCGAGTCGAAAGCCGGGAGGGTTGCCGGGGCTTCGCAGGGCCGGTCCCTCCACCCCTCTGGATGAGCAATATGAAGTTGTTGAAACGGACTCTACCCGCTTAAGTGGCCGCAATTACCACCCGTCTCACCATGTGAGACGGGTGGTCTCAGCGATAGTCCTCGCCCAGCACACCCTGCACGTACTTGCGTGCCTGATGGATGCGGGATTTCGCGGTGCCCAGCGGGATGCCGAGCTGCTCGGCCACCTCGTTGTAGTCGAGCTGGACGATGTCACGCAGCACCAGCGCCTGCGCCAGGTCGGGCTTGTCGGCCTCCAGGGCCTCCATCGCGTCGAGCAGGTCGAGCCGCGAGCCCGCGATCACGCTGACCCGCCGCACGTCGGGCTTCTGCATCGGCAGCTCGTCCGAGCTCTGCTCGGCCGCCCGCCGCTTCAGCGACCGGTACGTCGTGCGCGCGCAGTTGGCCGTCACGATGTGCAGCCACGTACTGAACCTGGCACGCCCCTCGAACCGCCCGATATTACGCGCGACAGCCAGCAACGTATCTTGCGAGGCCTCCTCCGCGTCCTGGTGATAAGGCAGGATTCGGGCGCAATGCCGCATCACATCGGGCTCTATCCGCGCCAGGAGCTCGCCGAGTGCGCGATGATCTCCGGCAGCGGCTGAGCGGGCGAGTTCCTCGGTTAGCTCATCAAGCGCCATAGCTGGGATCCTATGATCGAAAGGAGCCTAGATGAACAGCGTGCTGTTGGCCTCCAACAGAGGGCCGGTCTCCTTCACCGTCTCCGACGACGGCGAACTCACCATGAAGCGCGGCGGCGGCGGTCTCGTGTCGGGCCTGTCGGGCGTGGCCAAGGGCGACGGCGTGCTGTGGGTCTGCGCGGCGTTGTCCGACGGCGACCGCAGCGCCGTGCGGCAGGCCGGCGGCGGCCGGGTCGACCACGCGGGCTACGACACGGGCCCGATGCGCATGCTCGACATCCCGCCCGCCACCTTCCATCGAGCCTACAACGCGGTGGCCAACTCGACCCTGTGGTTCGTCAACCATCTGCTCTACGACATCCCCAACTCGCCCAACTTCGGCACCAGGTTCGAGCGCGAGTGGGAGTCATACCGCGACTACAACGGCGCTTTCGCGCTGGCGCTGGCCGAGGAGGCCGGCCACGGCGCGCGCGTGATGGTGCAGGACTACCACCTTACGCTGACCCCCGCCATGCTCAGGGCCGAACGGCCCGACCTGCGCATCGCGCACTTCAGCCACACCCCGTGGGCGCCGCCCGAATACTTCTCGCTGCTGCCCGACGACGTCGCCAAGGAGGTGCTCGAAGGCATCCTGGGCGCCGACCACGCCGGCTTCCTCACCGACCGGTGGGCGCAGGCGTTCATGGACTGCTGCGAGCGGCTGCTGGGCGCCGAGGCCGACCGCGTCGGGCGCAGCGTCACCCACGCCGGCAGGACCACCCGCATCGGCGTCCACAGCCTGGGAGTGGACGGCGCCGCGCTGTGGGAGCGGGCCTGCGAGCCCGACGTCGAGTCGCACATGACGGCGCTCAGGGAGCAGGTCGGCGGGCGCAGGCTGATCGTCCGCATCGACCGCACCGAGCTGTCGAAGAACATCGTGCGCGGGCTCAACGCCTACCGCGAGTTCCTCGCCGCCCACCCCGAGTGGCACGGCCGCGTGGTGCACCTCGCCTTCGCCTATCCCAGCCGGCACGACCTGCCCGAATACCGCGAGTACACCGCGTCTGTGCAGCGCTGCGCGCAGGAGATCGAGGACGAGTACGCCACCGAGGACTGGGACCCGCTCATCCTCAACGTCAACGACGACTATCCGCGCTCGCTGGCCGCCTACCGGATGGCCGACGTGCTGCTGGTCAACCCCATCCGCGACGGCATGAACCTGGTGGCCAAGGAGGGCCCCGTGCTGTCGCCGCACTGCGCGCTCGTGCTGTCGCGGGAGGCGGGCGCCGCGGCCGAGCTGGGCCAGCACGCGCTGCTCGTCAACCCGTACGACATCAGCGGCACCGCGGCCGCGCTGCACGAGGCGCTGGTCATGCCGGAGGACGAGCGGCGCAGCCGCCGCGACAAGCTGCGCGCCGCCGCGACCGCGCTGCCACCGCAACAGTGGCTCGCCGCCCAGCTCGAGGCCCTGGCCTGACGCGTCACGAGCGGGTGATCGCCGAGACCAGCTCCTCCAGCAGCCGCACCACGCCGTCGGGGCCGTCCACCACCAGGTCGGCGCGCTCCGCGAGCGCGGTGACCTCGGTCGAGCCGCTGCACACGGTCACGCCGGGGAGGCCGGACGCGCGTACGGCGTCGAACGCCGCCAGGTCACCGAGGTCGTCGCCGACGAACATGACCGAGCGCGCCTCCCGCTCCGTGAGGAACAGGCCGAGCGCGTGGCCCTTGTCCATGCCCGGCGGCCGCAGCTCCAGCACCATGCGGCCGGGCTCGATGACCAGCCCGTGCTTGTCGGCCAGCTTGGCGAGCGGCTCGCGCAGCGCGGCGAGCGCGCCCTCCGGGTCGGGGCTGCGCCTGGTGTGGACGGCCACGGCCCGCCCCTTGTCCTCGATGCGCACGCCCTGCACGCCCAGCGATTCGAGCAGCAGCGGCAGCTCGGCCTCCGCGTTGGGGACGCCGGGCGGCGGCGGGGGCGCGGAGACGCGGCCGTCCTCCCAGCGTTCGAAGCCGTAGTGGCCGAGCACCACCAGGCCGGGCACGTCGGCCAGGCCGGGTCCGAGCGCCAGGGCGGTGGCCGGGGGTCTGCCGGTCACGATGGCCACCGCTCCGACGTGGGCGCCCAGCTCGGCGAGTACGCCGGGCGCCTTCGGATGGATCACGGCCTGGGCGGGGTCGGGCACGATCGGCGACAGGGTGCCGTCGAAGTCGAGCCCGATCACGGCGCCCGCCGGATCGTGCACGATCGCTTCCATTCCAGGGATGTTCTTCACTCGGCTGCCGTACCCAGACGGTCAGGGACGCATGCCGAGCCTTCTGGCCGCACGGTCGCGCCGGCGCGTGGATCGTAATCTGCGCAGCCGCTTGACCAGCATCGGGTCCTGCTCCAGCGCCTCCGGCCGGTCGATCAGCTCACCGAGGAGCTGGTAGTAGCGCGTGGCGGAGAAGCCGAACGTCTCCTTGATGGCGTGCTCCTTCGCGCCCGCGTAGCGCCACCATTGGCGTTCGAAGGCGAGGAGATCGAGATCGCGTTGTGAGAGTGGTTGTCGGGACGGTTCCTGGGCAGCATTGTCACCGCTGAGCGGTGCTCCCATGGTGTCCTCCTCGAAAGGGGCGGGCGACGATCTCGCCGCCCGCACGCGGCCCGTTCGCCATCGTAATGTGCGGAGTGCGGCTGTTCACGACGGATTGGGAGACGTACAGTCACCAGATGTGACCTCTGTCATCACGCTCCTCACCGACTACGGGTTAGAGGATGGATATGTGGCGGCCTGTCATGGAGTGATCGCCGGGATAGCCCCTGAGGCCCGGGTGATCGACGTCTGTCACCTCATCCCGGCCGGCGATGTGCGGCGCGGCGCGGCGGTTCTGGCGCAGACCATCCCGTACCTCCCCGAGGGTATCCACATCGGTGCGGTCGATCCCGGGGCGGGTGGCGCGCGGCGGGCGGTGGCCGTCGAGGCGGGCGGCCGGGTGTTCATCGGGCCCGACAACGGGTTGCTGTCGTGGGCGGTGCACGCCAGCGGCGGCGCGCGGGCGGCGTACGAGATCACCAACGACGCCTACTTCCTGCGGCCTGCCTCGCCGACGTTCCCCGGGCGTGATGTGTTCGCTCCCGTGGCCGGGCGGCTCTACGGCGGGCTGCCCGCGGCCGAGCTGGGGCCGCGGCTGCCGGTGTCGCGGCTGGTCACGCTGCCCGAGCCGACCACGCTGCTGCGCGACGGCTCGGTGGAGGGCGAGGTGGTCTCGGTCGACCGCTACGGCAACACGCAGCTGTCGATCGGGGCCGGCGACCTGCGGTCGCTGGGCGTGCGGGTGGGCGACACGCTCGGGGTGTGGCTGGGGCGGCGGCAGCTCGCGCTGCCGTACCGGGAGACGTACGCGGCGGTGCCGCCGGGCGAGCTGGTGGCGTTCGCGGACTCGGCGGGGCTGATCGCGATCGCGGTCAACTGCGGTGACGCGGCCCAGCGGCTGGGCCTGCCACCCGGTGCACATGTCCGACTTTCCCCCTCTCCATAGGACAAACCGGAACTACTCCGCGTATCGGTCTGTTTACTGAAGCGTCCGTCCGTCGGCGTATCCGCGTGTCAGAATGCGAGCTGATCGGAGGCCCCTCCCCTCCCGCTCGAGGTCGACGTGTTCCAGTTGTCCGTTGTGCTGTCCTTCCTGCTGTCCGTGACCTGGCCCGCTCCCGTCCCGCCCGTGTCCGAGCGCTGGCGCGCCTGGCCGGTGACGCGCATCTTCCCCGCCACGGTGCCGGGGCACAGCCCCTCCGGGGCGCGGGTCACGTACGTGCTGGCCGGGGTCGCCCCCGAGGCCGCCTGCCCGGCCGCCTTCCATGCCGCGGCCGTGCTGCCCTACCGGCCCTACTGCCGCGTCGCCTTACGCGCCACCTACTCCGACAGCACCCAGACCTTCGTCGTCACCGCCGGCATCGCCGTGCTCGACCGGCCGGGATTCTCCCTCCACGGCTCGGGGCGGCCCGCGACCGTGCGGCCCGCGGCGTTCCCCGGCGGGCCCGCCGCCCGCTTCGGCGACCGCCAGTACGTCACCGGCGTCGTGCTCGGCTCCCCCGGGCGCTACCTGGTGGCGACGGCGGCCGGGTACGCCGACGGGCGGGCCTACCGTCCCGGCGACCCCGTGCCCTCCCGCCTGTGCGCCGCCGCCCGCCAGGTCGCCACGTCGCTGCACCGGGCGCTGACGCGATGAGGCGGATCGCCGTACCGGTCCTGCTGACCGTGCTGCTGTCGGGCCCCGTACCGGCCCTGGCGGGGGACGGCAGCGACGAGATGGCCGCCGCCGCGAGGGCCGGGCAGTGGCAGCTCCGCGCGCTGCGCCTGCCCGACGCCTGGCGCACCAGCAAGGGCGAGGGCGTCACGGTCGCGGTGCTCGACACCGGCGTCAACCCCGGGCACCCCGACCTGCGGGGCGCCGTCATCGAGGGCCCCGACCTCACCGACCCCGGCGGGGACGGGCGCGGGTGGGGCCCCCACGGCACCGCGATGGCCGGGCTGATCGCCGGGCGCGGGCACGGCGAAGGCGGCAAGGGCGGCGTGCTCGGCGTGGCGCCGGCCGCCACGGTGCTGTCGATCAGAGTCACTCTGGAGAACGGCGACCCGCGCCGCGCCCACCGGCAGCCCGGCTGGCGCGACGCGCTGGCCAGGGGCATCAGGTACGCCGCCGACCACGGCGCGGGCGTGATCAGCATGTCGCTGGGCGGCGGCAGCGGCGCGTGGGAGGGCTCGGCCGCCGAGGAGGAGGCCGTCCAGTACGCCATCGGCAAGGGCGCGGTGCTCGTGGCGTCGTCGGGCAACGACGGGGCCGCGGCGAACAGGAAGAACTTCCCCGCCGCCTACCCCGGCGTGATCGCCGTGGGCGCGGTGGACCGCCGGGGCAGGGTGGCCCGTTTCTCCAACCGGCAGGACTACGTGTCGGTGGTCGCGCCGGGCACGGACATCGTGACGGCCGACGGCGGCGACTCGTACGTGGTGGGCGACGGCACCAGCTCGGCCGCCGCCATGGTGGCGGGCATCGCGGCGCTGATCAGGTCGGCGCATCCGCACCTGTCGCCGTACCACGTGCGGCTGGCGATCGAGGAGGGCACCAGGCGCCGGCCCTGCGACGGCTACAGCCCGGCCTACGGGCACGGGGTGGCGGACGCGGCGCTGGCGCTGCGCGAGGCCGCCCGGCTGGCCGCGCCCGCCGTTATACCGCCGCTGCCGGGGCCCTACTTCGGCGACGGGCCCTATCCGGCGTCCAGGACGGCGGTGGTGGCGGGGATGGTGCTGCTGGTGGTCGTGATGTCGGGGTGGGTGGTGCTGCGCTCGCGGGAGCGGCGGAGGGATTCAACCTAGCAAGCGCTTGTGTGATACTCCGAGCTATGACGTACGCGATCGACGGCTGGTTCGCGGTCGAGCCCGGCGGTGTCCGCCTGCTCGGCACCCGGTGCGCGGGCTGCGGCACCGTCTGCTTCCCGCCCCGCCGGGACTCCTGCCCCAACCCGCGCTGCGAGGTCACCGACATGGAGGAGACCCTGCTGCCCAGGCGCGGCCGGGTCTGGTCGTACACCAATGCCTGCTACCCGCCGCCCGCGCCGTACGTGGCGGCGCAGCCGTACGAGCCGGTCACGCTCGCCGCGGTCGAGCTGGACGAGGTCGGCATCGTCGTGCTCGGCCAGGTCAAGGGCCTGACGGTGGAGCAGCTCGCGGTGGGCATGGAGCTGGAGCTGACCTCGGGCGAGCTGGCCGACGGGCCGCTGATGTGGATGTGGGGGCGGGCCTCATGAACGTGGCCGTGCTGGGCACCGGGATGCACCCGTGGGGCAAGTGGGGCCGGCCCTTCCTGGAGTACGGCCTGGCCGCCGCCCGCGCCGCCCTCGACGACGCCGGGCTGGCCTGGACCGATGTGCAGTTCGTCGTCGGGGCCGACACGATCAGGAACGGCTATCCCGGCTTCGTCTCCGGCGCCTCCTACGCCAGGGCGCTCGGCTGGTCGGGCGCCAGGGTCGCCTCCTGCTACGCGGCCTGCGCGTCGGGGGCGCAGGCGCTGGACATCGCGCGTACCAGGATCCTCGCCGGGCTCTGCGACGTCGCGCTGGTGATCGGCGCGGACGCGGCGCCGAAGGGCTTCTTCACCCCCGTCGGCGGCGAGCGGCCCGACGACCCCGACTGGCTGCGTTTCCGGCTGCTCGGCGCGACCAACCCGGCGTACTTCGCGCTCTACGCCCGCCGCCGCATGGCCCTGCACGGCTCGACCCCTGCCGACTTCGCCGCCGTCAAGGTCAAGAACGCGCTGGCCGGCTCGCTCAACCCGATGGCCCGCTACCGCAAGCCGGTGACCGCCGAGCAGGTGCTGGCCTCCCCCATGGTGGCCGATCCGCTGCGGCTCATGGACGTCTGCGCCACCTCCGACGGGGGCGCGGCGGTGGTGCTGGCGTCGGAGTCGTACGCGCGCCGCCACGGCGTCGCCGCCCCCGTCCGCCTGGCGGCCGTCTCCACGGTCACCCCCGTCTTCCCCAACACGGTGCTGGAGCTGCCCGACTTCGCGACCGACTCGTGCGCCGCCGTGCCGCCGCCCGAGCGTCCGTTCCGCGCCTCGATCGCGTACGCCGCCTACGAGGAGGCCGGCATCGGCCCTGAGGACGTGTCGCTGGCCGAGGTCTACGACCTGTCCACGGCGCTGGAGCTGGACTGGATGGAGGACGTCGGGCTCTGCCCGCCCGGCGAGGCCGACAAGCTGCTCAGGGACGGGCAGACCGCCCTGGGCGGCCGGATCCCGGTGAACCCGTCCGGCGGCCTGGCCTCCTTCGGCGAGGCCGTGCCCGCCCAGGCCATCGCCCAGCTCTGCGAGCTGACCACGCAGCTGCGCGGCCGGGCCGGCGCCCGCCAGGTGCCCGCCGCCCGCGTCGGCCTCGCGGCCAACCAAGGGCTGTTCGGCCACGGCTCCGCGCTGATCGTCACCGCCTGAGCATGCGAAACGCCCCAGGGAGCAGGTCCCCGGGGCGTTTCAGGCGGTTCTAACCAGATCTAACCTACGTGCACCACGTCGTGCGTCTCGGCGAAGTGGCAGGCGCTGGCATGGCCCGTACCGGGCCTGATCTGCAGCAGCGGCTCCTCTTCCGCGCAGATCTCCTGCGCCTTCCAGCACCGCGTACGGAACCGGCAGCCGCTCGGCGGGTTGGCCGGCGAGGGCGGGTCACCCTGGAGGATGATCCGCTCCCGCTGCTCGCGCCCGTCAGGGTCGGGCACCGGCACCGCCGACAGCAACGCCTGCGTGTAGGGGTGCGCGGGACGGTCGTAGATCTCGGCGTCCTTGCCCAGCTCCACGAACTTGCCCAGGTACATCACGCCCACCCGGTCGGAGATGTGGCGCACCACCGACAGGTCGTGGGCGATGAAGATGTACGCGAGACCGAACTCGCTCTGCAGCCGCTCCAGGAGGTTGATCACCTGCGCCTGGATCGACACGTCGAGCGCGGAGACCGGCTCGTCACAGACGATGATCTCCGGCTGCAGCGCCAGGCCGCGGGCGATGCCGATGCGCTGCCGCTGGCCGCCGGAGAACTGGTGCGGGTAGCGGTTGATGTGCTCGGGGTTGAGCCCGACCACCTCCAGCAGCTCCTGCACCTTCTTGCGCCGGTCACCCTTGGGTGCGACCTCGGTGTGGATCTCGTACGGCTCGCCGATGATGTCGCCGACGGTCATCCGGGGGTTCAGCGAGGTGTACGGGTCCTGCATCACCATCTGGATGTTGCGGCGCATGCGCTTGAGCTCGCCGCCCCTGGCCTTGGCGATGTCCCGGCCGTTGATCTTCACCGAGCCCGACGTCGGCCGCTCCAGCGCCATCAGCACCTTGGCCAGCGTGGACTTGCCGCAGCCCGACTCGCCCACGATGCCCAGCGTCTCGCCCTTGTTCAGGTCGAACGAGACGCCGTCCACGGCCTTGATCGCGCCGACCTGCTTCTTGAGGACGATCCCCTGCGTCAGCGGGAAGTGCTTGACCAGGTCACGCACCTCGAGGATGGTCTCACTGCCGCTCGCCATCGAGGACCTCCCTCCAGTAGTGGCAGGCGCTGCCGCGAGTGCCGCTGATCTCGTAGAGCGGGGGGGCGTCGGTCAGGCAGTTGTCCTGACGGAACGGGCACCGGGGGTGGAACGAGCACCCCTTCGGCAGGTTCAGCAGGTTGGGGGGCAGGCCCTTGATCGCGTACAGGTCCTGGCCCTTGAGGTCGACCCTGGGGATCGAGTCGAGCAGGCCCTTGGTGTACGGGTGGGCGGGGGTCTTGTAGATGTCGAACACGGGGGCGTGCTCGACGATGCGGCCGGCGTACATGACCGCGATCTTGTCGGCCACGTCGGCCACGACGCCGAGGTCGTGGGTGATGAGGATCAGGCCCATCTGGCTCTCGCGCTGCAGCTCGGCCAGCAGCTCCATGATCTGCGCCTGCACGGTCACGTCGAGCGCCGTGGTCGGCTCGTCGGCGATCAGCACCTCGGGGTCGAGGGCGATCGACATCGCGATCATGATGCGCTGCCGCATGCCGCCCGAGAACTGGTGCGGGTAGTCGTTCACCCGCTGCCGCGCGGCCGGGATGCGGACCCGGTCCATCAGCTCCACGGCCTTCTTCATGGAGTCGGCCTTGGACATGCCCCGGTGCACCCGGAACATCTCGCTGATCTGCCAGCCCACGGTGAACACCGGGTTGAGCGCGGACAGCGCGTCCTGGAAGATCATCGCGATCCGCTGGCCGCGGACCTGCGTACGGGCCTCCTCCGACAGCTTGAGCAGGTCGGTGCCCCTGAAGCGGATCTCCCCCTTGGGGATGACCGCCGGAGGCATGTCGAGGATGCCCATGATGGCCTGCGCCGTCACGGACTTGCCCGAACCCGACTCGCCCAGCACCGCGAGCGTCTCGCCTGGGTTGACCGTGTAGCTCACGCCGTTGACGGCTCGTACGATGCCGGCCCGCGTGTGGAACTCCACGTGCAGGTCCTCCACCGCGAGCAGCGGTCCGTCGCCCGGCCCTCCCTCGGCGGGCAACACATCCGAAGACGTCTTCTTCACTTGATCCCCCCTTCTACCTGAGCTTCGGGTCGAGCGCGTCGCGCACCGCGTCGCCCAGCATGATGAACGCGAGCACGGTGATGCTCAGGAACACGGCGGGGAACACCAGCGGCAGCGGCGCCTCCAGGAACCTGTTGCGCGCGTCGGCGATCATCAGGCCCCATGAGATGTCCGGTGACTGCACGCCCACGCCCAGGAACGACAGCGCCGCCTCGGCGGCGATGAAGCTGCCCAGGTTGATCGTGGCGACCACGATGACCGGCGCCAGCGAGTTCGGCAGCAGGTGACGGAACATGATCCGGCTCGACCCCGCGCCCAGTGCTCTGGCGGCGACCACGAAGTCCTGGCTCTTCGCGGTGATCACCGCCGCTCGCATGATCCGGAACACCATCGGCCAGCCGAGCACCGTCAGCGCCACGATCACCAGCAGGATGCTGTTGGCCTTGCCGCGGAAGGTGGCCGCGATCAGCAGCGCGCCGAGGATCGACGGGATGGCGAAGAAGATCTCCGTCAGCCGCGAGGCGATCGTGTCGGTAACGCCGCCGCGGAAGCCGGCGATGATGCCGAGCAGACCGCCGATGATCGTCGTCATGAGCGTGGTGAACACGCCGATGACGATCGAGTTGCGGGCGCCGTAGATGGTCCGCGCGTAGACGTCGCAGCCCAGGTTGTCGCGGCCGAACAGGTGGCCGGGCCCGGGGCCCTGCCGCGCCGTCGACAGGTCACAGGTCCTGGCGTTGTACGGGTCGATCGCGCTGAACAGCGACGGCCAGAACGACATGACGAGCAGCACCAGGATGATGATCACCGAGATGATGAACATCGGCCGGCGCCGCAGGTCGTGCCAGGCGTCGGTCCACAGGCTGGCGGGCTTGCCGCCCTTGCCCTCGGCGCCCTCGGTGTCGGGCGCCGCGGGGGCGACCGTGTCGGGTACGAGCGTCTGCGTCTCCGGGAGTCCAGGCCCGCCCGGTGGGGTTGGGTTACTCATAGCGGATCCTCGGGTCGAGCACGGCGTACAACAAGTCGACGATCAGGTTGGCCAGGATGTAGATCAGCACCAGGATGGTGACGATCCCGACGACAACCGGCTGCTCACGCAAGTAAACCGAGGTGAAGAGCTGGTTGCCGATCCCTTGGAGGTTGAAGATCGTCTCCGTGATCACCGCGCCGCCCATCAGGTTGCCGAGGTCGGCGCCCAGATAGGTGACCAGCGGAATCAGGGCGTTGCGCAGGCCGTGCCTGCCGATGACGCGCCGCCTGGGCAGACCCTTGGCGATCGCCGTGCGGATGTAGTCCGCTCTCAGGGTCTCCACCAGGCTCGTCCTGGTGAGCCTGGTGAGGTACGCGACGGACACGCCGGCCAGCACGAAGCCGGGCAGGAGATAGCTGCGCAGCCCCGCGAACGTACCCGCGACGGGGAAGATGTCCAGCCCGGTCCACTGCTTGAGCTGCACACCCAGGACGAGCTGCAGCACGAAGCCGGTCACCAGCGTGGGCACCGAGATCAGCAGCAGCGTGGAGGCGAGGATGGCGGTGTCGGTGGCCCTGCCGCGGCGCAGCGCCGCCCACAGGCCCAGACCCACACCGAGGAGCGCCTCGATGATCAGGGCGGTCAGCGCCAGGTTCAGCGTGACCTGGAACTTGCCTGCCAGCATTTCCGAGACGGGCACGTCGGCGAAGTTGACGCCGAAGTCGCCCCTGAAGAGCACGCCGCTGATGTAGTGCCAGTACTGCAGGAGCAGCGGATCGTTGAGGTGATACTGCTCGCGCAGCACCTCGGCCACGGCCGGATCCGGCCGCTTGTCCCCGAACAGTGCCGCGATGGGGTCGCCGGGCAGCGCGAAGACGATGCAGAAGATGAGTAGCGTGGCGCCGAGCAGGACGGGTATCGCCTGAATCAAGCGCCTGATGACATATCGGCCCATTAAGCCCTCCGGTACACACTTGGAGGCAGCCCTCGGAGTCCGTGATTTACCCGGTCCGAGTGACTGCCTCCAAGCTCAGCCCTCCGACGGGCGGGTGGCAAGAGCCACCCGCCAGGCGAACGACGTCAGGCCTTCTCGATGTCGGCCCATTCAACCTGGTTCAGCAGGTTGAGCTTGACGTTCTTGACCTTCGTGGAGTGGCCGAAGTTGCTCCGGTAGAAGTAAACCGGGATGTAGGGCAGGTCCTTCAGCAGGATGTCGTCGGCCTGCTGGTAGAACTTCAGACCCTCGGCGGCGTCGGCGGCCTGGTCGCCCTTGGCCACCAGGTCGTCGAAGTCCTTGTTGGAGTAACCACCGTAGTTCGACCCGGTGTCGATGGCGCCGGTGCCGAAGATCGGGGTCAGGTAGTTCTCGGCCGAGGGGTAGTCGATGGCCCAGCCCATACGGAACAGGCCCTTGTACTCCTTGGCGTCCAGGGCGTCCAGGATGCCCTGGAACTTCTCGAACGGCTTCGGCGTGACCTCGATGCCCAGGTTCGCCCGCAGGTTGTTGGCGACGGCCTCGATCCACTCCTTGTGGCCACCGTCGGCGTTGTAGCCGAGCTCGATGGTCTTCGGGCCGTTCGCGGACTCGTACAGCTTCTTGGCCTCGGCCGGGTTGTACGTGCACGCCTCGCAGGCGCCCTGGCGGTAGCCGGGGATGGCCGGGTTGATGAAGTCGTCCGCGGGGGCGCGAGTGCCGGAGAAGACCGTGTCGGCGATGGTCTTCCTGTCGATGGCCATCGAGATGGCCTTGCGGATGTCGACGTTCTCGAAGTCCTTGTTGTACTTCAGCGGGACGCCGATGTAGCCGATGGCCGCGTCGGGCTCGTCGAAGTAGCGGTCGCCGAGCACGGACTTGGCCGTGGCGATGGCGGTCGCGGGCAGGGAGTCGTGGATGTCGAGGTTCTCGGCCTGAAGGTCGTTCCACGCGGTCTCGGAGCTGGTGTAGACCTTGAACTGGAGCTTCGTCCAGCCCGTGGGCTTCTTGCCCGGGTACTTGTCGTAGACCGACAGCTCGACCGTCGGGTCGGTGCCCTTCTTGTACGGCTTGTCCATCTTGAACAGGCCCTGGCCGATCGGCTTCTCGCCGTACTCCTGGGTGATCTTGCCGTCGGAGCCGATCGCCGATTCCGGCATCGGGTAGAAGGCGGTGTAGCCCAGCATGGTCTTGAACTGAGAGAACGGCGCGGTCAGGGTGACTTCGAGCGTGAGGTCGTCGACGACCTTCAGGCCCTTCATCTCCTTGGCCGTCGGCGTCTTGCCCTCACCCGGGTGCACGTCCTCGTAGCCGTCGATCCGGCCGAAGAAGTAGGACGAGCCCATGGCGTTGTCCTGCAGAGCGGCGTAGTTCCACGCACGGGCGTAGTCGGCGGCCTTGACGGGGGTGCCGTCGTGCCAGGTGTAACCCGACTTCAGCTTGATCGTCCAGACCTTGCTGTCTTCCGTGGTGACCGACTCGGCGGCCTCCTCGACCGGCTGCTTGCTCTCGTCGTAGCTGACGAGCGGCGAGAAGATCGCGGCGAGAACCTCGGAGCCCTCGGTCTCGGTCGTGTTCTGCGGGTTCAGGAGCTCCTGAGGCTCACCGATTTCCATGCGGACCGGCGTTTCTGCGCCGCCCGCGGCAGTGCCACCGTTGTCCGAGGCACCGCCGCCACACGCGGCAACCGCGAGGGCGAGCAGCGCGGTACCGGCGACGATCTGTGCGCCCTTAGTAACACGCATGGTGAAAGAATTCCTCCCTCTACAGGTGGGCGCCAAGCGCTGAGCTGCGGTGATCGTGAGCAGCCTGACGGGGAGTTCCTGGTATCCCCCCGGATTTGGCTGACATGGTCAAACCAGCCGACGCCCTGCCAGTCGATCGCGACTATCCCTTACTACTTGCCACCAGGGAGTCTCTGGCGCGTTGCAGTTCGGTCACACGTGTGCCTATCCAGCGTCACAGACAATCGGCCTGATGCCTCGCAAATGGTACAGAACACCGCAGACCGGCCGGGCCTGGACGTGAACAGTCGATGAAAATTACCCCCTACATGACCGTGGTCGTGCCTCCGCCCACGCGGCCCGGCTCCCTGAGCTACGGTTGACCAGGTCTTGGTGACGCCTTGGAACCCGGCGCCACCGAAGACCGTCCAACAGTCTGTCGTCGACCCGTACGACAGGCACCCCACCACCCGGGATCCAATAGAGTCCTTGCCATGAGCCAGCCGGAATCCGCTGTCGCGGACGCCCAGGCGGGCGGCCGAAGCGGGCAGGAGCCGCTGGCCAAGCTCGCCAAGAGATACGGGCTTCGCCGTGCCATCGCGCGGCCGAGGTTCCCGGTATATCTGCGCCAGCTGTGGGAGCGGCGACACTTCATCCTGACGTACGCGACCTCGCGCAACGTCTCGAAATACTCCAGCTCCACGCTCGGTCAGCTGTGGCAGGTGCTGACCCCGCTGCTCAACGCCGCCATCTACTTCGTGATGTTCGGTCTCATCCTGGGCGGCGGCAAAGGCATCGAGGACTACCCGGCGTTCCTGCTGACCGGGATGTTCATCTTCACCTTCACCCAGCGCACGGTCACCGCCGGGGCCAAGTCGATCTCCGGCAACCTGTCGCTCATCAGGGCGCTGCACTTCCCGCGGGCCTCGCTGCCGCTGGCGTACACGATCCAGGAGCTGCAGCAGCTCGCCATCTCCATGGGCGTGCTCCTCGTCCTGTTGGTCATCATGGGACAGATGCCCACGTGGTTCTGGCTCATGATCCCCGTGGTGCTCGCGCTGCAGACGCTGTTCAACATCGGGGCCGGCCTCATCGTCGCCCGCCTCGGCGCCACGATGCGCGACCTCAACCAGCTGCTGCCGTTCATCACCCGCACCTGGCTCTACGCCTCCGGCGTCTTCTTCTCCATCCAGGACAAGGTGGTCGGCTCGGCGGAGCTGCCCCAGTGGGTGGCCAACGTGATGTATCTCAACCCGGCGGCGTCGTTCATCGAGTGGATGCGCGAGATCCTCATCCACAGCTACAGGCCGGAGTTCGGCCACCACCCGCCACCGATGGTGTGGATGTCTTGCGTATTCTGGGCGGTGTTCGCACTCGGCTTCGGCTTCTGGTACTTCTGGCGGTCCGAGGAGAGGTACGGGCGTGGCTGAACTGACCAAGGAGCTGTCACAGGTGAAGGGCGACAAGCCCGCCGTCCCCGGCAAGGACGCCAAGAAGCGTCCCACCCCGGAGCCTTCGAGCAAGCGGCCCCTCGACGTGCCCACGGGCACGCCCACGGTCATCGTCGACGACCTCCACATCGTCTACCGCGTCTACGGCGCCGCCTCCGACGCCGAGAAGGGCAACGCGGTCAACGCCCTCACGCGCATACTCAGGCGCCAGGGCCGCCCGCAGATGAAAGAGGTCCACGCGGTCAAGGGCGTGACGTTCGTCGCCTACCACGGCGACGCCATCGGCATCGTCGGCCGCAACGGCTCCGGCAAGTCCACGCTGCTGCGCGCCATCGCCGGCCTGCTGCCCCCGCACAAAGGAGCCGTCTACACCGACGGCCAGCCCTCGCTGCTCGGCGTCAACGCCGCTCTGATGCGCGAGCTGACCGGTGAGCGCAACATCGTCCTCGGCTGTTACGCCATGGGCATGACGCCCGCCGAGGTCAGGGAGAAATACCAGGAGATCGTCGACTTCTCCGGCATCGACGAGTTCGTCCAGCTGCCGATGTCCACCTACTCCTCCGGCATGGGCGCCCGCCTGCGCTTCGCCATCTCCTCCGCCAAGACCCACGACGTCCTCCTCATCGACGAGGCGCTGGCCACCGGCGACCGCGAGTTCCGCAAGAAGAGCGAGGCCCGCATCCGCCAGATCCGCGAGTCGGCCGGCACCGTCTTCCTCGTGGCCCACGACCTCAGGGTCATCGAGGAGACCTGCAACCGGGTCATCTGGCTGCACAAGGGCAAGATCAGGATGGACGGCGACCCGAAGGAAGTCATCGCCGCCTACAACAAGGGCTGACCTTCTCGCTTCCCGCCCCCTGCACGACGATCGTGCAGGGGGTTCGTTCTTGTGTACGAAACGTGTGCGACGCGAGGGGCAAAAGACTGACAGCGCGGCGGGGGTTCCGCTAGGATTCGAACGTCAATTCGATCCGAGGAACGGTGATGGAGTGGGGGCTCGCGATGGGAGAGCTTTCGGCCGCGATTGACCACCTGGCCACCGAGGATGTGTCCGAGATCCCGCGGATCCAACTGGCCGAGCAGTTGCTGGAGCTGCACTGGCAGATGGCCCGCCTACAAGCCCAGATAGCCCGCCGCACCGGCGTCCGCCTCCCCTGACCACCCACCCGGGCCGCCACAGCACCCCGTTCGAGGGGCCGTACGCGCTCTGGACGCCCGAGCGGCCGGAGAGCCTCGGGAGATGAGACACCACAGCCGCCAAGGCCCCAGCACCCACCACAGCGCCGCCCACCCCACCACCCCCACGCTCTCCACCCACCCCCGAGGACGAGGAAGGCGAGGCTCGGCACGGCATGCGAAAGCCGCCGACCCCCTGAGGGTCGGCGGCGGGGCGGGGCACAGCATGCGAAAGCCGCCGACCCCTGAGGGTCGGCGGCGGGGCGGGGCTCGCGTGGCGCCGCTGCCCTGCAGTGGCGGCGCCGTACGCGAGCACGCCCGGGGCGAGGGCGCGTCCGCCCTGGCCCGTCAGTCGGACCGCCCGCGTGCCGCGGAGGTCCTCGTCATCTCTGCGCGTCAGTGCCTCAGGCGCCCGGCACCTGGGAACATCCTGAACGGCCTGCCGCACCCGGCCACGACGCCCGCCACCTCCACCAAGGGAGGCACCGCGCCGACCGGAGAAGCACCCGCCCTGACGACCGGCCCCAGGAGGGGCACCGCGCCGGGCGGTCGAGCAGCCGCCGTGGCGGTCGGACCCTCCGGAGAGGGCACCGCGCCCGGCGGACAAGAGTCCGCCGTGGCGGCCGGTCTTCCACCAGGGAACACCGGAACCTGCCGCGGTGGTGGCGTCCCGCCGAGGGAGCGCCGGAGCCGCCGGAGGGGGAATCCGCCACGGCAGCCGGCGATCGCGCCGGGGAACACCGGATCCAGCTGGAGGGGAGCCCGTTGCGGGGGCCTGGGAGGCGGGTCGTGCAATTCCGGCGGTCGGACGCACGGGCGTCGGCACCTTTGACGTCCGCGTCCCTTCATGCCGGTTCAAGGACGAGCCCGCGCTCACCCCCGGCCCGCGAGGGCTAGTGGTGGGCGGTGACGCCGCGCACCGAGCCGGTCAGCGCGTCGGCGGTCCAGCCCAGGGCGGTGACCACGTCGCTGTAGGAGCCCGCGGCCTTGGTCCCACGGGTGGCGACGAAGGCGGCGGTGTCCTCGACCAGCGGCGCGAGCTCGTCCATGGCGACGGCCTGCGTCGTGCCCGGCACCGCCTCGACGACCGGCGCCACCTCGGCGGGCGCGACCCGGCCGACGACCGGCGACAGCCGGCCGCTCGTGGCGTGCGGCAGCGCCCGCGCGGCCGCGTCGCTGAGCCCGGCCACGAACGAGTCGGCCGAGACGGCCCGCAGGCCGGAGGTCGCACTGTTGACGGTCTTGGCCGTGACGCCGCTGGTGTCGGCGATGCTGCTGCCGGAGGCCGGCAGCAGACCGGCGCCGGGCAGGCGGCCGAGCGCACCGCCGACGGGCGAGGCGAGCACGCCGTTGACCGTGCTGAGCGCCGACGCCGCCGGGGCGGCGCCCTGGGCGCGGCCGGACTTGACGGACGGCTGCGCCATGCGCGCCGCGCCCAGCAGGGGCAGCGACGAGGTGAGGGCGCCGCCGCCGAACGGCATGCTGGAGACGATGGGCGACAGCTCAGGCATGGGCCCGCCGGTACGCGTGATGTCCTCGAACCCGTTGCCCCTGGCCTCGGCCTGCTGCTGCATCCGCATCTCGTTGAGCCGGTCGCGCTCGACCTCGCTCATCTGGCCGGACGGGGCGGCCGCGGACTTGGCCTTGCTCCCGGGGAGCAGGCTGCCCAGCAGGTCGCCGCCGACCAGGCCACCGAGGAGGCCGCCGAGCGGGCTTGCTCCAGTGGTGCCCCCGCCGTCGACCGGCGCGTGCGCGGCGGTCTCTGATTGAACATCGGCTTGCGCCGGCACGGCCATGGCCGCCGCCGCCAAGCCGAAAGCTGTGACGGCCAGGGCCGTCTTGACTACTCGATTCATGATTGCCTTCCCGGCTCGTGATCGATCGCTCTCGAATGCGATGGAAATGCGAATCGATAACCCCCGTATGCCGTCGCGTACGCGCTATGGGCACCACACTGAGCGTGTCGCCACGGCTGAGCTACGAAAGCAGTTCTACCACTCGCCCGGAGTGGCCGCAGGCGCATGAATGCCCATGTAGCAGGGGTTTGCAGCCCGGTTACCGAGTAAAGGGGGAGCGTTGAGCGGGGAGACAAAACGGGATTCAGGCGGCCTTGTTCACGATAAAGCGCGGACAAGACCGCACGAAGTCGGAAGCGCCCCGGCGGCCCGTGAACAAAGGGTCGCGAAAACAAATGTCACGGGCCGGGGGCGCGGTTTTTCTGTGGTCGCGGTGGACGCGCGCGACCGCCGTCAGGCGGGCAGCAGGTCGTCCGCGCTCTCGAACGGGAAACGGTCGGCGAAGGCCGGCCGCAGGTCGGTCAGCCAGACCGCCGACGGGTCGTAGCGGGCGAAGAAGGGCCGCCCCACCAGCGACGGGTCGCGGGCCTGGATGAAGTGGAGCATGAACACCTTCTCGCCGGCGATCTCGGTGACGCCGTCGACGCAGACCTTGCCCGGCGTGGCCGACATGGACGGCCCACGCACCGTACGGCAGAGGCCGGAGACCGAGGAGTAGGCGTCCCTGAAGATCTCGTACGCCCGCGCCAGCGGGACCGCGAAGTAGTCCTGGGGGCCCGTGTCGCGCTCGACGAACATGTAGTAGGGGATCATCCCCATCCTGTGCTGCCGCCGCCACATGGACGACCAGGTGGCCGGGTCGTCGTTGATCGACCTGATCAGCGGCGCCTGGGTCCTGATCGTCGCCCCGCTGCCGAGGATGTTCTTGACCGCGGACTCGACCAGCGACGACTCCAGCTCGCGCGGGTGCGAGAAGTGGGCCATGAACGCGAGGTTCTTGCCCTTGGCCACGACCTGCTCGAACAGCCGCATGGTCTCGCCGGCGTCGGGGTCGGTGGTGAAGCGCTGGGGCCAGTAGGCGAGCGCCTTGGTGCCGATCCGGATGGATTCGAGCTGCTCCAGCTCCAGGAGCGGCTCGATGTAGCGCCTGATCACGGGCTCACCCATGATCATCGCGTCGCCGCCGGTGATCAGCACGCTGGTCACCTCGGGGTGCTGGCGGAGGTAGCCGACCATCTGGTCGATGTCGTCGGAGGCGAACTTCAGGTCCGCGTCACCGACGAACTGCGCCCACCGGAAGCAGTAGGTGCAGTAGGCGTGGCAGGTCTGCCCCTGTTTGGGGAAGAACAGCACGGTCTCCGGATATTTGTGCTGCATACCAGGGACGGGCTCGTCGCCGATCTTCGGGACGTTGAGCTCCTTCTGGCCTGCGGGGTGCGGGTTGAGCTGGGCGCGTACTCGATTGGCCTCCGCCTGGATCTCGGCGTTCGGCGCCTCGGCCTTGAGCAGGTCGGCCAGCCGGGCGACGTCGGCTGCGGGCAGCATGTCCTCCTGTGGGAAGACCAGCCGGTAAATCGGGTCGTCGGGAGCAGCCGACCAATCTATGAGTTCATCCACGACGTAGGCGTTGGTCCGGAAAGGCAGCACCGTGGCGACGGCGCGCACCTTGAGGCGCTCGTCGTCTCCAAGCCCCGCACGCCGCAGGAGCTCGTCGAGGTGCTTGGACGTGTACGCCCGGAAGCGTCGCGTGCCAGCTTGGTTCAAGATCACTAGGCCTTTCCCATCTTTTTTGTTCGATCGCGTGTAAACCTCACGACCCTGTCGCGCGTCTACGGTTCTTAATACCCGGACGCGCCCACTGCCGTCACCGGTTCCGCCGGTCTCCAAGTTTTCCTTGAGGTTCGGAGCACTCGCGACATATCGCGTCCAGGCGTACACTGACATATCGTGACCCAGGATCCGCAGCTCCGCGCCTCAGACGAAGACCGCGACCGCGTGGCCGCCGTCCTGTCGGAAGCACTCGCCACAGGAAGACTCACCAGCGTCGAGCACGCCGACCGCCTCGACGTCGCCTACAACGCCAAGACCGTCGGCGAGCTGGTCCCCCTCACCCACGACCTGCCCGACGTGACGGCCTCGGCCGCTCCCGTCGCCATCGAACGGCAGGTCATCAGCTCCACCTTCAGCAAGATCGTGCGCAAGGGCCGCTGGGTGGCCTCCCGGCACCTCAAGCTCCGGGCCGGCTTCGGCGCGCTCGTCATCGACCTGTCCGACGCCGTGCTGCCCGGCCGCGAGATCACCATCGAGACCAGCGCGAACTTCAGCAAGGTCATCGTCAGGGTGCCCGCGGACGCCCGCGTCATCGACGAGGGCGGCTCCGTCTTCGGCAAGCGCAACGTGAGCACCGCGGGCGGCAGCGGCGACGGCCCGCTGATCCGGCTGACCGGCTCGTCCGCGTTCTCGAAGGTCATCGTCACCCGCGGCCTGGACGACTGGAACCTGCGCTAGCCGCGACGCGCCCCGGCCGGGGACCATCAGGGTCTACCCGCCGGTTAACCTGGCAGCTGCCGTGCCTGCGATGCGGACATCCGAGCCCGCGTTCCGGCCCAAGCCGTGACGGCGGGCTCGAAGCCGTACGAGGTGACCATTTGTCAGAGAGCAGGCCGATCGCGCTCGACGCCATGGGCGGCGACCACGCGCCCCACGAGATCGTGGCCGGAGCCGTGCACGCCGTCCGCGAACGCGGCCTGCCCGTCGTGCTCGTCGGCTCGCCCCGCGTGCTGTACGAGGCGCTCGCCGACCACGACGCCACCAAGGAGATCCCGATCGTCAGGGCCGAGGAGGCGCTGGCCATGGACGAGGGCGCGCTGGCCAGCCTGCGCCGCCCCCGGTCCAGCATCGCGGTCGCCTGCCACCTCGTGCGCCGCGGCGACGCCGCCGCGGTGGTCTCCGCCGGGTCGACGGCCGGCGTCGTCGCCACCGGCCGCCTGCGGCTCAAGGGCCAGCAGGGCGTGCTCAGGCCGGCCATCGCCGTCGCGCTCCCCACCCTGCCCTCCCCCACGGTCCTCGTGGACGCCGGCGCCAACGCCGAGGCCAAGCCGGAGATGCTGCTGCAGTTCGCGCACCTCGGCGCCATCTACGCCGAGCTCGCCCACGGCGTCCACGACCCCAAGGTCGGCCTGCTCACCATCGGCAGCGAGGCCGAGAAGGGCAACAAGGTCGTCAAGCGCGCCCACGAACTGCTCCAGGCCGGCTCCGGCCTGCACTTCGCCGGCAACGTCGAGGGCCACGACCTGCTCACCGGCAAGGTCGACGTCA
This sequence comes from Nonomuraea sp. NPDC049504, assembly GCF_040676845.1. Lineage (NCBI taxonomy): Bacteria > Bacillati > Actinomycetota > Actinomycetes > Streptosporangiales > Streptosporangiaceae > Nonomuraea > Nonomuraea sp. NPDC049504. The sequence continues at coordinate 219,504 of NZ_JBFAPT010000019.1, forward strand.
TCACCTCCGACGGCTTCACCGGCAACGTCGCGCTGAAGACCATGGAGGGCGCCGTCCGCTACGCCTTCACCGAGCTGCGGGAGGCGATCGAGGACAGCAGGATCGCCAGGCTGGGCGCCGCGCTGCAGCGCTCCCGCATCCGCGAGCTGCGCCGCCGCCTCGACGCCGAGGCGTACGGCGGCGCCGTCCTGCTCGGCCTGAACGGCACCGTCGTCATCGCCCACGGCGCCTCCAAGGCCCAGGGCATCAGCGCCGCCTGCCGGCTCGCCGCCGACCTGGCCGCGGCCGGAGTCGTTCCCGCCATCGGCGAACGCATGGCCGCCACGGGCCGCTCGCATCGATTGTGGTGACAGAATCAAGTCACCCTCGAGGAAGGGCGCCGACCCTTTAGGGTGTGACCGATCCACACAAACGGGGGGTTATGTGGAGGGGCTCACCTCGGTGGTCCACGGGCTCACGTCCGCCCAAGTAGCGGGGGCCAAGGCCAACCATGTGCCGCGCCGATCGAGCAGGTCGCTGAGCGCCATCCTCAGAGCGAACGTGTTCACCCTGTTCAACCTGGTCATCGGCGTGCTTTGGGCACTGATCCTGATCTTCGGCGAGTGGCAGGACGGCCTGTTCGGGCTGGTCATCGTGGCCAACGCGCTGATCGGCATCGTCCAGGAGCTGCGCGCCAAGCGCACGCTCGACCGGCTCGCGGTGATCAACGAGGCTCCCGTACGCGTGCGCCGCGACGGCGAAGAACGCCTGGTCGACCCCCGCGACGTGGTGCTCGGCGACCTCATCCTGCTCGGGCCCGGCGACCGCCTGCTGGTCGACGGCGAGGTCGTCCACTCCGACGGCATGGAGATCGACGAGTCGCTGCTGACCGGCGAGGCCGACCCCGTCCACAAGCGGCCGGGCGACCGCGTGCTGTCGGGCAGCTTCGCGGTGGCCGGCTCGGGCGCGTTCGTCTCGACCAGGGTCGGCACCGACGCCTACGCCGTGCGGCTCGCCGAAGAGGCCAGCCGCTTCCACCTCGCCCACTCCGAGCTGCGCGCCGGCGTGGCGAACTTCATCAAATACATCACCTGGCTGGTCGTCCCGATCGGCGCCCTGCTCATCTACAGCCAGCTGAACAACTCGGCCGACCTCGGCACCGCCATCACCGGCGCGGTCGCCGGCATCGTCACCATGATCCCCGAGGGGCTCGTGCTGATGACCTCCATCGCGTTCGCCGTCGGCGTCGTCCGCCTCGGCCGGCGCCGCTGCCTCGTCCAGGAGCTGCCCGCCATCGAGGGCCTGGCCAGGGTAGACGTGCTCTGCCTCGACAAGACCGGCACGCTCACCGCCGGCGGCATGGACCTCGACCAGGTGCTGCCCGTAGGCGACGGCGAGCCCGTCGAGCAGGCACTCGCCGCCCTGGCGAACCTCGACGACCACCCCAACGCCACCGCCGAGGCCATCAAGTCCCGCCACCCCGCCACGCCCGCCGGCTGGAGCGCCCGCGCGAGCGTGCCGTTCTCCTCGGCCCGCAAGTGGAGCGGCGCCGACTTCGGTACGCGAGGCACCTGGCTGCTCGGCGCCCCCGACGTGCTGCTCAAGGGCGGCGACGCCTACGACAGGGCCACCGAGCTGGCCGCTTCGGGCACGCGCGTGCTGGCGCTGTGCCGTACCGACAGCTTGGAGCGAGCTCAGCACGGGCACGCCGAGATCGAGGCCGTCGCGCTCGTCACGCTCAGCCAGCGCATCAGGCCCGACGCCCACGAGACCCTGCGCTACTTCGCCAAGCAGGGCGTCACGGTCAAAGTGATCTCCGGCGACAACCCGCTGTCGGTCTCGGCCATCGCCACCGGCCTCGGCATCCCCGGCGCGGAGCGCGCCGTCGACGCCCGTACGCTCCCCGCCGACCCCGCCGCGCTCGGCGAGCTGCTCGACCGCCACACCGTCTTCGGCCGGGTCACCCCGCAGCAGAAGCGCGCGTTCGTCACCGCGTTGCAGGCCCGCGGCCACACCGTCGCCATGACCGGCGACGGCGTCAACGACGTGCTCGCACTCAAGGACGCCGACCTCGGCATCGCCATGGGCACCGGCAGCCCGGCCACCAAGGCGGTCGCGCAGGTCGTGCTGCTCGACGACACCTTCGCCACCCTGCCCCACGTCGTCGGCGAGGGCCGCCGCGTGCTGGCCAACATCGAGCGCGTCGCCAACCTGTTCCTCACCAAGACCTTCTACGCGATCGTGCTGTCACTGCTCGTCGGGCTGGCCGGCATCGCGTTCCCGTTCGCGCCCCGCCACTCCACCCTGACGAACGCGCTCGTCATCGGCATCCCCGCGATCTTCCTCGCGCTCGCGCCCACCCTCGAACGCTCGCGGCCCGGGTTCGTGCCCCGGGTGATGCGCTTCGCCGTACCGGCCGGGGTGCTGTGCGCGCTGGCGGTGCTCGCGACGTTCTGGGCCGCCCACCACGGCTCCTCCGATCTGCTGGAGCACCAGACCGCCGCCGTCATCACCCTCTTCCTCACCACCTGGTGGGTGCTCGTGCTCATCGCCAGGCCGCTCAACTGGTGGCGCGGAGCGCTGGTCGGGGCCATGGCGGTGCTGTTCGCGATCGGGCTCGCGCTGCCGTTCGTCAGAGACTTCTTCGCCCTCCAGCCGGGCGATCTCGGCAACGACCTGACCGCCGTCGGCATCTCCCTCGTGGCGGCCGTAATGATAAGCGTGGCGGTCAAGCTCGCCGGTACCCTTAGACCATGACCGACCCGCAGAAAGTGCTCACCGAGCGCGTCCAGCAGGCGCTGGCCCGCGCGTTCGGCTCCGAGCACGCCGACGCAGACCCGCTGATCCGGCCCTCCCAGTTCGCCGACTTCCAAGCGAACGTCGCGATGAGCCTGGCCAAGCGCCTGCGACGGAGCCCGCGGGAGGTCGCAGAGGCGATCAGGGCCGAGCTGTCCGACTTCCCCGGCACGGTCGAGGTCAGCGGCCCCGGCTTCCTCAACATCACGCTCGACGACGGCTGGATCGCGGCCGAGGCCGGCGAGATCCTCGCCGACCAGCGGCTCGGCGTCGGCACCAGCACCCCGCCGCAGACCGTGGTGATCGACTACTCCGCGCCCAACGCGGCCAAGGAGATGCACGTCGGCCACCTGCGCACCACCATCGTCGGCGACTCGCTGGCCCGCCTGCACGAACACGTCGGCAACACCGTCATCAGGCAGAACCACCTGGGCGACTGGGGCACCCCGTTCGGCATGCTCATCGAGCACCTGCTCGACATCGGCGAACCGGCCGCGATAGCCCAGCTCGAAGCCGGCCAGGGCACCGAGTTCTACCAGGCGGCGCGCGCCAAGTTCGACAGCGACGAGGCGTTCAAGGCACGCGCCCGCGCGCGGGTCGGCACCCTCCAGTCGGGCGACCCCGACACGCTGCGGCTCTGGCACGTCTTCATGGACGCCACCGTGCGCTACTTCAACAAGGTCTACGACATGCTCGGCGTCACCCTCACCGACGCCGACATCGCCGGCGAGAGCATGTACAACCCCATGCTCCAGAAGACCTGCGACGACCTCGAGACGTCCGGCACCGCGCAGCTGAGCGAGGGCGCGCTCTGCGTGTTCCCGCCCGGCTTCACCGGTTCCGACGACAGGCCGCTGCCGCTCATCATCAGAAAGAGCGACGGCGGCTACGGCTACGCCACCACCGACATGGCGGCCGTCCGCTACCGCGTCCACGACCTCAAGGCCGACCGCATCCTCTACGTCGTCGGCAGCGATCAGGCCCTGCACTTCCGCATGGTGTTCGCCGCCGCCCGCATGGCCGGCTGGCTGCCCGACACCGTCTCGGCCGAGCACGTCCAGATCGGCATGATGCTCGGCAAGGACGGCCGCCGCTTCAAGACCCGCTCCGGCGAGTCCGTCAAGCTGATGGACCTCCTCCAGTCGGCCGTCGACAAGGCCGCCGCGCTGATCGCCGACCGCGGCTACGACGCCGAGACCCAGGACGAGATCGCCCGCGCCGTCGGCATGGCCGCGGTGAAATACGCCGACCTGTCGGTCAGCCACGACAGCGAATACGTCTTCGACCTCGACCGCATGGTGGCCTTCACCGGCAACACCGGCCCCTACCTCCAATACGCCCAGGCCCGCATCCGCTCCATCTTCCGCAAGGGCGAGATCGACCCCGCCGCCGCGACCGGCCCCATCAGGCTCGGCGCCGCGCCGGAGCGCGCACTCGCCCTGCAACTGCTGGGCTTCGGCAGCGTGGTCGAGCAGGCGACGGAGCTGAGCGAGCCCCACCGGCTGTGCGCGTACCTCTACGCCACCGCCTCCGCCTTCACCGACTTCTTCGAGCAGTGCCCGGTGCTCAAGGAAGGGGTCGACCCCGACACCCGCGCCTCCCGGCTCGCCCTGTGCGCGCTGACCCTGCGGGTGCTCGAAACGGGGCTCGGTCTCCTCGGTGTCCCTGTCCCCGAGCGCATGTAAACCGGCAGTTGGCTCAAAGTCTCCCCTATCGTCGTGGGCGCGCCTCCACCCGGTTCGCGCGCCCCAACGGCTAGGCTTTACGCGGTCATGAACCGCGGCCGAAACGGGGAGTTCTCTGCCTTGAGCACGGACCTGACTGCGAGCCCCCCAGCAGCGACCGAGTTGCACCGTTATGCCGAGGCGCTGGTGGCACACCTCGCCGCCAACGGCGCCGCACCACCGGCCGCACCGAGCTTCAGCGACATACCCGGCTACTGGCTGCCACCGGCCGTCGAGGCGCTGGTCGCGCTGCTCGCCGGCGACGACCCGCTCGAGCCGCTGAGCCGGGCCGCCGGGCGCGACCAGCAGCAGACCGCGCTCTTCCTCTGCCTCGCACTCGCCGTCTCCGGGCAGGGCAGCCGCATCCACGCGTCCTGGCTCGGCACCGCGTTCGGCGAGCTGTCGATCGACCGGCCCGTCACCCACGGCCAGCGCTCGCTCTGGCTGGCCGCCGCCCGGGGCGCCTACGGCCCCGCCGGCAAGATCTTCGTGCTGCGCAAGCTCGACGCCCTCGCCGTCCAAAACCACGCCGACGCCCAGCAATGGGTGCAGGCCCTGGCGCCCGGCGAGCCCTCCGTCGTCGTGCCGCCGTCGCTGGCCGACTTCCCCGAGATGGCGGAGATCCCCGAGCTGGCCAAGCCCGCCGTGGCCGCCGCCCGCCTGGCCCGGCTGCGCGCCCGCTGCGCCGAGATCACCTCCGCCCGGCAGTCCGAGCAGACCCTCGGCGCGCCGCTCGACAACAGCGCCGGCGACCCCGCCGGCAGCTGGGCCGAGAACGAACCGCTCGCCGTGCTGCGCTCCCTCATCGGCCAGAGCGGGCCGGCCGGGCCGATGGCCTCGCTCAGCACGTACCTGCTCGACGACCTGCGCCCCGGCGCCGACCCACACCTGGCGGCGATCGCGCTGCACGTCGCCGCGCCCATCCTGCGCGGCGTGGCCGAGGAGCTCGAAGCCGACAGCCGCCTCGAACCACCCGAGACGCTCACCGTTCCGCTGCTCGGCCATCGCATCCGGCTGCACCCCGAGGGCCCCGACCAGGAGTCGCTGGCCGCGGCCGAGCACTCCATCCTCACCGAGGGCGTGGTGCCGCGCGGCCGCCCGTGGGCCGCCATCGTGCTCATCGTCCTCGGCGTCGCCTGCCTGATCGGCGCCGTCGTGGCCGAGCACCTGCTCGCCGCCGCGGGCGTCGCCATGATCGGCCTGGCCGGCTGGCAGCTCTGGCAGCGCCGCAAACTCGTCGAGGCCGACGCCCGCTACGTCGCGGGGCAGGTCAGCGAGCTGAAAGAGCTGGCCGAGGGCGCGGTGTGGGCGCTGCACGCGTACGCACGGGAGGCCGAGGCCCGTGCCAAGGAAGCCGCCGAAGACGCCACAGAACTCACCCGCCTGATCCGCCGCGGCCCCCGCGCCGCCCACTGACGGAACCCAACCAAAACCACCGGCCGACCCCCACGGGCCGCCCACCACGGGCCGCCCACCACGGCGGCCCGTCCGCTGCGGACGACTCCCTCTGGATGGGCACCCACTGCGAGAAGCGCTACCGGGACCCGTCGCCCACAGGGCCGCCGCCCCCAGACGACGCGCATCCGGCGACCCGCCCCTCGGCGCCGCGCGTACGGCGGCCTGCCCCTCGTAGAAGTCGTGCAGCGGTCTCGTGGAAGTGGCCGTCCGCTCACGAAGCGTAAGGACAGGAGGGTCGAAGGGTCCCCCGGCGAAAACAGGGAAAGGGGCGCGGCCTGGGACCGGGAGGGAGACGGCCCAGCTCGCACGACATCGACACGGCGCCACGACGGCGTCGAGACGGCACCCGGCCACCTCGGCCGGGCCCGGCGCGCGGAATCGCCGGCGTGAACCGGCGCCACCCGGTCAGGTGGTCTCGATCTCCACGTGCGCCGGCGCGAGCAGGAACACCCGCTCCGCGATGCGCTCGATCCGGCCCTCGCACCCGAACGCCAGCCCGGCCGCGAAGTCCACCATCCGCGTCGCCTCGGACATCGACATGCCCGTGACATCCATGATCACCGTCTGGCCGTCACGGAAATGCTGGCCGATCAACGGTGCGTCGTTGTACTTGAGCGGCTGCACCATGACGATCCGCGACGAGTCGACGTTCGCACGCCACCTGCGGGCGGCCCGCTCGGTCGCCGGGACGTATTCGTCCTCGTACTGCTCGTCGTACTCGTAGCCCTCGTCGTAGTGCTCGACCCCGCTCAGGCCAAGGTAGCTCACCACCTTGCGCACTGCCCCCATCGGCTTGTCCTTTCCTCAGGAACTCACCGTAATCGGCACGTCCCTACACATTGGACGGTAACCGACGATTCCGCATTCGCCACGCGACACGCCCAGCCCTAATTCCATTTTGTACGGCTTGCAGCCCGCTTGCAGCTGGATATCCGCCCCCCGTATACCATCGGCCACATGCGCCTCTTCACCGTCGACGCCTTCACCGGCACAGCTTTCAAGGGTAATCCCGCAGCCGTCTGCCTGCTGGACTCTCCGGTTACTGACCGATGGATGCAGAGCGTAGCGGCCGAGATGAACCTCTCCGAGACCGCTTTCCTGCTCGGAGATTCCCTGCGCTGGTTCACCCCCGCCGTCGAGGTCACACTGTGTGGTCACGCCACGCTGGCCACCGCGCACGTGCTCTATTCGACAGGAGCCGCGACGGGCCCGCTCGAATTCCGTACGGCCAGCGGCACCCTTACCGTGAATCGCCGCCCCGACAACATGATCACAATGGATTTCCCGGCCAAGGAGGTGACCTCCACCACCGTTCCTCCCGGCCTGGAGAAAGCGCTCGGCGTCACCCCGGTCCGGGTCGGAAAAAGCCAGCTCGACCTGCTGGTGGAGGTGGACTCGGCGGAAACGGTCGCGGCCCTGACCCCCGATATCCCGGCCCTCACCGCAGTCGACGCGAGAGGCGTCATCGTCACCGCCGCCGGCTCCAAGACGGACACCGGGACAGCCGCAGGCACCGATACCGAGCTGGATGCTGAGCCGGTTACTAGCCCGGTTGCCGGGTCGGATTTCGTCTCCCGCTTCTTCGCCCCGAACGTCGGCGTCCCCGAGGACCCGGTCACCGGCTCGGCCCACTGCGCCCTGGCGCCGTACTGGGCGGACCGCCTCGGCCGTACGTCTCTTGTGGGGGCGCAGCTGTCCAAGCGCGGCGGCGTCGTACACGTCACGTACGCCGGCGATCGCGTTCATCTCGCCGGCCAGGCGATCACAGTGATGTCCGGCACCCTGCACCTCTGACCCGGGAAGATCGCGCCAAACGCATGCGAGCTCGCTGAGCTGCCGAAAACCCGTTTCGGGCCGCCGCCGCGCCCCCGTAAGGTAATCCGCATGGCAACGGACGTCATCGTGCTCAACGGCGGATCCAGCTCCGGCAAGTCAGGCATCGTACGCTGCCTGCAGGCCATCCTGCCGGTCCCCTGGCTCGCCCTAGGGGTCGACACCATGGTCGATGCGCTGCCGGCGGCCCTACAGGCGTCGGAGGCAGGCCTCGACATCGGCCCCGACGGCAGCGTGAACGTCGGGCCCGAATTCGCCGCCCTCGACCGCGCCTGGTCCGAGGGCGTGGCCGCGATGGCCCGCGCCGGAGCCCACATCATCATCGACGACGTCTTCCTCGGCGGCGCCGCCTCCCAGGAACGCTGGCAAAAGGCCCTGGCCGGCCTCGACGTCCTATGGGTCGGCGTCAAGTGCGACAGCGAGGTTGCCGCCGGCCGCGAGCTGGCCCGCGGCAACCGCGTCCACGGCATGGCCACGCAACAGGCGGACGTGGTCCACCAAGGCGTCCATTACGACGTAGAGGTAGACACCACCCACGCCGAATCCCTGGCCTGCGCCCGCACCATCGCCACCCACGTCACCTGAACCCCCACCGGGCCCCGACAACGCACACCCGCGACCAGCAAGACGGTGCCATGAAGCCGGGAGCTCAGGGGGCCACGAGCCCAGCGCGCAGACAGGCACGAACCAGGAAAACGCCGACCACAAGGGCTCAAACGGACCACGGCCCAGGAGCACGAGCCCCGGAGGCATGGGCCTGGAGGCACGAGCTCCGGGGGCATGAGCCCTCGGAGCATGCGCCCTGAGGGCCACGGGAGCCGTAGAGCCATGACGGCACGGGGCGATGAGGACAGGGCCAGGTCGTCCCGGGCCACAGAATCGCCGGGCACCGAAGTGAAGGGCGCGAAGGTGCTGACCACGCGATCCCCGGCACTAACGCGCGGACCACAGGCCACGGGAGCGCAGCCACGAGGGCGCGGGCGCGAACACGGCAGCCGCGAGGACACGGGGGTCGCGGGTATAAGGCGCGGAGGCGAGGAGCGCCTACAGGCAACGCAGCGCGACCATCACACAACCAGCGGTAGCCGAGCTCGCCTTAAGCGGCGCATGATGGTCACATCGACGACCGCAGCGCTCTTACCGGCTCCACGCAGGAGCCCGATCACTACCGATACGCCGACCCATGGCTCCCCCGCGAGCCCAGCACCATCGTTACCGCCACAGAGCGCCGATTCGTGGGAGGACGTCTCTTGCCGCAGCGCCAGCAGGTCACCGTGGACGTCCACGTGATCCTTGAACAGGACGAGAACATCTTGCTCTGCCTACGCCAAGGCACCGGCTACCGGGACGGCTGGTTCTGTCTTCCCTCAGGCCACCTGGACGAGGGCGAGACGGTCATCAAATGCGCGCTACGAGAAACCAGGGAAGAGGTCGGCGTCCACCTCGACCCCGCCTCCCTCCGCCCGGCGACCGTCCTCCATCACCTGAACCCCGAAGGCAGGCCCCGCATCGGCTTCTTCTTCGCCGCCAGTCATTGGACAGGCGACATCATCAATGCCGAACCCCACAAGTGCGCCGCCGTCGAATGGTTCCCGGCCCATCGCATACCGGACAACACCGTCCCGTACACGATCGCCGGCCTCGACCACTACCACCGCAACCAACCCATCGGAATCAGCGGCTGGCCCCAGCGCGGGAACGACCCCAACCCCTCCGAGGGAGCACCGGACCACCCCTATAGGTGATCCGAACACGCGAAGGCCCGACCAAATGCCAACCGGACGCTAGCTGAACAACAGCCACTACAACCTCAAGCAAGACGGCCAAGCGCCGACGTTGCAGTCTAGTTCGACGCTCAGGGCCGAGCCCTGAGGGAGAACTGGGAGTCGGGCCCGGAGGTCAGGGACTGGGCATGGCGGACTGGACGCGGGACGACTGGGGCTCGGGGATTGAGAGCTGCGTGCCGACACCACCGGAGAAGCCCCGGCGCTCAAAGAAGACGCGCGGCCATCCGAAAGCCCGCGACCCTGGAAGACCCCGCAGGCGAAAAACAGCGACCTCGACCGCGTAGCCCCGAAGACCCCCGCCCAGACGACGAGACCGCGACCTTCCAAAAAAGACCAGGAACACACCGAAAAGACCCCAGCCCCAAAGACCCCCGGACATGCGGAAAAAAAGGGGGTCCGGACATGCGGAAAGGGTCTCAACACCAGAACCTGGTGTCGAGACCCTTTTCCTTGAAAGTTTGTGCGGCGGTGACCTACTCTCCCACACCCTCCCGAGTGCAGTACCATCGGCGCTGGGAAGCTTAACTTCCGGGTTCGGAA